>CAZFFM010000109.1:0-10520 GCA_964517425.1 uncultured Ardenticatenales bacterium | reverse complement strand
GGCAGCGCGCAGGTGGGCGAGTCGATGCAGAACGTGGCCGCCATCAGCGAGGAGAACAGCGCGGCGGCGGAAGAAGTGAGTGCGATGACCGAGGAGATGAGCGCGCAGGTGGAGCAAGTGTTGGCCGCGACACAGCAGCTAGGCCAATTGGCCGACGCCTTGCAGACAGAAGTGCAACGCTTCGACCTGGGCGAGGGCGCGGACGTGGTCGTTTTGGAACGGGGCAGAGGCGTTCGGGCCGCGCCGCAAGTTGCTCGGCAGGCAGCGTAGAACGAATACCAATGGTCCATTGTCAATGATCAACGACCAATTGCCAACGGATAGATCATACGCAATGCGTAATACGTAACACCTTTGACTTAGTCCACTGTTTAGTCTATAATAAAGGTAATAGGACGCAGATTGCCCAAGGCTGAACAGTAACGTCAGAGGGAGGAACTATCGTGACGACAATGGTAAATGTTCACGAAGCAAAGACACATTTTTCAAAGCTGCTTTCTCGCGTAGCAACAGGAGAAGAGATCATCATTGCGAAGGCGGGAAAACCGGTCGCGCGTTTGGTGCCTCTGGCACGGGAATTGCCCAAACGCGTGCCGGGAAGCGCTCGTGGCAAAATCTGGATAGCCGACGATTTTGATGCTCCCTTGCCGGACGAACTTCTGAACATGTTTGAAGGGCGGGAAGAGGGATGAATATCTTGTTGGACACCCATACGTTTCTCTGGTGGATTGATAATCATCCGCGGCTTTCATCTCGCGCCCATGAACTGATCAGCGATTCCAGCAACACACTTTTTCTCAGTGCTGCCAGCGGCTGGGAGATTTCTATCAAGTCAAAATTGGGCAAGCTGACCTTGTCGGGCGATCTGGAACATTTCATTGCCGAGCAGTTGGCGGCCAACGCAATTCGCAGCTTACCGATTGAAATGAGTCATGCCTTGCATGTGTACACATTGCCATCCCATCACCGGGACCCATTTGATCGAATCCTGGTCGCGCAAAGCCAGATGGAAGACATGCCCATTCTGACTACCGACCCGCATATCGCGCAGTATCCTGTACAGACGCTCTGGTGAGAAGGGCAATGAAAACACTCAACTGTCAATTGCAAATCGTCAATTGTCAACGGATGGACCATACGCAACAGGCGACGCGCAACACGGCAATCCAAAATCGTAAATCTAAAATCCAAAATTGAGGGAGGGAACCTATGTTTAACAAGGAAGCAAGTGTGCAAGCAGAGGAACAACTGGTAGTATTCGGTCTGACGCAGGAGCTGTACGGCGTGGACATTGGGCGGGTGCAGGAAATCATCCGCATGCAGACGATTACCGAGGTGCCGCGTGCGCCGGAGTTTGTCGAAGGGGTGATCAACTTGCGTGGCGGGATCATCCCGGTCATTGACCTGCGCAAACGGTTTGGCATGTCCCACGACGATCATGACAAAGAGACCCGTATCGTTGTCGTAGAAATGGGGGGGCAACGCGTCGGCCTGGTCGTGGATCGGGTTTCGGAGGTGTTGCGCGTGCCGACAGCGAACATCGAACCACCATCTGCCCTGGTGACTACGGTCGAATCGGCCTACCTGCGGGCGATTGCCAAGCTGGAGGATCGCCTGATTATTCTGTTGGACCTGGACCGTGTGCTGCGCATGGACGAGCAGGAGCTTCTCCAGGGCACCGACCTGCCGCAGGCGGCGTAGGGGGATTTCAATGTTCAATTGTCAAATGGACAATGCGTAATTGTCAACGGATTGTGTAACGCGCAGTACACAGTACCCGACACTTGATACACGACACACGCAACACGCCTTGCACATGCCATGTGGCCCAAACACTTACGCAATTTTTATGGACGGGCCGCTGAGGGTATGGTACAATAGCAGTGTTCACGTGTGCAGTGTGGCAAGTGTGGCGTGTGGAGCGACTCTGAAATGATGAATGCAGAATGATGAACAGGGAGTAGGGAGTAGTAAGAAGTAGGAAGTAGGGAGCGGGGAGCGGGGAGCGCGAAAATGCAGCACACAGTACGCAGCACGCAGTAATCTAAAACCGAGGGCTTTGGGCAGCGAAGAGAGGATAACAGTATGGCCTTACAATTTGATCTGGAACCGGATGAGGTAGAACTTTTTATTCAGGAGGCTGACGAGCACCTGCAGGCTTTGGATGAAGACCTGGTACGCCTTGAACAAGAGGGGGACAACCAAGAACTCCTGCAGGAAATCTTTCGCGCGGCGCATACCCTGAAAGGGGCTGCCGGCATGATCAACCATCGTCGTATGGCAGACCTGACGCACATCATGGAAAACGTCTTGGACGGGTTTCGCAAGGAGACGCTGACGCCCACGCCATCCCTCATCGACGCGTTGCTCGAAGGGCTGGACCTGCTCAAAATATTGAAGGAAGAAGTCATCACCCTGGAAGAGAGCGCCATAGATGTGGAAGGAGTCGTGGCGACGCTCGAAGCCTTGAGTACGGCAGAGGTTCCGGACGCCGGCGCATCAGACGAAGGGAGCCAAGAAGAAGAACTCGGCGGGTGGCCTCTTTCGACAGAAGAAGAGAGCCGCTTGCAGGCAAGGCAAGCCGAGGGGTGGTCTGCCTTCTTGTCAGAAGTTGTCATCGCTTCGGACAGCATTGCACCGGCGGCCCGAGCCATGTTGGTCGTGATGGACCTGAACCGGGCCGGCGAGGTGATTTCCTCACGGCCAACGATGGAGGAAATTGAAGCGGGACAAGTTGCCGGCCGGCTGGACGTGATTCTGGCTACGCCCGAGGACCAGATTACGATCCTGTGCCTCATAGACGAAATCATGGAGATTCAGCAAGCGCGGGTAAAACCTTATGGAGTAGCAACAGAAGAATTGCAGCCATCGTCGAGCGGGGAACATTCGGTGATTCCTAATTTTCCCGCGACACCAGCAGCACCGCAACCGATCCAACCACCGGTATTGCAATCGGCCCGGTCACCAGAACCGGTGACGGAGCCGTCCCCTTCCGATCATGATCAACGGGATGTAAACCTGGGCCCCCTGGCCGCAGGCAAAGAGAAAAATCGCCGTATCATTGACCTTGGCCCTGAAGCTCGCGGAAAATCGAAAGAGGAGCTGCTTCACGTAGCGGCACAAAAAAGTTCGATCCATGTGAGCAAGACCATACGTACCAGCGTGGAGCGTCTGGACAACCTGATGAATCTGGTCGGCGAATTGGTCACGGACCGCACCCGCCTTTTCCAGATCCGTGCTGATCTGGAGGCAGCTTATGGGGACGATGATAGCGTGGCCAGGCTGAGCGAAGCGGTAACGCACGTGGCACGCATTACGGACGAATTGCAAGAGGAGGTCATGCGGGTACGGATGGTGCCGATTGAGAACGTTTTCAACAAGTTCCCGCGTGTTGTACGAGACCTTTCACGTAAAGCGGGCAAGAAAATTGATCTGCACATCTATGGCAAAGAGACGGAACTGGATCGCTCGGTGACCGAAGAGATCGGGGATCCGCTGATGCACTTGATACGCAATTCCGTAGACCACGGGATCGAATCTCCGGAGGCACGGGTCGCCGCCGGCAAGCCGGAGACGGGGATAGTCACCCTCTCGGCCCGGCACGAGGAGAACCAGATCGTGATCACTGTGGAAGACGATGGCGGCGGCATCGATGCCGAAAAGGTAAAGGCCTCTGCCGTGCAAAAGGGCACGATTTCGGCAGAAGCAGCGGCGAAGATGAGTGAACGAGAAGCTGTGGACCTGATCTTCGGGGCCGGTGTTTCTACAGCCGAGCGCATCACCGACATTTCGGGCCGGGGCGTGGGCATGGACGTGGTACGCACCAACATCGAGCGGCTGAACGGGTCGGTCAGTGTGAGTACCGAATTGGGCAAAGGTTCGCGCTTCGAGGTGCGTATGCCCCTCACTTTGGCCATCGTCCCCAGCCTGTTGGTTTCCCTGGCCGAGAAGACGTATGCCGTGCCTCTTTCGTCGGTCACAGAGACCTTGCGTATTCGCAAAGACGAGATCAAGACGATACGCGGACGGGAAAACATCCAATTGCGTGGGCACGTTCTGTCGCTCCTGCGGCTCGGCGACTTCTTCGGCTTTGCGCGCAATGGGCATGGCCGGGACAAGTTGTTCGTGGTCGCTGTGCGCTGGGGCGAGATGGAGGTCGGCTTCGTGGTCGATTCCCTGGTCGGCCAGCAGGAGATGGTGATCAAATCGCTGGGTGATTTGATGGGAGACATTCGCGGTCTTTCGGGCGGCGGTATCCTGGGGGACGGCAGCATTGCCCTGATCGTAGACGTGCCCAGCATTGTCAAGACGGCCATTCAGGAAAACAACGTGGGGCGCGTGTAGCTGCGGAGAGCGTGGAGCGTGGAGCGGAGAGTAGGGAGCGTGGAGTGGGGAGACAGGGGGAGACGTGACATCTGACGCCCGATGCCCGACACCTGACACACGCAGCACGCATTACGAAATACGCACCCCGCCCAAAGTACTTTTGAGAGAGGTTCAAATGCCACAATTAGATAGAGCGACGGAAAAGATACTAAGAGAACTGTCCACGAAGGGCATGTATCATGTAGCAACAGGGCTATCCGGCATGTTGGGACAGGAGATCAAGATTGTCACAACAGATATTGCTATCGTACCGATATCAGAAGTGGTCAAGCGTGTCGGTGGCGCAGAGGAGGTTGTCGTCGGTGTCTACCTGATCGCGCAGGGAGATATGCCCGGCCACGTAATGCTGGTCATCCCCTATTCCGACGCCCTTCAATTGGTAGATATGTTGCTTGGTGAACCGGAGGGTACGACTAAAGAACTCGGCAGCCTGGAACGATCGGCGTTGGGTGAGGTGGGCAATCTTACGGCCTCTTTCTTTTTGAACGCGGTCTCTGCCGTCACCGGTTTCAATACGTACCCATCCCCCCCTGCGGTCATGGTAGACATGCTGGGTGCCATTTTGAACATCATATTGATCGCCGCGGCCGGGGCTGAACCGGACATCATGCTCCTGGAGACTGTGTTCAGCGGCCTGGAACGTGAGCTTAACGTCTTCTTTTGGGTCGTGCCCGATCTCATCCCCCTACAAGCACACTTGAAAGGTCAGCCTCAAAATGGCGGTTAATACAATCTCTGCAGGCTTGGGGGAATTGGTTGTCTCGAGCAAGGCGACTGACGTCCTGGTAGCGTACGGGTTGGGATCGTGTGTGGGAGTGACTGTTTACGATCCCGTTGCAAAAGTTGGGGCGATGCTTCACGCTATGCTACCTTTGCACAGAAACGGGGATGCCAACAAAACCAAATTTGTGGATACAGGCATACCGGCGATGATGCAAAAGGTAGAGAAGTTGGGTGCAAAACGGTCGCGCTTGATCTGCCGGATGGCCGGGGGTGCCCAGATGTTGACGGCTCCGGGCTTTAACAATGTGTTCAACATTGGTGCACAGAATGCAGAGCAAGCCCGCAAAGTACTCAAGAAAGAGGGCGTGCGCTTGCGTGTAGAAGAAACCGGCGGCCATGCCGGCCGCACGGTGAAATTGCACATCGCAAACGGGCGCGTCACCCTGCGCTCCATGGGACAGGAAGAGAAAGATTTGTGAATAGTGAATGAAGTAGGAAGTAGGGAATACGGAACGAGGACCAAAGAGTGACTCGCCTATTCGCTCCAAGGAGGAAACAGAGCCATGCCAAAAGTGTTAGTTGTGGATGATGCGCAATTCATGCGCATGCGATGTTCCAAGTTGCTCTCAGCAAATGGCTACGATGTGATAGAGGCCTCAAATGGACGAGAAGCCGTAGAACAGTTCAAAGCGGAGCGTCCGGACGGCATATTGCTGGACATCACCATGCCGGAGATGGATGGGCTGGAGGCCTTACGGGAGATCAAACAGATAGACCCCAATGCCCGTGTCACTATGTTGACGGCTTTGGGCCAGCAATCGGTGGTTATGGAAGCCATCAAAGCCGGCGCGCGTGATTTTGTCGTCAAGCCATTCGAACAAGATCGGGTGCTTGCTGCTGTACAGAAAATGCTTGGCTAGGGAGTAGTCAATCGTCAGACACCAGTCGTCAGACGTCTGGCATCTGATATCTGGCATCTGACTTCTGGCAAGTGGGGAGATTTTGATGTCCAAACCAATTCGCGTGTTGGTGGTAGACGATTCAGCGTTTATCCGCCACGCGGTAAGCAAACATCTTACCGAAGATCCTCAGATTGAGGTAATCGACCAGGCCCGGGATGGCCTGGACGCGCTGCAAAAAATCAAAGAGCTGCGTCCCGATGTGGTTACGCTGGACGTAGAGATGCCCAGGCTGGACGGGCTCGCTACGCTGGAGCGGCTGATGAAGGAGCAGCCCACGCCGGTGATCATGGTGAGCAGCCTGACCACAGAAGGGGCCGAATCCACGCTGCGCGCGCTGCATTTGGGAGCGATAGATTTCGTGGCGAAGCCGGCCATGTCTGTCACCGTGGGCCGGGTCATGGAGGAGTTGATCGCCAAGGTCAAGGCTGCCGCCGGCAGTCGCGTGCCATTGCGCCGGTTGGCCGAGCGAAAAAGATTCCCCGCCTCGCCCACTCCGAGCCGGTTGTCCCCACCGGGGCGACACGACACGTTGCTGGTCGTGGGCAGCTCGACCGGTGGGCCGCGCGCACTTTACGAGGTGATCCCCGCACTGCCGGCCGATCTGCCGGCAGCGGTGATTGTTGTCCAGCACATGCCGCCGGGGTTTACCCGCTCGCTGGCCAATCGTTTGGACCAGGCTTCGCCTCTGCAGGTGAAAGAAGCTGGCGAAGAGGATTCGCTGCTCAAGGGGCAAGTGCTAGTCGCGCCGGGAGGACACCATTTGTTGGTGGAACATGGCGGCAAGATTGCCCTGGATGACGGCCCTACGGTGAACGGCGTGCGCCCTTCTGTAGATGTGACCATGGAATGTGTGGCGGGGCTGTACGGTCCGCGCGTCGTCGGCGTCATCCTGACCGGTATGGGGCACGATGGTACGGATGGAGCCATTGCGATCAAGGAGCGCGGGGGAAGAATTATCTCTGAGGACGAGTCCACTTGCGTGGTCTACGGCATGCCGAAGAGTGTAGCCGAGAGCGGGGCGACCGATTTGGTCGTACCGCTGCCCCAAGTCGCCGCGGAAACGGTGCGCATGATCTTGAGCAAGATGAGGTAGGGAGTGCCTCCGAAACGATAAATGGTGAATGGAAAAGTAATGCGTAATGCGTGCTTCGTAAAGGCTTCACGACGAACAGCCTTACGCAGTACGTTTCAGTATACATAGTGGGAAAGAGAAGCAAGATGGAAGACAGGGAATACGTACAATTACAGCGAAAGGTTTTGGCTCTGACCGGTATTGACCTGCAGAGCTACAAGAGCAAGCAGATGCGGCGGCGGCTGGATAGCTTGCTGCGTCGCAGCAAATTTGAGTCGTGGGCCGATTACATGCGAACGCTGGAACGAGACGAGGAGACATTACAAAACTTTAAAGATTTCATCACTATCAACGTTTCCTCCTTTTTCCGTGACCCGCAGAAATTCGCCTATCTGCAGGAGAAAGTTCTGCCGGAGTTGCTGCGTACCCGGCAGCACCTTTCGGTCTGGAGCGCCGGCAGCTCGCATGGCGGCGAGCCTTACACGCTGGCCATGATCTTAACGGAGATGACACCGCACCGCCCGCACCGTATTCTGGGCACGGACATCGACCGCCTCAATTTGGAGAAGTCGAAGGCGGGCGGGCCTTATGGCAACGATGATGTGAAGACGATCCCGAATGCTCTACGGCGCAAGTATCTGGTCTCCAAGAATGGCGATGGGCATTACGTCGCCGAATCGTTGCGCCGCATGGTACGGTTCCGCTACTTTAACTTGCTGAAAGACACGATGCGCAACAAGTTCGACTTGATTGTCTGCCGGAACGTCGTAATTTACTTCACCGATGAGACGAAGGATAAGCTATACCGCAGCTTCTATGATGCGTTGACCCCCGGCGGGGTACTGTTTGTCGGCGGTACGGAAATCGTCACAAGAGCACAGGCCATCGGTTTCAAGAGTGCCGGCATTTCGTTTTATCGCAAGGAATCAGGGAGTAGGGGAGTAGGGAGTAAAGGAGCGGGGGAGCAGGGGAGCAAGGAGTAGGGAGTAGGGAGTAGGGAGCGGGGAGCGGGGGAGCAGGGGAGCAGGGGAGACAAGGGGAGCAGGGGAGCAGGGGAGCGGGGGAGCAGGGGAGCGGGGGAGCAGGGGAGACAAGGGGAGCAGAGGAGTAGGGGAGCAGAGGAGTAGGGGAGCAGGGGAGACAACGTGACACCCGATACCCGACATCTGACGACTGACATCTGACATCTGGCGACTGACATCTGGTGACTGGCGACTGACATCTGAGGACGATTCTATGACTGAACAGGAAATCATGTTACAGAAACTTTTAGATGCGGTACAAGACCTTCCGCCGCTTCCACAAGCGGCGATGAAGATATTGCAGCTCATACAAGATCCCGATTCGACGATGATCCAATTGGCCGAGGTCTTGACCCTGGACGAAGCGCTGATGAGTCGCGTACTTACCTGGGCGAATTCCCCATACTACGCCGGCTACTCTCCGGCCAGTACAATCGAACAGGCCATGATGCGTCTGGGGCTGAACACACTCCGCCAATTGGTGCTTGCTGCTACCACGACCAACTTCCTGGGGCGACCGGTCTCCGGCTACGCGATAATGCGCGGGGATTTATGGCGTCATTCCATCGCCGTAGCAGCGGGGGCGCGGACCGTCATGGCTCGAGAGCACAGTGACCAGCGGGACCAGGCCTACGTTGCTGGGCTGCTCCACGACGTGGGCAAGCTGGTGCTCGATGCCTTTGTGGGGCGGCCCGGCCTCTGGCCTTCCCAGGAGCAAGAAGAAGGAAATGGCCAGGATATTAAAGCGTTCGACGAGACGGAGTCTGCGTTATTGGGCATAGACCACGCACATCTGGGGGCAGAAGTGGCGCGCAAATGGAACTTGCCAGATGCGTTGTGCGACGCAATTGCATGGCATCACGACCCGTCTCAGGCAACAGATGGTGCATTGCTGGCAGCAGCCGTCCACGTGGCAGATGCGGCTGCACTGATGGCCGGAATCGGCCTGGGCATTGATGGATTGGAATACCGCCTGGATGTGCAGGCATTGCGCGCTATGAGCTGGCTCCAGGAAGATATGGAGGACCTGATGAACGAAGAGTACAAGGCTGTAAACTGGGCCGAAGAATTCTTGCACGAAGGGAGATGACTCTATGAATGTTGAGTTTCTAAACCCTTTCATTTCCGCGGCCAACGAGGTTTTGCAACAAGAGGTCAACGCCGAAGCATCAAGAGGGGAAATTCACTTACAGCGCTCCGCTTACACCACTACAGAGGTAACCACGATGCTCAGCATCGTCGGTGATGTTCAGGGGATGGTACTTTTCGGTATGCCGATCTCTATGGCTCTGGCGCTTGTATCGGAGATGATGGGACAACCATTTGAGGAATTCGATGAATTGGCGCAAAGTGGGATTGGCGAGTTAGGTAACGTGATCACTGGTCGGGCCAGTACCAAGCTATCGGCCAGCGGGTTCACCGCCAATCTTTCGCCCCCCACCCTGATCATCGGGAAGGGTGTAATGGTCTCGACGCTCGACTTTCAGCGGTTGGTGGTCCCCCTCAATACCCTGTACGGTACGATGGAGATCCACATTGCCCTGCGTGAAAATTAGGAAAGGAGCGAACCATGAACGTTAAATTTCTTAATCCTTTTCTGGTGGCGATGGGCGAAGTTCTGAAGATGGAAACCGGTGCAGACATAACGCGCGGCGCTTTGTCGTTGGAACGGGGTGCGATTTCCACAGAAGAAGTGGCTACGCTTGTCAATCTGATCGGTGAAGTGCAAGGCACGGTCATCTACAGCATGTCCTATGAGACTGCGCGCAACCTGGTAGGTCAGATGATGGGGCAGGAGTGTACGGCTTTCGACGAAATGGCCCAAAGTGGGATTGCCGAACTTGGTAATGTCATTACCGGAAAGGCCAGCACAAAACTTGCTGTGGCGGGCTATCACTCGAACATCTCTGTGCCTATGTTGATCATTGGCAAGGGGGCCAAACTCTCGACCCTGGACATCGACCGCCTTGTCGTACCACTCGGCACACAGTTCGGAAGTATACGCGTCGATCTGGCCCTGCGCGACAGTTTACCCCTTTCGTAACACAGAATAGGGATTGCGGCGGCGCTGCTTCGGGAATAGAACCAGTCAGGTGGCCGCTGTGGTGGCGCGTGGCGCGTGCTGCGTATTGCATCGCTTCCCGTTCACCTTAAGACCCGACCCATCGCTTCCCCTGGAGCGATGGAATCGGGCAAGTATTCCCCCGCCCATTGTCGTCGCTGTGCCGGCATTGGTGAATCTGCCATTTCGAGCGAAGCGAGAAATCTTGCCCTACGCACAAGGCAAGATTTTTCCCGTTGGGTGGCCGTCATTTTCTTGCGCGGCAATTCTCTCAAATGAACCACGAAGACACG
>CAZFFM010000108.1:0-10620 GCA_964517425.1 uncultured Ardenticatenales bacterium | reverse complement strand
ACGGCGGGGCCGGGTAACAAATACCAAAACTCAAGAGTTCTGCGGAGTTTTCAGTATCGGTTATGCTTGTACGGAGTACTCTGGAAAATGTCGTTAGCGAGGGCAGCAACGTTTGTCTTGCTGTAATTGTGCGAAGCCTGTTTTTGTTTCGCCAAGGCGAAAGTTCGTACGAGCGCATGAGCTGGCCGCGCCATTAGGGTGCACTTCATCTCGCTGTACCCACCTGGTGCCTGTTTTGCGTCGAGTCAAGGAAGATCGAAAGGAGACAGAATGATGTCAGAAGAGACTGTGTATTATTCGGATAGTGCTATCCAGGTGACCAATGCACGAGCTGTGTTGGGGGGAAAGACTTATGCAATGGCCAACATCACGTCTGTCACGATGGGGGAAAAACCGGTTAACCGAACCCCTGGGATCGTGATTGCCATCGTAGGCTTGTCTATCGCCGCTTGTACTTCTACTGCTTCCAATAGCGCTGGGGGGGTCATTTTTGGCATACTTGTGCTGGCTGCAGGAATAGCGATAGCCGCTATCGCCAAACCCAGTTACATAGTGAGACTCGGCAGCGCATCGGGAGAGTCCGATGCGCTCATCTCGAAAGATCGAGAGTACATCCAGAAAATTGTAAATGCCATAAACGAAGCGATCATCAAGCGAGGCTAGGCGTAAGAAACGCCGCAGAACCAATTGGGGGTCGCCCGTTTCGATGGCCATCTTGATGGCTCCTTGTAGCCAGTCGATGGCATGCTCGTCCCGATGCTGCCGGATGATGTCGCCGTACGTCCTGACTAGGGCGGAACGTTCCTGAGCAAAGCGTTGTTCCGCGTAGGCCCAAGCCAAATGGACAACGACTACGTATTTGTCCACCGCCTCGTAGGACTGGACGCGGAAACCTGCCAGCCCTATCTGGGTCTTCAGATAAAAGTTGACGGTTTCGCACGACCAACGCCAGGCGTACCCTTGCAAGGCCTGCTTGGCCGAGCAAGTGAGATCCGTACAGCCAATGTACGCCGGGGATTTCTCCCTGGGGTGCCTTTTCGAGAAGTAAACGCGGACATCGTAAGGGACTTCGGCTAAACGGCCCTCCAGCCGTCGCACATAGTAGGTTTGCTCGTCCCCGTCCGCAGTGGTCACGCGGACTCGTGTGTACCACCGGTGCCTGAGCGCCCGGGCGTGGTGGTCGAGGCGCTTGCCGTTGAGCCTGCGGTTGCACTTGAGAGCGCAGGTGACATGCCAGCCTCGGCGGCGGATAAACTTGATTAGGTGTTGGGAAGCGTACCAAGAGTCGAATTGGACATAGACCTTCCACCCTTTGGGCAGGAGGGGGGCCAACTCGACCAGGATTTGGCGAGCGATGCGGTACTTGCTGCGAAAGGAAAGGCGCCCTCCTTTGGGCCGCTTCCGGTTGAGTCGACGGACCGTCTTTTCCCGCAGGTAGAGCCGCAGGTCGAGGGTCGCCACGTTGGGGCCGACCCGCATGGTACAGACCACATAGCAGAAGCCATTCTTGTAACGGGGTTTGCTTCTGGTGCTTTCGCTGTGGTCGAAGAACCAGGCGATCGGCTCTAGATGGCGGGTGTCCTTGTCTTTCTCGCCGAGAGAATCGTCGATGTTGATGTATATGACTTTGGGAGGCACTTCAACCCGTAGCCTGTTTTGTTGATGTGCTTTGTTTGGTCTTATTGGTAGTGATTAGGGGAGGTAACCAACATGTCCCCAAAGGCAATTGCAGACCCTGAAGACATTGAGCGTTTTGCACGGGAACTTAAACGGTTCAATGCTCAACTGCAAAGCAGCACGTCTCGTTTGCAGAGCCAGTTCAAGCGGCTCGGCGGCACCTGGCGCGACCAGGAACACCGGAAGTTCGCCAGTGAGTTCGAACAGACTATGCGTGTGCTGCACCAGTTCAATCGTACGTCCGAACGGCACATTCCCTTCTTGTTGAAGAAGGCCCGGCGGCTGCGGGAATATCTGGCCCAACGTTGAGGATAGCGCCATGAGTCCATCAGCAAATGTACTCGCCATCCATGCGATCGAGGAGCTAAAGGGGGCACTGGGAGTTTTCACCGACCAGGCCCAGGATGCGCTGCGTGCCGTCGAAAGAGAGATCCGCCGCACGATGGAGTACTTGCAAGAGCGGCTTGCCTATTGGCGGCGAGAGGTACAACGAAGGCAAGAGATCGTACGACAGGCCGAGGCAGCCCTCGCTCGCTGTCAAGCATCCGGCTATCGTGATCGAGAAGGCCGCTATTATCCTCCTGATTGCTCAGCCCATGAATATGCCTTGCGCCAGGCTCGTTTTCATCTGCAAAAAGCGGAAGCTGAGCTCCAGAATGTCCAACGCTGGACCCGCCGGGTGCAGAAGAGCGTTGCCGATTACCAGCAGGAAGCACAACGGCTCGCGGCACGGTTGAACAGTGATCTACCCAAGGCTGCTGTATTGCTGGGGAAAAGTATTACGATTCTGCATTCCTACACGACGATGGCACCGCCGGCCGGAAGACATGTCCCACCCGCTTCACCAAGCACCAGTGCAAGTACAGCAAAAGTCGGGAGTGGGGCTTGGGAGGAACGAGGAATTCTAGATGTGTCAATAGAACGTGTGGACCTCAGCGACTCGCATGTCAAAGGCAAATCTGACTTTTACAAAGTGTCCTATGAAGAGATGAAGGAGGGGATTCGCAAACTGGAGAGCGTGGTTCGGCCGGCCGTGCAATCCGGTGCTAACGGTGACTATTTCTCTCAAATGGACGCGAAACAAGGCCTCGATCACGAGCATGGTTATCGTCGCATCTACGATGCCTTTTACGGGGATACTGCTATCCGGCTGGAAAAGGTAGGAAACACATATAATGTCGTCAATGGCTACCACCGTCTGCTTATAGCCACTGAAATGGGGTTAAAGAACATGCCTGCACGGGTAATAGCGAAAGGTGGGTAAACGAATGGCCTCGTGTTTTCTCTTTGCATCGTCGCGGCCAAACTACGCAGCTTCGATGTCTTTGTGTATTGATGAGAACAACAATCGAGATTGATTATGCGTGAGCCAACACCCGTACAACGCCAGCGAGAAATCCTGAGCTCTTTACGTAAAGTCGCAAGCCAGCGCGCCCGAACGGAGGTAGCTTCAAAAGAGCGTCTTGAAAAGGCGCTCAGCGAGGCCTCAGTTGCTCTGAGTAGCTCTCGCGAGACGGCCGCCGCACAACAATCCAAAGTTCATGATCTGCAGACGGAAATCCAGGCCGTTCTAACCGATGCCGATTTGCAGGATATGTGGCAGCAACGTTCCCCCAACATTTCTGAAACCAGTCTGGACGCCGACCATGCCCAGGAACTGGCACGAAATGTCACGCTCGCTGTCGAAGCAGCACGAAATGCGGGTGCTGGCGTTAACCATTTGAAGCGATGGAGGTGGCGGCGAGCATGGTTGAAGAAGCGATTGGTGCTTGGGGGCGCATTGGTGCTTGTGGGCGTTTTGCTGGGCACATCACTTGGACTCGTCTCTCTCCCACATCTGTACGGCATGATGCAAAGATTGGGTTTACGTGAGCCTGGAACAGGGGCGGCCACAACTAGCCCTACGGTTGCCATTGCTCCTACTGCGATTGCCGGCTCCTCTGGCCCGGCGAACTCTGCCACCCCTGTCGCCGGGCTAACCCCTTACAACAGGACACCGACTCATGGCCGCCCAGAGAATAGCCCTGTGAACACGCCAACGCCCTCCCGTACACCTACGTTGAGACCGACACGTACACCCACAACACCAAGTAAGCTACCGAAGGCTGCAAGCACAGAGAGCAAAATTGTCTTTCAGAGCAACCGAAGCGGAAGTCCACAAATCTACACGGTCACCGTACCGGACTTTTCAGAGATTGTCCAACTCACTTACGGCGTTGCCCACTTTGCGCCGTCCCTGTCTCTGGATGGGCGAAAAATCACATTTACCCGTGGTGGATCAGATGAAGACAGTTCAGCCAACGAAGTCTATGTGATGGACGTGGATGGCGGCAACATTGAGCGTGTTACGTACAACTCGAGTGTAGAAAAACAACCGGCTCTGTCGGCAGATGGAAGGAAAGTTGCTTATCGCTCCAAGCGGCCAGACAACTGGGAGATTTTTGTGGCAGACTCACGATATGGGTATCGTGAAAGCAATGTATCGCACGATGCGGCCAAAGACTTCCACCCTTCGTGGGATCCGACTGGAAGACAGTTGGTGTTCGCGGCCGAGCGCGTCGGTACGAACCGTGATGAACTGTACATCATGAACATCGACAGTGGCGGACAGACACGCTTGACATATAACAGCGTCCCAGACTATGCGCCAGTATGGTCTCCAGATGGAAAGCGGATTGCATTCGTTTCAAAGCGGAATGGTAACGTAGACATCTACGTCATTAATGTGGATGGAACCGGCGAGCGGCGCTTGACAAGCGACCCCGCGACAGACACAGACCCTGCCTGGTCCCCGGATGGCCGGCAAATTGCATTCTCCTCAGACCGGCTTGGGGATCGGGACATCCTGATTCTCGACGTAGAAAGTGGTGCAGTCGTGACACAATTGATAACTGATGCCTCCGATGATAGTCACCCCTCGTGGTCTCGTTGACCGAGGCCAATTGATTGTTCGTGTGCACCTAAAAGAAAGATGGAAGAGCAAATGCCTGAATCTATGCAGCGTCAGCGCGAGATGTTGGTTGCTCTGCGTCGTGTAGCTGAGCAGCGCGCGATTGCTGAGACTGACGCTATGATGCGCCTGGAGAAGGAGAAGGCCGCATGTCAATCGTCACGGAGCGAATCTCGTAAGAAGGCGGATGAAAACCTGGGCGAAACAAAGCAAGCAATGGAGAGAGCGAGTGTTGTTCTCGCTCATGCTGGCCTACAAAAAGCGCTTGTGAAAAGTGAACGCCGAAGACCAACCATTGGTTCCGACGATCATGCTGTTCAAGAACTTGCTGATGCTGTTGCGCTGGCGAATAGAGCCTACCAGAACATTCATGAAAATGCAAACCGCTTGCAGTCGTGTCGCCTACTGTGGGCGCGGAGACGACGATTGCTTTTTGTGCTTATCGAGATAGTAGTTGCTGTAACAGGCGTAATCGCTGCATGGGGCTTTTTGTACCAGAAGATACAAACGGGCACTGAAAACCTTGGCTCCCGCCCACAGGGTGACTTAGCAGTGAGGACGACTGCGCCTACAACACGTATGGCCACGGCTACAGAAACCGTTCCGAAATCTCCGGTGACAAGGACACCTGTTCAGGGCGTGGCAGAACCAGTCCTTCCTACAAATTTGCCATCAACAGTGATTCCCATTCCAACAGTTGCTCCTATCCCAACACTCACAGCCTCGGCTACACCGTGCGCCAGACCCACTGGGTTATTTGTCAACCTTTGGGCAAAATACCATACAAGGCTGGGGTGTCCGTTGGGCCAATGGCAGTCGGATAGGGATTTTCCCCCCTATACTTTTGCTGAACAGCCATTCGAGCATGGACACATGTTCATTTACGAACCGGACGACGAGAGCACTCCGCAAGTCTACGTTGTTCTTGAAAGTGGCCAGGGAAAGGGAGCGTGGACTGGCTCGGGAACCTGGAAGGCATATCCAAGCGCCTGGCACAAGGGAGATCCAGATTATTCTTGCGATAGAGAACGTCCCTATCCGCAGCAACCCATTCAGGGATTTGGTCGCATTTGGTGTGACTATTCTGAAGTAAGACATGGTTTGGGATGGGGTGTGGACAGAATGAGAGATCAGGATCGTGAGAGTCCAGGTGCTTCCGTGTACAGGTTACAGAAGTTTACCGGTGGCTTTGTATTCCGTGATAGCGATGGCTGGACACACCACCTGGCCTATGTATTTTTTGACAGTGGTAAGTTTGTGCGAGACTCATATACTTCTCCGTGACCGTGACCTTGGTCGCTATGATTATTAGTTTGGAGGTTTCACATGCCATCCGAAAAGGAACTCATCCAGCAGATAGAGAGCCACGTCACTCTACTCGCCCAAGCCGTTTCCGATGCACAGTTCTGGTACGACCGCATTCTGGAACAAGCGGAAGAAGAGTACCAAGCCAACGTCGAAAAAAGTGAAGCTCGTTACAAGAAGGCAGTGTCCGAGGCCCAATCGGCTTATGAAGCTACTGCGATGTCAGCGGTTGAAGATGTTCGTTCCATCACGCAGTCCACCGGCATGGCTTCTACTCCATGGGACGATCCAAGCTGGCAGTCCTGGACACCGGCAACAGAAGAGACAATCCCGGAGTGCGTTCGTATGGGACAACTTGAAGAGATAGATGCGTGGCAGCACTTTACGCTCCCTGCTTTTCTGCCACTATTTGGCGGAGAAAACGCCTTATTCAAAGCTTCTGAGAAGGCCAAACAACAGGCTGCACAAGCAATGCAATCTGTGATGCTGCGTTTACTAGCTACTGTCCCTTCGGGCAAATTGCGCTTTACATTCATCGATCCAGTTGGTTTGGGACAAAATGTAGCTGCCTTTATGCACCTGGCTGATTACGATGAAGATCTGATCACGAGCAAGGTTTGGACAAAACCCGAACATATCGACCGGCAATTAGATGATCTTACCGAACATATAGAAGTCGTCATCCAGAAATATCTACGCAACCAGTATGACACGATCGAAGAATACAATGAAAATGCAGGGGAAGTTTCCGAATCCTACCATGTCCTGGCGGTATTTGATTTTCCTACAAATTTCGGTGAAGACGTAGCCTCCCGTTTGGTCAGCATTGCCCAAAATGGCCCTCGCTGTGGTGTCTATACGGTGGTCTTGACTGACACAGAGAAATCGTTACCTCATGGCTTTAACCTGATGGACTTAGAACAAGTCTCTACGGTTATCACTTGGAATGGTGAGCAATTTGTATGGGACGATGATGACTTTCGGGATTGTCTGCTGGAATTGGACACGCCACCGGAGACGGAAGTTTTCAATCACATCGTTAATGCCGTAGGCAAGGCAGCCCTAGAATCCAGCAAGGTGGAAGTTCCCTTTGAGCGTATAGCGCCCCTTCCTGAGCAATGGTGGACAGGTAGTACCGCGAATGGCTTGCGAGTACCATTGGGGCCGGCAGGAGCGCGACGTTTACAATACCTGGATCTCGGCAAGGGAACTGCCCAGCATGTTCTCGTAGGGGGAAAAACAGGTTCGGGAAAATCCACGTTACTTCATGTTCTCATTACCAACCTGGTGATGACGTATAGCCCTGATGATGTTACTCTCTACCTGGTAGACTTCAAGAAAGGCGTAGAGTTTAAACCCTATGCAGTTCATAAGCTGCCACACGCTCGTGTTATAGCCATCGAGAGCGAGAGAGAATTCGGCTTGAGCGTGCTTCAAGGGATAGACGATGAGATCAAGCGTCGTGGTGACCTCTTTCGCGCGCATGGCGTGGATCACATTGCCGATTATCGTCAGAAAGCGGGTCAGCGTATGCCGCGCATTCTGCTGATTGTGGATGAGTTTCAAGAATATTTTACCGAGGATGATGCTGTAGCTTCGCAAGCCTCGCAACTCCTGGATCGTATCGTGCGTCAAGGCCGTGCTTTTGGTGTCCATGTCCTACTGGGTTCTCAGACTCTGGCGGGCACCTACACCCTGGCGCGCAGCACGGTTGATCAGATGGCCGTGCGCATAGCCTTGCAATGCAGTGAAGCCGACTCGCGCTTGATTCTAGCCGATGACAACGCGGCCGCACGAC
This sequence comes from uncultured Ardenticatenales bacterium, assembly GCA_964517425.1. Taxonomy (GTDB): domain Bacteria; phylum Chloroflexota; class Anaerolineae; order Ardenticatenales; family JAADHH01; genus JAADHH01. The sequence continues at coordinate 2,890 of CAZFFM010000108.1, read as the reverse complement.
GGCTTTCCCGTCCAGGCGAGGCCATCTACAACAACGCAAACGGGCTGGTGGAAGGTAATCATCCCTTTCAGGTAGCCTGGTTACCTGACGATGAACGCGACAAATATCTGGCCATGGCCACTGCTTTAGCAAAGATTAGGGAATATCAGCCTTCTCACCCTCAGATTGTCTTCGAAGGGAATGCACCGGCAGAGATAGAAGATAATCGTCTCTTGCACGACTTGCTGAGTGCATGCGACTGGGCTGCACCACCTTCTACCGTTCTTGCCTGGCTAGGTGAGCCTATTGCAATCAAAGACTCGACAGCCGCTCATTTTCGCCGGCAAAGTGGGAGCAATCTGCTTATCGTGGGACAAAAAGATAAGCAAGCTATGGGGATGATGACCACTGCTTCGATAAGTTTGGCAGCCCAGCACTCACCTGAAGCAGCTCGGTTTTACATTTTGGACTTTAGTCCTGTGGATGCATCTTATGCTGATTCACTAGCTCGGCTGACGAATTTGCTGCCCCACCTCGTACAGCACGGACGGAGACGACAGGTCCCAAGTTTCATTTCCGAAATCGCTGCCGAAGTAGATTCGCGGTTGGGAGCAGAGGAAGCGGCCTTGGGGAACAAACCTGCCATCTACCTGTTCATCTATGGCTTGCAGCGCGCTCGCGATCTCCGTCAAGAAGAGGATTTCGGGTATGCGTCCTTCGGTGTGGCCGAGGAAGAGACGCCCCCTCCTCCCAGCCCAGCTCAGCAGTTTTCCGCGATCCTTCGGGAAGGACCAGATTTGGGAGTGCATACGCTGGTCTGGTGTGACACGTATACCAACCTGACCCGCACCCTGGACCGACGTTTACTCCGCGAGTTCGAGATGCGTGTCGCCTTCCAGATGAATGCTGAAGATTCGAGCAACTTGATAGATACGCCGGCAGCAAGCAAGTTGGGACTGTATCGTGCCCTGTTCAACAGTGACGAGGAAGGGCGGATGGAGAGATTTCGCCCATACAACCTTCCTTCCGAAGAGTGGTTAGCCTGGTTGGAGGAACAACTTCAAAAGAGGTGACTATGGCCAGTCTGAATACAACGCACACTCAACTGGATTCTGCGTGGAGGGTACTACGCCAGCGATGGGGAGACACCCAGTCTCTGTGGAATGACCCTGTGCGCCATAGTTTTGAAAAGGAACATTGGACACCACTGGAAAGTCAAATGCGGGCTACCCTGGAGCATTTGGAGCGACTGGCCCAGGTTGTAGCACAGGCACAACGGAATGTGAGGTGAACAGGTTGGCGCATCGGGAGAGCACAAACCTGACACATACGACTTCTGAACCTACCCCATTGCAACGCCAGCGAGAAATCCTGCGTTCGTTGCGTCGTTCTGCAACTCGACGTGCCCAGGTGGAGACAACCTCAAAAGGTCGCCTCGAAAAGGAGCAAGAATCGGCCGATGCTGCATTGGATCAAGCACGAGAGTCGGCTTCCACACAGTGGGTCGAAGCTCGTAGAGCCAGGGAAGAAACCCTGTCTGCGCTGTCCCGACTCGATTTACAACACTTGCTGGAGCGTAGTGAATCCGTCGAGAGCAACATTCACGACGATAACGATGCTTATTATGAACTCAATCGTAGCATCTCTATAGCCGCGGAGGCCAGCGGGAATACACAGACAGATATTGACGAACTGCATCGGGTACGGACACGAAAAACACGTTTCAGAAGACGAATAGTGACCCTAGGTACGTTGATTCTGTTGGGAGCATCCTTGGGTATAGCTCTCGGGATCGTTTTTCTCCATTGGCAGTTTCCGGTCGGGCAAAATGACTTCCTTGCAGCACTTGGTACCCCTTTGGCTGCATGGTCAAAAGCGATGCCGTTGCCATCGCCCTCTCCTACAATTCTATCCACACCAACACGGGCAGCAACGGAGACGCCAACGCCTACACACTCTCCCACTGTTAGATCTCTGGAGACTCCGAAACCCTACCGAACAGAAGTGCCCCAGCCCCATGCAGAAGTCATTGCCAAAAAGCTAAATGTGCGGAGTGGCCCCGGCACGGAGTACGGTCGTCTTGCCCAAGTCACCGAAAAAGATCAGTTGATCATTCTGGGCCGGAATAAGAGTTGCAGTTGGATCAAGGTGCGGATAAGTAACGGCATTTTGGGCTGGGTTGCAACAGAGTTCGTGAATTCTAGCGTCTCCCCGTGCTTCCCGCCGGTGGTTGAAAGTCCACCAACACCAACTCCCACAACATGTGCGAAACCGGCCGGCCAGTCATTCGCAAGAATATATGCGCAATCTGCCACCAAGCAGAGACTGGGCTGCCCCTTGCATGACGAGCGACTTATTGGGAGTGCTTTCGAGCCCTTCGAACATGGCTTTATGTTTTGGCGTGAGGATCGCAGAGAGATTTATGTACTGTTCGCCGATGGCTCGTGGGACGAGCTCTCCGACCAGTGGCGAGAAGGCGATGCTACCTGGAGCTGCCCGGACTTGGCGCCGACAAACAGCCCTCCCACGCCGCTTCGCGGCTTCGGAAGGGTCTGGTGCAAGGAGGCCGGGGTGCGTGACCGAATTGGCCGGGCAACTGGTGTAGAGACGGGTGCAGAGAGAGCAGTCCAGGATTTCCAGCAGGGGGTTATGTTTCAGGCTGAGGACCATATCTACGTATTGTATCGGGACCATTATACATGGGAGCGACACTGACTATGCAAGCCAGCCCTGTCCACAAGAGCGTGGCCAGATTGTGCTGGCTACCTGGTTGACTGACACCATAATTTTGCGCAAAAGTAGCACATTTCTATTCAGTTGGCGTAACAGTTGTGCAATCAAAAGTGCTTCCATAAAATTGGACTTTTGACAACGGGTGATAGGCCCAGATTTGACTGAGCCGGGTTTGTAC
>CAZFFM010000107.1:0-10625 GCA_964517425.1 uncultured Ardenticatenales bacterium | reverse complement strand
ATCAGCGACATCCTCAGCGATAACACCGCCCGCGCGCCCGCCTTTGGCGAATTCAGCGTGCTGCGCCTGTCCCGTCCGGCGGCGGCGAAGACCGGCACCACCGGCGATTGGCGCGACAACTGGACGGTAGGCTACACACCCGACCTGGTCGCCGGCGTGTGGGTGGGCAACGCCGACTCTTCACCGATGTACGGCATCTCCGGCGTGGACGGTGCCGGCCCGATCTGGCACGACTTCATGGAGGAGGCGCTGGCCAACAAACCGGAGCGCCTTTTCACTCCCCCTGACGGATTGGTGCGCGAGGAGATTTGCGTCGCATCCGGTCTGCTGCCTACGCCGTTGTGCCCCCAACGCCGGCTGGAGTGGTTCGTTGCCGGCACAGTGCCCGCCCTCTACGACGATTCGTACCGCGCGGTAGAGATCGACACAGAGAGTGGCCTGCTCGCCTCGGCGGCCTGCCCGAAGCACGTTGCCGAGCAAGTTTTTCGGGTCTTCCCGCCGGAAGCCCGCGAGTGGGCCCGCCGGCAAGGCATCCCGCAGGCTCCGGAGCAAAGCTGCGACGCCGAACCTGCGGGGCCTTTGGAGCCGGGAGGCCGGCTGGCCGAGGCGAGCGGCATGGTGATCACCGACCCGCCGCAGCACGCCGAGTTCCGCTTCAGCCCGGCGCTCCCCGGCGAGGCCCAGCGGATTCCCCTGGACGCCCGCCCGCTCGGAGACTTCCGGCCTGCCGTCGTCACCTTGCTGCTCGATGACCAGCCCGTGGCCCTGCTGCGTTACGCGCCCTACCGCGCGTTGTGGCCGCTCCGGCCAGGGGCGCACACTTTTCAGGTGACGGCGGTGGATGCCGGGGGGCATCGGGTGGAGAGCGCGCCGGTACAGTTCGTGGTGACGGAGTGAGGCTGGAACGATGAACGGTGCGAGAGAGAGATAGAGATAGAGAGAGGGGGGAACGTGAAGACGTGAAACCCGAAACTCGTCGTCCATTTTCATAACAGTCCCCATGAGCGGCTGCGCGCCACCAACGATGAAAATCGCGTGGAGCGTGGAGCGGGGAACGACGGAATACGCAACACGCAGCACGCAGCACGCAACACGTTCTGACGACTGGCTACTGACGACTGACAGCTGACAGCTGACATCAGAAAGCGAAGACCAAAACGTATGCGCATTGCCATAGACTATACGGCCGCACTGCACCAGGGTGCGGGCATCGGGCGCTACACGCGCGAATTGGTGCGTGCCCTCGCCCGCCTGGACCATGAGAACGAGTACGTGGTCTGCTGGGCACGAGACGCCGGCGACGACCCGCCGGCGACCGAAGACGTGCCGGAGTATACCGCGCTCCGCCGCTGGCCGCTGACCGAACGCACCTTGATTTGGGTGTGGCACCGTCTGCGCATACCGCTGTGGGCAGAACTGCTCACCGGTTCCGTGGACCTGTTTCATTCACCCGACTTCACATTGCCGCCGCTGCGGCGGGCCAAAGGCGTGCTCACCATCCACGACCTGAGTTTCCTGCGCGTGCCGGAATGTGCCGACCCGGCACAGCGCCGCTACTTGAGCGCGACCGTTCCCCGCTCGGCGCGTCGGGCGGACGCTTTGCTGGCCGATTCGGAAAACACGCGCCGCGACATAGTCGAGCTGCTGGGTCTGCCCCCGCACAAGATCACCGTCGTCTACCCGGGCGTTGACCCGCGCTTCCAGCCGGCAAGGGACGATGGCGAAGGTGAGCGGGTGATGAACAGATATGGTCTCTCCGGCCCTTTCATCTTGGCCCTGGGCACGTTGGAACCGCGCAAGAACCTGACGCGCCTGCTCAAGGCGTATGCGGGCTTGCGGGCCGAGGCACAGGCCGGCGAGGTGATCCCGCCGCTGGCCTTCTCCGGAGCAGTCGGCTGGCTGGTGGATGAGGTCTTTCACCTGGTGGATGACCTGGGGCTGCACGACGACGTGTTGTTCCTCGGCTACGCGCCGGATGAAGACTTGCCCGTGTTGCTGCGCAGGGCATCCTGCCTTGTTTACCCGTCGCTCTACGAGGGGTTTGGCCTGCCGGTATTGGAGGCATTGGCCTGTGGCACACCGGTTGTCACCTCGCACGTCTCTTCTTTGCCGGAGGTAGCCGGCGACGTGGCCGTCTACTGCGACCCGCACAGTGCAGCGGACATCGCCCGGGCTATGCGGCAGGTGCTGGCCAGCGCGGAGCTTCGCCAATCATTGGCCCAGCAGGGGCCGCCACAGGCCGGCCAGTTCACGTGGGACGAAGCGGCACGCCGCGTGCTGGCGGTGTATCGGGCAGTTCTGGAATGATGAACACCGGAGTAGAGCGTGGAGCGTGGAGCGTGGAGCGTCGGACCACGCAACACGCTCAATTCAAGATCGGAAGTAAGCGTTCAGGTACCCAGAAAATAGAACGCTGGTTGCGCTGATTGCCCGCTGATAAACGCAGATAATATCAAGAAGTCAGCGAAAATCTGCGTGTATCTGCGTCCTATTTCGGGGGGGAGCTGAACGGATACAATCGGAACATGTTATTTGCGAAAAGGAGACGAACATGACAGCGAAACATGTGCACGACTCGGAAGTCGTACTCAGCCAGTTGATGCTTCCGACGGACGCAAACCCGCAAGGAAACGTCCACGGCGGTACGATCATGAAGCTGATTGACACGGCCGGGGGAATGTGCGCGGTGCGCCACGCCCGTACGTTTGTGGTAACGGCGGAGATCGACTCGATCACGTTCCTCTCCCCGGTTTATGTCGGCAATCTGGTCACCCTGCGCGCGCATCTGAATTGGGTAGGACGCACCTCGATGGAAGTTGAGGTATGCGTGGAAGCCGAAAACCCCTTGACCGGCGAGATTACGCACACCAATTCGGCGTATGCCGTGTACGTGGCTCTGGATACCGGCAGCAAACCGCAAGCTGTCCCTCAATTGATTATAGAGACAGATGAAGAGCGTCGTCGCTGGGCCGAAGCGGAGGCCCGTCGTGCCCACCGGCTAGCCTCAAAGCAGGGATGAACCGGGGTGCCAAAGGTGCGTAGAAATAGTTTGGCCTGGACGTGGCTGGGCGGCCTGCTGGCCATGGCCGGTTACTGGGCCCCGTGGGTAAGCCACAAATCGCCGGCTCTCGTACTGATAGGCTTTGACTTGGCGGAGTTCGTCAAGTTCACGCCGGCCTATCGCACGGGCATACTGCCCGGTGTGCGCGAAGCCCTTTGGCTGCCGCCGGCGGCCGCGGCGCTGCTCCTGGCCCTGGCCGTGGTGCGCGGACGGGAGCATCCACTTTGGGCGCGTGCTGCTGCCGGCGCAACGGGCTTTCTGCTGGCCTTCACCCTGCTGCCCCCTTTCCCGTATCGGGCAGGTGTACTCTTTTCGGCGGAGTTTCGCGGCCAGACCACGCTGGCCCTGGTGGGCATGACGGCGTGCGCAGCCGCGTTGCTGGCCGGCCGCTTGCCCGTCGCCCACGGCTGGGGTGGCTGGAGGTGGGTGGCTGTGCCGGTGGCTGTGTTGGGTATTGCCCTGCCTGTATGGGAGTTTGCCCAGCTCAAACCTCTCTTCGACAGCCTGTACGGTCACCCTGTGACTCTGGGTGTGGGCGTCCCGCTCACCGCGGCGGGGTTGGCCCTGGCCCTGTGGGGCGTCTGGAATGCGAGAGCCTACGAATGAATTCGCGTGTGTCATACCCCTATCCCTCGTGCCCCGTGTTTTGCATTCGCTGCGCAAGCCCCCGTTACCCGTTTTCTTGACAGAATGCCTGCTTCGTGGTATAGTATAAGCGCTGGCACTCTAGAAAAGAGAGTGCTAATTAGCGAAGAGGGCAGAGGGGGCGGTTTCACCCAGCGTAGCCCACGGTTTCATACGGCGTGGGGAAATTTGGTATTGTCAGGGTAAGATCAAGTAAATGGCTAGACTCACAGAGCGACAAGAAACCATCATGGCCTTGGTTGCACGCGAATACGTGGCCACGGGTACGCCGGTTGGTTCTCAGAAATTGATCAGGCAGTACGATCTGGGAGTAAGCGCTGCGACGGTACGTAGTGAAATGGCTCAGTTGGAGAACATGGGCTACCTGGCACATCCACACACATCTGCCGGCCGAATGCCGACCGAGCAAGGATATCGCTACTTTGTGGCGCACCTGATTCGAGAGGCAGAGCTGCCATTGGATGAGCAGCGTCTCATCCGCCACCAGTTTCATCAGGTCAACACGGAATTGAGGCAGTGGTTGAAATTGGGAGCAGCTGTGTTGGCGCACATGTCCCAGTTGGCCTCCCTTGTAACGGCTCCGAAGGCGCAACAGTGCTGCTTCAAGCATTTGGAGTTGGTCTCTGTTCGCGATGGCGTAGTCTTACTGGTCGTCGTATTATCAGAGGATTTGGTCAGACAACGCTACCTATCCTTGCCCGACCCTTACCTGAGCCGGGACGAGCTGATTCAATCGGCTACATTGCTCAGCAATCTTTGGGAAAACAAGATTTCCAACGGAATAGCGGCCACGTTATTCCAGACAGCCGGCGGAAAGTTGGCCCAACAGATCCAGTCTGTGGTGGTTGACATCATGCGGAGCGTAGACCAGAGGAGTACAAGCGAAATCTATCGCGACGGCATGTTACAGGTTTTGCAGAATCCGGAGTTTTCCTCATCCGAAAGCCTTCGACAGATCATGACCCTTGTTGAGGAGCGACAGCTCTTGGAAGCTGTGCTCGGAGAAGCGATGACTGGGGGCGAAATCCAGGTGATCATAGGGGGAGAGGGGCGCTGGCCGGAACTGAGCGATTTGAGTATTGTCATTGCTCCGTATGGCTACGGTGGTGATGCCATGCGTTCGGGCGTTATGGGAATCGTTGGCCCGATGCGGATGCCTTACCAACGGAATATCTCGACCGTACGTTTTGTGTCTGGCCTGATGACCATGTTACTTGGCGATCTACATGGGCATTCATAACGATACCGCATCCCTGATGTTGTGACCCATCAGATATTTCCCATCACCTTTGAGGAGGTTTTATAAACGATGACTGTGTATTCGCAGCCAGAAAACAGGATCAATGACGAACAAAAGGAGGCTGTTTCAACGAACGATGAAGCTTCCGCGCCAAACCTGGTGGGCGAAATGGAGCAACGTATGGCTGCTTTGCAATCTCAAGTGGACGAACATCTTGAGAAATGGCGGCGGACAGCAGCCGATTTCGCAAACTACAAGAAACGACAAGATCGAGACCGCATTCAATTTACGAAATACGCCAATTCTGGTTTAATTACACGGTTAATCCCTGTATTAGACGATCTGCAGCGTGCTCTGGCCACAACTCCCGAACATTTGAATGACCATTCCTGGGTTGAGGGGATCTCGCTGATTGAACGAAAACTATGGAGTACTTTGCAACAAGAAGGGGCAATCATGATTGAAGCTGACCCAGGAAAGCCCTTCGACCCAGCCTTACACGAGGCCTTGACCTGGGAAGAAAGCGATGTAGTCGCTGATGGACACGTCATTGAACAGATACAGCCGGGCTACAAATTGCACGATCGCGTTCTGCGCCCAGCCCTCGTGCGGGTGGCCAAAACCATATCAGGACCGGCCGAAGAGGAAGATAAATCTATGGAACAATCATCACAAGGAGAACAATAATTATGGGTAAGATCATTGGCGTTGACTTAGGAACCACAAATTCTGTGGTAGCAGTTATGGAGGGTGGCGATCCTACCGTAATACCCACTTCAGAAGGCGCCAGACTAGCACCTTCTGTCGTTGCCGTAAACCCGAAAACAGGCGAACGTATGGCTGGACAGGTTGCGAAACGCCAGGCTATTACGAATCCCGACAACACAATTTACTCTGTCAAACGGTTCATGGGGCGTAAGTACAACGACTCAGTAGTCCAGCGGGATATTGAACTCGTTTCATACGAAATAACCGAAGCCCCAAATGGTGATGTACGGGTTGTGATGGGAGACAAAGGATACTCCCCCCCCGAAATATCCGCCATGATTCTGCAAAAACTTAAGAAAGATGCTGAAGCCTATCTCGGAGAGACGGTCACCCAGGCGGTCATCACGGTTCCGGCCTATTTCAACGACTCCCAACGTCAGGCCACCAAGGACGCTGGACACATCGCCGGCCTGGAAGTCATGCGCATCATCAACGAACCAACCGCGTCGGCTCTGGCCTATGGATTGGGTAAGGAGAAAGACGAAAAAGTTGCCGTATATGACCTCGGCGGTGGAACTTTTGACATCTCCATCTTGGATATCGGGGACGGCGTCTTCGAGGTTGTCGCTACAAATGGTGATACACACCTGGGCGGCGATGATTTCGACCAACTCGTAATTGGCTGGATTGCTGATGAATTCAAGCGAGACCAGGGCATTGACCTGCGCCAAGACAAAATGGCTCTTCAGCGCCTGAAAGAAGCTGCCGAGAAGGCAAAGGTCGAACTTTCCACGGTCTTGCAAACAGAAATCAACCTGCCCTTCGTTACGGCCGATGCCTCTGGCCCTAAGCATCTAACCATGACCCTAACACGGGCCAAGCTGGAACAATTGACCGGTGATCTGATAGAACGCTCCATAAGCCCTTGTCGCCAGGCGCTCGAAGACGCAAATCTTTCGCCCAGCGACATCAACGAGATCATCCTCGTCGGTGGGCAAACCCGAATGCCGGCGGTGCAGGAAGCCGTACGCAAGTTCTTTGGCCGCGACCCTCACAAGGGGGTGAACCCAGACGAGGTCGTGGCCATCGGGGCGGCCATCCAGGCCGGCGTGTTGGGCGGCGAGGTTCAAGACGTGCTGCTCCTGGACGTTACCCCACTCACCCTGGGCATTGAAACCCTGGGAGGAGTAGCGACGCCACTCATCGAACGAAACACCACCATCCCCACACGCAAATCGCAGATATTCTCCACCGCATCTGAGGGCCAGACCAGTGTTGACGTACACGTCGTCCAGGGCGAACGCCCTATGGCCACAGACAACAAGAGCCTCGGACGCTTTATTTTGGATGGCATTCCGCCGGCTCCTCGCGGCGTTCCTCAAATCGAAGTCACCTTCGATATTGACGCGGACGGTATCTTACACGTCTCGGCACAGGACAAAGCGACCGGCCGGGAACAGAAAATCACCATCACGGCTTCCAGTGGACTATCGGACGAAGAAATCGAACGGATGGTACACGAATCACAGGACCATGCCGAAGAGGATCAACGACGCCGCGAAGAGGTGGAAGCTCGAAACATGGCAGACTCGACAGCCTACTCCGCCGAAAAGACGATTCGCGAACTGGGCGAAAAAGTTCCCGCAGACGTACGAAGCGACGTAGAATCCAAGATCAGCGCAGTTCGTAGTGCCCTGCAAGGGCAGGATGTTGCCGAGATTCGCCGGCACACGCAAGAACTCTCCGAGGCCATTCAGAAAGTGGGGGCTGCCATGTATGAGGAACAGCCGCAGGCTGGCCCAGAAGCCTCCCCCACAGACGAAAGCACTAGCGACGGAGGTTCCGAAGAGGAAGACGATATCGTAGACGGCGAATACAAAGAAACCTGATCGTATCCAATCAGCTCCCGAGAATAGGACGCTGATGTCGCAGATTCCCGATCTATGCAATAGTAACAGGTCGGGAATCCGCGGAATTTCTGCGCTGGTCAGTTCTATTCTTTGGATACCGGAACGCTACCATCGGACAGAGAAAAGACCCCTACATGAGCAAACGAGACTACTATGAAGTACTGGGAGTTGACCGCGGCGCAGGCGATGATGACATTCGTCGCTCCTACCGCCGGTTGGCGCGCCAGTACCATCCCGACGTAAACAAAAACGCCGATGCCGAAACCCGCTTCAAAGAGGTGAATGAAGCATACGAAGTCCTCAGCGATCACAATAAACGGACTGCTTACGATCAGTTCGGCCACGTGGGGCCTCAAGCGGGTTTTGGACAAGGCTTCACAGGCTTCGGCGACATCTTCGAAGACCTTTTCGGATTCGGTACCAGGACGCGGCAAGCCGCGCGGCGGGGCCCCCTGCGTGGCGCTGATCTGCGCTATAACCTGGCCATTTCCTTTGAAGAAGCCGTCTTCGGCTGCACGAAAGAGCTGGAAATTCCTCGCCTGGAGATTTGCCCGGCTTGCAAAGGAGAAGGAGCTGAACCGGGAACCACACCGGTGCGTTGCCCACAATGTAACGGCGCGGGTGAGGTACGCCAATCGCGTCAATCTATTTTCGGCTCCATCGTCACTTCAAGTACCTGTCCACGTTGTAGGGGAGAAGGCGAAGTTATTCCCACCCCCTGCCGCGAGTGCGGCGGACAAAAACGGACCCAAGTCACCAAGACCCTTCTCGTCGACATTCCGGCAGGCGTGGATGATGGAACACAAATCCGTCTCGCTGGGGAAGGTGAAGCCGGCGTAAACGGCGGCCCTCCCGGCAATCTGTACGTGGCCCTTTCCGTCACACCGCACACTTTTCTCCACCGCCGTGACGACGACATTCTGCTGGACTTGGAGATCAACATGGTCCAGGCTGCCCTGGGCGACGAGGTGGAAATCCCCACGCTGGACGGGACCGAAGAAGTGCGCATCCTGGCCGGCACGCAAACGGGAAGGTCCTTCCGTTTGCGCGGCAAAGGCGTCCCGCACCTGCGACGTAACGGCAGAGGCGACTTGGTGATGACCGTTTTTGTGCGCACCCCCACAGATTTGACCGAAGAACAAACAACAATTCTGCAGGAACTGGCCCGTACGTTGGGCAAAGAAGTCGTTCCCACCCGCGAAAAGGGCTTATTCGACCGTCTGCGCGAAGCATTCAAAGCGTGAAATGGAGAATCGTAGCGCGGTGAAATGGGTAGAGGTGACCATCCGTGAGTTAGACGGAGAGGGAACGGAAGCCACATTCGACGTGCTGAATCGTTGGGGACACGGCGGCGCAGTCATCGAACACCTGGTACGCGATTCGCAATACGAGAATCCCCTGCCCCCTTGCACAACTGTGCGTGCCTACTTTCCCATGGACGGAACCGAATCACAGGTTCAAGCGGAAATCGAACGTGAAATCTGGCATTTGAGCCAACTTTACCCACTGCCCAATCCTGGGTTTCGCATTGTGGACCACGAAGACTGGGCCAATGCCTGGAAAAAGCATTACGGAGTGCAGCGCATCGGTCACCGATTGGTCATCGTTCCTTCCTGGCAAAAAGCCCATCTGGTTTCTGGGGATATCATGATTCGCGTTGACCCCGGGCAGGCTTTTGGTACCGGACTTCATCCCAGCACGCGTCTTTGCCTGCTCCAGCTTGAGAGAATCGTACACCGTCCGGCACGTGTTCTGGACGTTGGCACGGGATCGGGCATCCTGGCGATTGCTGCGGCAAAACTCGGGGCCGGTGAAGTCATGGCCCTGGATACGGACTCTGTGGCTGTATCTGCTGCACGGGAGAATGCGAGAAAAAACAGTGTCGAACACCGCGTTCGCGTGCAACAGGGTACGATAGGCGATGTACCGGAACAACTACCGTGGGATATTATTGTGGTCAATATCCTGGCCGAAGTTATCGCAGAGATGATGCCAGCGCTCGTGGAGCGCCTCTCGCCGAAGGGACATCTGATTCTCTCGGGCATCATCGAGGAGAGGGAAACACTTGTGCAAGCGTCTCTTCAACAATTCGGATTGCGTGTTGTGAGTCGTGACCTTCTGCGTGATTGGGTTGCGTTGGTCGCCACGAAAAGCGGCCTCATGACCGGTTAGCTGTACCGTTCATGCAACGCTTCTTTGTTCCCCCGGCCTGGATCGTTGGTGACCAAGCCACGCTGCGTGCGCCCGTTGTACACCAAATTCGCCGTGTATTGCGCATGAAGCCAGGAGATCACGTGATCCTCCTCGACAATTCGGGTTGGGAACGAGAAGTCAAACTAACCGAAATCCACCGGATGACGGTACGCAGTAAGGTGGTTGGCAAACGACAGGCTTTGGGAGAGCCACGGACCAAAATCACGCTGTACCAAAGTCTGCTCAAAGGAAAGAATTTCGAGTGGGCGCTGCAAAAGGGGACCGAGTTGGGCGTCGTTCAATTTGTGCCCCTCATTACCAGCCGGTGTGTTGTCGGATCTCTGCAAGACACAAATGCCAGGAAACAGGACCGTTGGGAGCGCATCATTGCAGAAGCAGCCGAGCTGTCTGGTCGTGGCCGGCTGCCATCGCTTCTTCCGGCCGTAATGTTTGATCGAGCATGTGAGCAGGCCAGGAAATTTGGCGGCCTTCTGCTCATTCCCTGGGAACAAGAACGAGAAACAACCCTCAAGGAAGCCCTCAACAGTTCGTCAGATGGCACGAATCATCGTGGCGAGCGCCCCTACGTGTTGAACATCCTGATGGGGCCAGAAGGGGGTTTTACAGAAGATGAAGTGGCGTTGGCCAGACGCTACGGAGCTATTCCGATAACTCTCGGCCCGCGCATCCTCCGCGCAGAGACCGCCGGGATTGCCCTTGTAGCAGCTATCCTGTATGAGTTGGGAGATTGGGCTGGGGTGTAATGCAAAAGTGCGGGCCACCGCCTTGTAGGGCGAGGCATTCCCGCAGACCCATGAGGAGGGCAAATCCCCTTAGCGTGCCCTAGAGAGTAAGGAAGAACGCTGCC
>CAZFFM010000106.1:0-10679 GCA_964517425.1 uncultured Ardenticatenales bacterium | reverse complement strand
AAATCACGGCCATCTTCGCCGACATGGGGTTCCAGGTCTATCGTAGTCGCGATGTGGAATTGGACGAGTATAACTTTCGCCTCTTGAACATTCCCCCGCACCACCCTGCACGCGACATGCAAGATACGTTCTATGTGGACGAAGAGGTCTTGCTGCGTACGCAAACCTCGCCGGGGCAGATTCATGCCATGCGCGAGTTTGCACCGGACCCCATCCGCATTATCCTGCCGGGCATGTGTTACCGCTATGAGCAAATCACGGCCCGCTCCGAGATCCAGTTCAATCAGGTGGAGGGATTGGCTGTAGGCCACAACATCACCATGGCCGACTTGAAAGGTACGCTCGTCAACTTCACGCGGCGCATGTTTGGCGAAGAAAGACAGCTCCGTTTCCGGTGCAGCCACTTCCCTTTCACTGAGCCAAGCGTGGAGGTGGACATGGACTGCATTGCTTGCCAGGGCAAGGGATGCCGCCTCTGCAAACAGAGCGGCTGGTTGGAGATTCTGGGTGCCGGCATGGTCCATCCGGTGGTCTTGCGCAATGGAGGCTACGATCCGGACGTTTACACCGGCTTCGCTTTTGGCATAGGGCCGGAACGCATCGCCATGCTCAAGTACCGCATCGACGATATCCGCTATTTTTGGGCGAACGATTTGCGTTTCCTTGAGCAATTTGGGTAGCAGATTAGAACAACGAAGGCAAGCGTTCAGATACCCAGAAAATGGAACGCTGGTTGCGCTGATTACCCGCAGATACACGCAGATAATATCAAGAAGTCCGCGAAAATCTGCGTGTATCTGCGTCATCTGCGTCCTATTCCAGGGTGGGGCTGAACGGATACCAAAGAAGTTCAGCTTCTCGAAGCAAAGAAAGAGTAGGTAGATGAAAGTTCCTGTCAGTTGGTTACGAGAATATGTTGACGTCAAAATGCCGGTAGACGAGTTGGCCGAACTGCTGACGATCGCCGGCCTGGAGGTATCGCAGGTCGAGCGCATCGGGGAAGAGTGGGCCCGAGATAAAGTGTTTGTCGGACAGGTCCTGGAAATCCGTCGCCATCCGGACGCCGACCGCCTCGTTCTGGCTACGGTCGAATACGGGGGCGCAGCGCCACTGGTCGTGGTCACCGGTGCGCCAAATTTGCCGGTGGGCACATCCGGTCAAAAAGTGGCGTTCGCTACCATCGGCGCGCGCCTGATTGATGGCTACAGCGAAGAACTTCGTTACAAAACCCTGAAACCAACCAAGATTCGCGGCATTCGTTCCGAAGGGATGGTGCTTTCGGAAAAGGAACTGGGCCTTTCTGATGACCACAGCGGCATCATCATCCTGGACGATGATGCGCCGGTGGGCATGCCGCTGGCCGATTGGCTCGGCGACGCTGTCCTACACCTGGACTTGACCCCCAATCTGGCCCGCTGCTTCGGCATCATCGGCGTAGCGCGCGAAGTGGCCGCCCTGACCGGCCAGCCGTTGCGCCTGACAGACCCCCAAATGGAGGCGACAGATGCGCCAATCAACGGCCAGGTGGACATTGTCATCGAAGACCCCGATTTGTGTTCGCGCTACTCGGCGACCCTGATCCGCGGGGTGTCCACCGGCCCTTCTCCGCAATGGATGCGACGCCGGCTCTTGCAATGTGGCGTGCGCTCCATCAACAACCTCGTGGACATCACCAACTATGTGATGCTGGAATGGAACCAGCCCCTGCACGCCTTCGATTACGATAAATTGGTCGCTCGGGCCGGGGGCCAAGCGCCCACTATCATCGTGCGCCGGGCGCAACCCGGCGAGAAGATCGTCACCTTGGATGATGTGGAACGGACACTGGACGAGAACATGCTCCTGATCACCGACACGGCCGGGCCAATCGCTGTAGCCGGCGTGATGGGGGGTGCCGATACAGAAATAGATGACCAGACCCAGAACATCTTGCTGGAGTCGGCCAACTTCAACTTCATCAACATCCGGCGCACGGCCAAACTGCTCAAGCTGCCCAGTGAGGCCTCGCGCCGCTTTGGCAAAGGGCTGCACCCGTCGAGCACCTTGCCGGCGGTACGTCGGGCCAGCCAGTTGATGGCCGAATGGGGCGGCGGAACCATTGCCCAGGGCGAAGCCGACAACTACCCGCGTCCCGTGCCGACGGTGACCATAAACCTTACGACACGGGAAGTTCAACGTCTCCTGGGCATGGACTTTTCCGAAGCGCAGATTCGCGCATACCTGGAACGGCTGCAATTCGAGGTGGAAACAGACGCCACAGGCCGGTCGCTGGTGGTCACCGTGCCCGCCTACCGGCTGGACGTGGAAGGCCCCGCCGATTTGGTCGAGGAGATTGCGCGCGTGCATGGCTACGGACGCATCCCCCTGACCCTGATGTCCGACACGTTGCCTCCACAACGCACCAATCGAGAGCTGGTGTTGGAGGAGCAAATCCGCAATATCCTGGTGGGGTGCGGCCTGCAGGAGATGATCTCCTACGCCTTGACCAGTCCGCAGCGCGAGGAGGCTTTGGGCCTGCACGAACAGGGCCAGGATGTGCCCTATGTTCGCCTGGCCAACCCGATCAGCAGCGAGCGAACGGTTATGCGCCGTACGCTCATGGCCGGCGCGCTGGATACGTTGCAAAGCAACCTGCGCTTCCGCGACCGCGCATTCCTTTTCGAGATTGGCCGTGTCTACCTGCCCCAGCCGAACCAGCGGCTGCCCCTGGAAGAACGTCGGCTGGTTGTCCTGATCACCGGCACGCGGCACGAGCAGGGATGGATGGATAAAGATGAAGACGGGGTCGTTTTCTACGATTTGAAGGGCATGATCGAAACCTTGCTTCAACATCTGAAGCTGGAGACCACGGTCGAATTCCGTCCGCAAAAAGCGCGCCCCTTCCATCCGGGACGTTCTGCGCAATTGTCTGTGGGTGGCGAAGAGCTAGGCTCGTTTGGCGAATTGCACCCCCTTGTGCGGCAGGCTTTTGACCTGCCGGACCAACCGATGTTCCTCGCTGATCTGAGCCTGGACAAACTGCAGCGCCTTGTTCCAGAAGCCTTCTATTTGCAACCGGTGCCTCGTTTCCCAGCCGTGGAGCAGGCCCTGGCCGTTGTCGTTGCGGAGGGCGTTCCGGCCCAAGAGGTCAGGGAAACGATATTGGCAGCGGGGGGACGTCTTTTGGCGAACGTTTCCCTCTTCGATGTCTATCAGGGAGAACAGATTCCGCCCAGAAAGAAAAGTCTAGCCTTCTCGTTGAGTTACCAGGCACCGGACCGCACGTTGACCGATAAAGAGGTGGCCAAAGTGCAGGCCCGTATTGTGCGCCGGCTTCGGTCGGAATTAGGTGCTGAATTGCGGGGAGCGTAGGGCGTCGAGCGTGGAGCGTGGGGCAGAGAAACGTGGAAATGCACCACACACCGCATCTGACGACTGACGACTAGCGACTGGCAACTGTTTTCAACACAGGAGCGATAAACAGATGGTAGGAATTGAACATCAGATTGTGCAGTTTTTACAAGGCTTGTATAATGCAGTGGGCTGGCCCGGCGTTGTCCTGGCCATGACCATTGAAAGTGCGTGCATCCCTTTGCCCAGCGAGGTCATCATGCCACTGGCCGGTTGGATGCTGGTACAGGCCAAGGGGCTTCCGATGATTCAAACGTTCTGGGGAGGCTTCTACGGCGCGTTGGGCTGCACAATTGGTTCCGTGATCACCTACTGGATCGGGGCACTCGGCGGCCGGCCCATCCTGGAGCGCTACGGAAAATATGTGCTCATCTCGCGCCACGACATCGTGATGGCCGACGGGTGGTTTGCGCGCTGGGGTGAGGCTACGGCCTTTTTCTCGCGACTGTTGCCGATCGTGCGCACGTTTATCTCCTTGCCGGCCGGCATCGCGCGCATGAACTTCCCGAAGTTCGTCGCACTCACCTTCATCGGCTCTTTTCTGTGGAGTTGGGGGTTAACCCTGGGGGGCTACATCTGGGGCAGCCGTTGGGAAGAGTTGCGGACCATCATGCGACCGTTTGACATCCCCATTGCCATCGCTCTGGTCGTCCTCGTCCTCGTCTACATCTATCAGCATATTAAGCGCGGAAAAGAGTTTAAAGAAGCCACTCTGATGGATTGAGTGAGCGTAACACTGAGGACATACAGGTAGGTAAAACGGGGCAGCGGGCCTGCCTGCAGACTGCCTGTTGCAGGAAGGTCTCCCGACCGAGCCCTGCACTGTCCGCCTCGTCAGGAGACCTTCGGCGAGCGAAACGTGGGAACTGCAGTGCCAGAATCCCCATCCCGGTGCTATTCCGGCGACCGGTCACGCGTGTTGACAATCCCCCTACTCCCGCTTATAATTACGCTATAGCAGTCATCATGAACGTGCGACGTGTGTCACCCTGCCTGCTGCAGACAGGCAAGGGCGAAAACCACCAGTGTGGAGCGACGCACCACGCAATACGCGCGACGCAATACGCACCACGCACCACCTCACAGCGCGGGGAGAACACATCGAGATGGCCTTGCACAATGCGGTAGAAACTGAACTGCGTGTCCGCTTTGCCGAAACGGACGCCCAGCGCATTGCCTACCACGCGAACTATATCGTCTGGTTCGAGGTGGGCCGTACCGCCTTCCTGGAAGCACATGACCTGGCACGCGACCGATTGCGTTCCCTGCGCTTCCGCTTCGTGATGGCCGAGGTGCAGTGCCGCTACCTGTTGCCCGCTTATTTCGACGACCGCTTGATTGTGCGTACTGTCTTGCAAAACCTCAGCCGGCGCAGCTTCACCCTCCGCTACGAAATCGCGCGCGCTGAAACCGGCGAATTGCTCGCGAAGGGTGGCTCGGCCCAAGTGGCCGTCAGCAGAGAGGGCAAAGCGGTCGAGATCATGCCCGCTGTCCGTTCCGCGCTGGAGCAGGGGCGTTGAGTGTCGAGCGGAGAGAGTGGAGCGTGGAGCGTCGAGCGGGGGGGAGACAAGGAGAGGGGAGAGGGGAGCAAACGCAACACGCAACACGCACTACACGACACGCATTACGCATTACGCTTCACGCAGCAGTACGCCTCAGACGGCGATGACGATTACCGTACATTTGCGCATTTACGGTGAACTGGCCCGGCGGGCCGGTCGCAAGAGGCAACAATTGCGCCTGGCGGAGGGCGCATCTCTGGGCGATTTGCTGCGACAGACTGTTGCCGGCGGAATGTTGCTGCCCGATACGCTCCGCCGGTGGCAAGCAGGCGAGGTGACCGGCCACCTGGTCGTACACAACGACGAACAGGTGCAACTTCCGGCAGACTTGAGCCGCCCCCTGTCCGCCGGCGACGAAGTGGCCATCATTCCCTGGATTGTGGGAGGAGAGAGACCGTGAAGAACACCGATGACGCATTCTATCGCCGCCAGATCAATTCCTGGAGCCTGTACGACTGGGCCAATTCCGCCTTTGCTGCCACAATCATGGCCACGGTCTTACCGATCTTCTACAGCACGGTCGCCGGCAAGAATCTGCCCGGCAACCTGGCGACCGTATACTACGGCTATACGACGGCCATCGCCATGCTGCTCATCGCCCTGATCGCGCCGGTCATCGGGGCCATCGGCGATTACAGCGGCGCAAAGAAACGCTTCCTGGCCGGCTTTGCCATTATGGGCATGTTCTTCACGGCCATGCTCTACTTCGTCGGCCAGGGCGATTGGCAAAAAGCCTCGATCTTCTTCATCCTGGGCAACGTCGGCTTCTCCGGAGCCAACATCTTCTACGACGGCTTACTCCCTCACGTTGCCACGAAAGGGGACATTGACCAGGTTTCCACGCGAGGGTATGCGCTGGGCTACCTGGGCGGCGGGCTGCTGCTGGCCGTGAACCTGGCCATGATCATGAAGCCGGCGCTGTTCGGTCTGCCCAATGCCGAGATGGCCTCCCGCTGGTCCTTTGTCAGCGTCGCCATCTGGTGGGGCGTGTTCTCCATCCCCCTGTTCCGCTACGTGCGCGAACCCAAGGTGGTACGCGCGCCAGGGGAAAACCCGAACCCGGTGCGTGCCGGCTTCGACCGGCTGTTCAAGACCATGCGCGAGGTGCGCCAGTACCGGCAACTGGTGATCTTCATCCTCGCCTTTTGGATTTATAACGACGGCATCGGCACAATCATCAAGATGGCAACAATCTACGGCAAGGAGATCGGCATCGGCACGACCGATTTGATCGCGGCGATCCTGGCCGTGCAGTTCATCGGCATCCCCTGCGCCTTCCTGTTCGGGCGGCTGGCCAAGATCATCGGAGCGAAGCGTTCCATTCTCTTTGGCCTTGGCGTTTACGCGGCCATCTCGGTCGGCGGCTACTTCATGCAAACCGCCTTGCACTTTTGGATTCTGGCCGTGCTGGTCGGCTTTGTGCAGGGAGGGACCCAGGCGCTCAGTCGCTCCATCTTTGGAAACATGGTGCCAAAGGCGAAATCGGCGGAATTCTTCGGCTTCTACAACGTTAGCTCCAAGTTTGCCGGCATTGTGGGGCCGGCCGTCTTCGCCGTCGTGGGCCAGGTGATGGGGTCGAGCCGGCTGAGCATCGTCGTGCTGGTCGTCTTCTTCGTTGTCGGCGGCACCCTGCTCTCCCTCGTGAACGTAGACGAGGGTGTCGCCGTCGCCCGCGCGGAAGACGCAGCGTTGTTGGGGTATGCGTCGTGAGGCCAGGCCTGACAGGTTTCCCAAACCTGTCAGGTCTAAAGTCAAAATGGAGACAAACATGGCAAACGAACCCTTACAATATGGCTGTTACTACCACATCTATAATCGTGGCAACAACAGTGAGAATCTGTTCCGACAAGAAGAAAACTATCGCTACTTTCTTAAGTTATACGCCAAATACATCTTGCCTGTCGCCGACACCTTTGCCTACTGTTTGTTACCGAACCATTTTCATTTGCTGGTGCAAATAAGAGACCTGACAGGTTCCCCAAACCTGTCAGGTCTAAAAGCACTCAAACCAAGCCAGCAGTTTTCCAACCTGTTTAATGCCTATACCAAAGCCGTTAACAAACACTATCAGCGTCATGGCGCTTTGTTTGAAAGGCCATTCAAACGCATTCCTGTTGCCTCAGAAAGATATTTCGCCAAACTTGTCGCATACATTCACCAAAACCCGCAACGGCACGGTTTGATTGACGACTTCCGCCAGTGGCCTTATTCTTCATATAAAACCCTATTTTCTGAAAAGCCAACGCATCTCAACAGAGATGTTGTGCTCGGTTGGTTTGGCGGTCAAAAAGGGGTGGAGCGGCTCCACAAATCCGAAATCCGTCACAGCCAACCGGACTCACTGTTGTTGGAGGACTTTGATTAAACGCAGACCCAGACCTGACAGGTTTGGGAAACCTGTCAGGTCTTAGGCCTCGAAAGAGAAAACCATGGCAGAAAAAAAAGGGAACGGCGCCAACCTGGGCTTCGAGAACCAGCTCTGGGCCGCGGCCGACAAACTGCGCGGCCACATGGACGCCTCCGAGTACAAGCACGTCGTCCTCGGCCTCATCTTCCTCAAGTATATCTCCGACGCCTTCCAGGCCAAGTACGCCGAACTGGAAGCAGCCCGGGAGACCAGGTATACCGACCCCGAAGACCGGGACGAGTATTCGGCCGCCAACATTTTCTGGGTACCCAAAGAGGCCCGCTGGGAAGTGCTGCAGAACAACGCCAAGCAGCCCACCATCGGCAAGCTGCTCGACGACGCCATGATAGCCATCGAGCGGGAGAATCCCCGGCTCAAGGGCGTGTTGGCCAAAAATTACGCCCGCCCCTCGCTGGACAAGCGGCGGCTGGGCGAGCTGATCGACATCGTCAGCAAGATCGGCCTGGGAGACAAGGCCTCGCAAGCCAAGGATGTCCTGGGTCGGGTGTACGAGTATTTCCTGGGCAAGTTCGCCGCGGCCGAGGGCAAAGGGGGCGGTGAATTCTATACCCCCCAATGCGTGGTTAAACTGCTGGTAGCCATGATCGAGCCCTACCGCGGCCGGGTGTATGATCCCTGCTGTGGCTCCGGCGGCATGTTCGTGCAGAGCGAACGCTTTGTGAAGGAACACGGCGGCCGGCGGGGCGATATCGCTATCTACGGCCAGGAATCCAACTCCACCACCTGGCGGCTGGGCATGATGAACCTGGCCATCCGCGGCATCGATGCCAACCTGGGCGGCCGGCCCGCCGACAGCTTCCACAACGATCTGCACAAAGACCTGCGCGCAGGCTTCATCCTGGCCAATCCACCCTTCAACATGAGCGACTGGGGTGGCGAGCACCTGCGCGAGGACGCCCGCTGGCAGTTCGGCGTACCTCCGGCCAACAACGCCAACTACGCCTGGATCCAGCATTTCCTCTTCCACCTGGCGACCAACGGTGTGGCCGGCTTCGTCATGGCCAACGGCTCCATGTCCACCAACACCAGCAACGAGGGTCGCATTCGTCAGGCCATGATCGAGGCCGACCTGGTAGATTGCATGATTGCCCTGCCCGGCCAGCTCTTCTACACTACCCAGATCCCCGTCTGCCTCTGGTTCCTGCGCCGCCGCAAATCCCGCCCCGGCCAGACGCTGTTCATCGACGCCCGCAAGCTGGGTGGCCTGGTGGACCGCACCCACCGGGAGTTGTCGGACGAGGAGATCGCCCGCATCGCCGGTACGTACCACGCCTGGCGGGAGGGGGGCGATTATGTGGACATCCCCGGTTTCTGCAAATCCGCGGCCACTGCCGAGATCCGGGAACACGGCTACGTGCTGACGCCGGGCCGCTACGTGGGCGCGGCCGCGGTGGAGGACGACGGCGTGCCCTTCGAGGAGAAGATGGCCGAGCTGAGCGCGGAGCTATACCAACAGTTCGAACAGGCCAAAGCCCTGGAAGCCGCCATCCGCAGGAATTTGGAGGTGTTGGGCTATGGGGAGTGAACGACCCTTATTAAACGAAACAGCGTTTTCGATGAATAAGCGAAAGCGCTATTTAACGTTCGTAAAATATGGAAGCGGCCGGTATCCTGCGCGAAATCACCGGTCAACGCCGTAACCGGATCTTTGCCTACGAGCACTATCTCACCATTTTGAGCGAAGGCACGGAGTCGTTATGAAATCGAACAGTTGGGAGGCCTTGGGCCATGACGAGAGGAGGCGAGCATGAGCAACACGGATGAAATACGCTGGCAGCAGCGGTTGGACAATTTTGGCAAGGCAATCGCCCAGCTCGAGGCCGCCTGCCAACAGAGAGAGTACTCCGACCTTGAACGCGCCGGACTGGTGCAAATGTTCGAGTTCTCTTTTGAGCTATCGTGGAAAGTCCTGAAAGACCTGCTCTTCTATGAAGGATATGACGCGAACAGCCCGCGTGAAGTCATCCGCAAGAGTTTTGAGGTGGAATACATCAGCGAGGAGGACAGCGAGGTCTTTCTGGATGCCCTGGCAAAACGGAACTTACTGAGCCACACCTACGAGGAAGAAACAGCGCTCGAGGCGGAACGGTTGATCAAGGAGCAATACTGTCCCTTGTTGTGCAAAGTGTATGAGACATTGGAGAGAAAGCGCACCTCGTGACGGACGGACTAAAGGACAAACACCGCCAAGCAATCATTGAGATTCTCGCCGCCAATAGCCGGGTGGAGAAAGTCGTGCTCTTCGGCTCCCGGGCCATGGGGACCTTCACGCCTACGTCCGATGTGGACATCGCCCTGTTGGGCGACAACCTGACCCTGACTGACCAAGCACACCTGGCCGCGGCCATCGCCGAATTGCCCATGGCCCAGCAGGTTGATATTGTGCTGCACAAGTCCATCCGCAATGAAAAGCTGATCGAGCACATCAAAAGGTATGGGGTGGAATGGCACCGGCGGTCTGCGGCTGGGGGGAGTGAGTGGCAGCACGTCAAACTGGGAGATGTTATTGCAGTCAACCCATCTCGACCTCTTTCTAAGGGCTCCGACTCTGTGTATATTTCGATGCAACAACTCGAGTCAGCAAATCGAAAGATCGGCAAGGTCGATCACCGGGCCTTCAAGGGTTCGGGTTCTCGTTTTCAGAATGGAGACACACTCCTTGCTCGTATCACTCCTTGTCTTGAAAACGGAAAAACGGCCTTTGTGGATTTCCTCGAAGACGGAGAGATCGGTCATGGCTCTACAGAATTTATCGTGCTCTCAGGGATCAAGGACGTTTCGGACAATCTTTTCGTTTACTATCTCGCCCGTTATCCAGAATTCCGCAACTTCGCAATTGTCCGCATGGAAGGTTCATCTGGCCGCCAGAGGGTTCCTGCGCCGACGCTGAAGGAGTACACGTTTGCTTTCCCTTCATACGATGAACAGCGCGCCATCGCCCACATCCTGGGGACGCTGGACGACAAGATCGAGCTCAACCGGCGCATGAACGCCACCCTGGAGGCCATGGCCCGGGCGTTGTTCAAGTCCTGGTTCGTGGACTTCGACCCGGTGTGGGAAAATATCAAACGCAAGGAAGGAAACGCAAGGGCGCAAGGACGCAAAGACGCAAAGGACAGCGCATATCCCGGCGCGCCCTCCCTGCCCGAGCACATCCTGGCCCTCTTCCCCGACAGCTTCGAGGACTCCGCGCTGGGGCCAATTCCCCGGGGGTGGAGGGTTGGGAAGCTTGGCAATATCGCTGAACTAAACCCTGAAAGTTGGGGAAAAAATACTGCACCCGCTGAAATTGAATATGT
>CAZFFM010000105.1:0-10751 GCA_964517425.1 uncultured Ardenticatenales bacterium | reverse complement strand
ATTTTGTTTTTGCCACGGATGGTCACGGAAAAATCAGCAAGCATAGATGAAAATCTGTGGAAATCCGTGCAATCTGTGGCTGAAAATGCCGTATTATATGGGCAAAATGATTTTCGCCAGATTCCAGTTTCGACGTTGGGACATAAGATAGGCCCGACGAGCAGGTTCTCGCGCTTGCCCCACTTCGTATACTTCGTGTCTTTGTGGTAAGGGCAGGGCGTGAATGATTGCAGACGCAAAACTTTGACGGCCACCCCTGGCCAAAAGGGGGACTTGTCTCGTTGGCAATGGTATGGTACAATTGTATTTAGCGTTCATTTAGAAGTTGAACTTCTTGGGTGACTTCTGGCTTTATTACCATTAGGGGGGATCAGTTGATATGCAGCGGGTAGGCAAAGGTATATGGGTGCGCGACGGGTACTGCAAGGTTAATTCGGGGATGGTTACCAGCCGGGATGGTGTAGTGCTGGTGGATACACCGATGTTACCTTCAGAAACATTGGCATGGAAGGCCGAAGCCGATCAACGTGGGCCGATCCAGTACGTACTCAATACAGACCATCTCAACGATCACGTAGTCGGCAACTTCTTCCTCCCCGGGGTCATTATTGCCCATGCTGGCACGCGCGTCCGCATGTCGCTGACGGAGAAGGCCCTGGAACAATTGCGAAATCAAATTGTGAAAGCGGACCCCGAAATAGAACACCTGATGGAAAACTACACACCGCGCTATCCCAACCTGACCCTGTTTGAACAGTTGACGCTCTACCATGGTGGCCGCGTACTGGAATTTGTTCACCTGCCCGGACATACGGAAAACAATGTCGGACTTTACCTTCCCGAAGATGGTGTATTGTTTGCAGGCGACACGGTAGTCAATGGCTGGCGACCCTACATGGGCCAGTGCAAAATTGATCGCTGGCTGGAAACCCTCGCGCGCATCGAAGCGATGGACCTTCGTATGCTCGTTCCCGGGCGCGGAAAACCGGGCCGGTCGCGCCGTATGATCCGCTCGCTTGCTACCTACCTGACGGAGATGCGCGGTCGTGTCCTGTCGTTGATTGCGGAAGGACGGGCACGGGACGAAGTCGTCAGCCGGATGATGAGTTTCTTCGAACGCCTCCCCATCGATTACACACGTCGCGACGAGGAGCGAAACCTGTTCCGCCAGGGCATCCGCGCCCTCTTCGACCAACTGAAGGAGACGTGATTTCCCCCGCCAAGGTTGCCAACTCTTGGAAAGTTGGCAACCTTCACACGCAACACGCGCACGAAACCTGGAGGTAAAAGCATGGCCAAGATTCCGTCCCGAGAAGAAACGTGGAAACTGGTCAAGGAAACTACGCAAAGCGAGAGCTTGCGCAAACACATGTTGGCCGTAGAAGCAGCCATGCGTGCTTATGCACGACACTTTGGAGAAGACGAAATGTTGTGGGGCATCGTCGGACTGCTCCACGATTTTGACTATGAGCAGCATCCCACGTTAGACGACCACCCTCGTCTCGGCGCCCCGATCCTGCGCGAACGGGGGTGGCCCGAAGACATCATCCGCGCCATCCTCTCGCACGGCAACTACGACGGTGTGCCGGCCCGCGAAAGCCTCATGGAGAAGGCCCTCTATGCGGTGGACGAGCTGACCGGCTTGATCACGGCCGTCGCTTTGGTGCGTCCCAGCAAGAGCATCCAGGACGTGAAAGTCAAGTCGGTGCGCAAAAAATGGAAAGACCACCGCTTCGCTGCGGCCGTAAACCGCGAAGAGATTGCCCAAGGGGCCGCCGACCTGGGCATAGAACTGAACGAGCACATCCGCATCGTCTTGCAAGCCATGCAGGGCATTGCGCCGGAATTGGGGTTGGCAGGGCAAGGAGATATTGCGACATGAGAGAAGGACAGCGAGAGGGAGAAATCATGCTTCGCACATACAAGGCTACCCTTAGAGGAAACTATGTAGAGTGGAAGAAGGATGTGCCTGCCCACCTTGCACAAGAGAAAGCGATTGGTATTTATATAACAGTCCTGGATGAAGTAGTGGCCCCTTCCGTTGTTGCTCAGCAAGGACAACGTATGGCTGATGCGTTAGAGAAACTGGCTACTGCAGATGCGCTACGAGATATTGCTGATCCGGCCGCATGGGAACGCAAGATACGGCAAGATCGTCCTCTACCGGGCAGGAGCGAGAGATGCTGATTGACAGCAACATAGTCATCTATACATGTTGGTGCACAACCCCTTTGAGGAGATATAGGCGTGTCTTCTCAAAAAAGTGAGAAAACTTCAAAGCATGAAGGATGATACCGCTGATGAAGCAATCCTCTTCCAGATTCAAGAAGTAGCCGGACGTGAGAATCGAGCAGGCGAGTAAATGAAACTGATCATCCAGATTCCCTGCTACAACGAGGAAACCACGCTGCCGGTTACGGTGGCCGATCTGCCCAAAACGCTGCCCGGTATTGACCAAATTGAAGTGCTCGTGATAGACGATGGCAGTACGGACCGCACAGCAGAGGTTGCCCGAGAACTGGGCATACAACACCTGGTGCAATTTCGACGCAACCGTGGGCTGGCTCGTGCCTTCCTCGCCGGCCTCGATGCGGCACTGCGGGCCGGTGCCGACATCATCGTCAACACCGACGCCGACAACCAGTATTGCGCCCAAGACATCGAAACCCTGATCGCGCCCATCCTGGCCGAAACCGCGGACATCGTTGTGGGAGACCGAGGCGTTGCGAACGTCCCGCACTTCTCGCCCCTCAAACGCTGGCTGCAACGCCTCGGCAGTTGGGTCGTCCAAAGAGCGGCTGGCCGTTCCATCCCCGATGCGGCCAGCGGCTTCCGCGCCTTCAGCCGCGAAGCCGCCCTGCGCATTCACGTCCTCAGCGATTATTCCTACACCCTGGAGACGTTGATCCAGGCGGGCGTGCAGCGCATGGCCGTTGAACACGTACCCATCCGCATCAACCCGCAGACGCGACAGTCTCGCCTCATCCGCAGCCTGCCGCAATACCTCATACACTCGGCCATCACCATCGTCCGCACGTACATCATGTACCAGCCCCTGCGCGCATTCGTAGGTATCGGCACCCTTTTCCTGATCGGCGGCGGGGTGTTGGGCGTGCGCTTCCTGATCTATTTCGTGCTATCACATGGTATGGCAGGGCACGTCCAATCTCTGATCCTGGCCGCCATTCTGATCATCGTGGGCTTCCAGATTTGTCTGATCGGCCTCCTTGCCGACCTGATCGCCGTCAATCGCAAGATGCTGGAAGACACGCTCTTTCGTGTGCAAAGGCTGGAGAGCGGGGGGGAGGAGGACTCCACCCAATAATGGAGTCTGGCGATGGGACAATGAGGTTTGCAGTGGTAGGCCCCACGTACCCCTTTCGGGGAGGAATTGCCCACCACACGACCCTGCTGGTGCAGCACTTGTCCGCCCGACATGATGTGCTCTTCGTCTCGTTCCGCCGGCAATATCCCCGCTGGCTCTTCCCCGGACGAAGCGACCGAGACCCCAGCCAACAGCCGATGCGGACAGATTGCGCGTACCTGCTGGACCCCCTCAACCCGCTCACCTGGTACGCCACCGCCCGGCGGATTCTGGCCTTCGCGCCGGACGCTGTCATCATTCCCTGGTGGGTGCCCTTTTGGGCGCCTGCCTGGTGGACATTGGGCAAAGCAATTCGCCGCCGGGGAGAATCACGACTGCTTTTCTTGTGCCACAACGTGCTGCCCCACGAGCCGGCTTTCTGGAACCGGTGGGTAGCGCGCCGTGTCTTGCAAGCGGGCGACGGCTTTGTCGTGCAGTCGGAGCGCGAAGCGGCCCGCTTGCGAGACCTCCTTCCGCGAGGGGAGGCTGCCACCATTCGCGTGGTTCCTCACCCCAGCTACCGGGCGCTGGCCAGGGGGAGCACGATGGAGCGTGAGGAAGCCCGGTCACTGCTCAATTTGCGAGAGGAGACAAAGGCCATTCTCTTCTTTGGACTGGTGCGCCCTTACAAAGGCGTAGACTTGTTGATCGAGGCTTTGCCGGCCCTGCGCGAGCGGGCACCGGCCCACTTGTTCATCGTCGGAGAATGGTGGATGCCGGTGGAACCCTTGGTGGCACGCATCGCTGCCTTGGGGCTGGAGGATGTCGTAACCATCGTAGACCGCTACATCCCCAATGAAGCGTTGGCTCCCTACTTTCGGGCTGCCGATGTGGCGGTGTTTCCCTACCGGCACGCTACGGGGAGCGGCGCAGTTCAACTGGCCCTGGGATTCGGATTGCCCATCGTGGCCAGCGATGTTGGCGGCGTTCGAGAACTGGTGGACGAATCGAAGGGCCACATCCTGGTGACACCCGAAGATGCCGATGCGCTGGTGCAGGGTCTACAGCGCATACTCCGTGGAGAAGCTTCGCGAGAAGACCAGGGAGCCATGCTGGAGGAAGAAGCGATCGCTTCCTGGCGAGCGATGGTCGCTGCTTTCGAGGACATGGCCGGCCAATGAAAAAGCAGCAGATTCGCGGAGATCGGGCATCCCCCCTGGTCTATGTCGTCACACTTAACTGGAATCGGCGAGAGGACACGCTGACCTGTCTCCACTCCCTACAGCGCTTAGTCTACCCAGATTATCGTCTCCTGGTCGTAGACAACGGGTCGTCCGATGGGTCGGTGGAAGCGATCCGCCGGCAGGCCCCCGCCGCCGAGGTGCTGGTGAACGAACGTAACCTCGGCTTCGCCGCCGGCGCAAACATCGGCCTGCGTCAGGCTTTGTCGCAGGGAGCCGACTTCGTGTTCCTCGTCAACAACGACACGACCGTAGACGCGCACGCCCTGCACGAATTGGTCCGCGCCGCCCGCGCGGCTGACGTAGGCATGGCTGCTCCGATGATCTACTACCAGTCCGCGCCAACGGTGATCTGGTCGGTGGGGGGGGGCTGGAACCCTTTGCTGTTGGAGATGACCGGCGGACACGGTCGCGGTCCCGACGATGGCCGCTGGACGGAAGTTGTCGAGCGGCCCGTGTTGGTCGGTTGCGGCCTACTCCTCCGGCGAGAACTTTTGGAACAAGTGGGCCTGTTCGACGAGCGATTCTTTATGTACTACGAAGACTCGGACCTCTGTCTGCGGGCCCGGGCGGCAGGATTTCGCCTGCTCCTCGTCCCGTCCGCCAAGATGTGGCACAAGGTGGCCACGAGCAGTGGCGGCAGCGATTCCCCCGCCGAACGCTATCAGATGGCGCGTAGCAGCGTGCTCTTCTTTCGGAAACATGCCCGCCTCTGGCAAACGCCCTTCATTGTGCCCTACCGGACGGCCAGCGCGGTCAAGACTGTGGCTCGTCTGCTGTTGCGCCGGCGGCCCGACGCTGCACGCGCGTATCTGCGTGGCCTTCGGGATGGCTTGCGTTTGCGGCCCGGGGGAACGATCTTCTCATGAAGCACGTGCTGATGCTCTCGCCGTTTCACCCTTTCCCGCCCACCACCGGAGGCGAACGGCGCATCTACCACCTGGCCAAGCACCTTTCTCGCCTGCACCACGTAAGTTTGATTTGCCCGCAGCCATTCCATCGCCCACTCCCTGCCGACACGAGTACCCTGAGCGGCACGCTCATCCAGGTTCCGGAACGACACAAGCTGGAAAAATTCTTCAACGTGGCCATGCTGCGCGCTGCCGTAAAATTTACTCGCGGCCAGGGGGTGGATAAGATTTTCGTCGAATACACCTGGCCAGGATTCACAGCGATTGCCCTCCGGCAGATGACCGGTGTCCCCTTTGCTGTTGACGAGCATAACGTCGAGTTCTTGCGCTTCCGAGACTTGGGGCGCAAGTCCTGGCATCTGATTCGGTGGTATGAGAAACTGACATGCCAACAAGCGAAACACGTTTACTGCGTTTCGCAGGAAGATCGAAACGGCCTGGCGAGGCTGGGAATCTCACCCGAGAAAATATCTCTCCTGCCGAACGGTTTTGACGCCGGTGACTTCTTCCCCAGTCGCCAAATGCGCTTGCAGACACGCCAGGCTCTGGGGGTACAGGAGGGCACCCCCCTGGTGCTCTACTTCGGGTCCATGGATTACCCGCCCAATCAGGAGGCTGCACAGATTTTGGCGAAGGAGATCCGCCCCCGTGTGTTGCGCCACCGGCCAGAGGCGCAGTTTGTCATTGCCGGCCGGCACGCTTCGACAGACCTTGCCCGCGAGGGGATGCGCACGGTCGGTTTTGTCGAGCGCATCCAGGATACCATCAACGCCGCCGACGTGATGGCCTGCCCACTCGTGCGTGGCGGTGGCACACGGCTAAAGATTCTGGAGAGCATTGCCTGTGGCACACCGGTGGTCAGCACGACGGTGGGTGCAGCCGGTTTGGACGTTTCGCTCTGTACCCCGCATTTGACAATTGCGGACGATTGGGATACCTTTGCCCAAAAGCTCATCCAACGACTGTCCGACCCGGTCGCTGTACCTGTCTCGCCGCAATTTGCCGAGCGGTACAGTTGGGAAAACATCGCCAAGCGCGTGGAGATTTGAATGACCCGAGAACCGCAAACAGAGACGATCTGTTGCACACTCTGCCAGTCCGACGACGCCGAAACGGTGATGACCGGCCACGATTTGCTGCACCACCGGCCGGGCCAATTCGCGTGGAAGCGTTGTCGTCGTTGCGGGCTGCTCTATTTGAGTCCAAGACCAAGCCCCGAAAATATGGCGCAGTATTACCCCGCCGATTACATGCCCTTTGTACCGGCTATCGAGGAGGAAGCGCACCTCTGGCGGCGGTGGGACCGGCGCTATGGCATGGCAAAACGGTGCAAAATCGTGACCCGACATGCCGGGCGTCCCGGCCGGTTGCTGGATGTTGGCTGCGCAACGGGCGTTTTTCTGGACGCCATGCGCCGTTATGGGTGGGACGTGCAAGGGGTAGAACCGAACGAGACGGCAGCGACGTATGCCCGCGAAAAATTCGGCCTGGACATATTCATCGGGGAGCTGCACCAAGCCCAATTTGCCGGCCATGCCTTCGATGCGGTCACGTTGTGGGACGTGCTGGAACACGTCTATGACCCGCGCGCAACGCTCGCGGAGTTGGCCCGCATTTTGCGTCCGGGTGGCCTGCTGGTGATGAGCTTGCCGAATCCAGAGAGCTGGGAAGTCCCCCTGCTCGGGCGCTACTGGGCCGGCTGGGACGTCCCCCGCCACCTGCACCTTTTCACGAGGCCGGTGCTGTCCCGTTACCTGAACGAAAGTGGGTTCCAGATGGAGGGGATAGTATCCTTTTCGGGCCGCTATCACGTCTTGCTGTTGGGGCTGGAGATGTGGGCCAACGAAAAGGTGTCGAAGCCTGCCGTTCGACAGGCCCTGATGGCGGCGCTCCGTTCCTGGCCGGCGCGGCTCGCCGGTCTGGCCTTCTACACCCTGGCCGATCGGGTGCGGCTCAGCTCTTCGATCACGGTATTCGCTCGCCGGCGAGAAACAGAGGTGCGCTGAACCATGCTTGAGATCCGGAGAAAGCCGCAAGAATCTCAAACCGCCTACGACGACATCTACACGCATGAAGGTATTCGCCAGCGCGATTCGTTCTACCGCTGGATATTGCGCGTGCTGGCCCCGCAGCCGGGACGGCGCTTGCTGGATGTGGCCTGTGGCGCGGGCGACCTCTCCAACCTGGCAGCTCAGGCAGGGGTGGCCGCCTATGGCGTTGACTTCTCCGCCGCGGCCTTGCACGTTGCAAAGGAGAGGGGGGAAGGGCACTTCGTTGCCTCAGACGGGGAATCGCTTCCCTTTGCGGATGGCCAGTTCGATTATGTGACCAGCATCGGCAGCCTGGAACATTATGCGGACATGACGCAGGGGGCGCGGGAAATCGCAAGGGTGCTGGCTCCCGACGGCCTGGCTTTTATCTTGCTGCCGAACAGTTTCAGCATTCTGCACAACGTGTGGACGGCGCTGCGCACCGGTCGCACGGAACAGGATGACCAACCCATCCAGCGCTACGCTGCGCGGTATGAATGGCAAGACTTGCTGGAACAAAATGGTCTCCGCACGGAACGCACGGTGAAGTACGAACGTGAGTGGCCGGTGACCTGGGCGGACCGCTGGTGGTATTTGGGTCACCCCAAGCCTCTGATCCGTCTGTTGCTGACCCCCCTGGTCCCGCTGAACTGGGCAAGCTGTTTCGTATATCTCTGCCGGCAACGATGACGGACCATTAGAAAGAGGTCGCCGTACTTGTCCCAAATCACACGCGCGGGCCGTTACGTCCGCAGTCAAATCTCAGGGTCCCGCCGGGGCTGGCTGTTTTCGTCCGCTCTGCTGGTGGCCTTGATCCTGTATGTGTTCCTCCTGTGGGGTCGCGGGGACCTGCACATCGTGGAAAGTGCGCGCCGACTTGGTTGGGAGGGGGTGTTCGCGGCCTTCGTCGCCTACAGCATAGACCTGCTGATTGCGGCCTTTGCCTGGTCCGTTGTCTTCACCAAGTTGAGTGGCCTGAGGGGATGGCGCAGACATTTCAGAATTTACATCAGCACCAACGTGACCAAGCGATTGCCGGGGCGGTGGTGGCACGTTGCCGGACGCGCCCTGCTCTACGAGCAAGAAGGCGTCAGCAAACGGGTGACGGCGGTGGGGGCCGGTATGGAGATCGCCCTGCTGATTCTCTCCGCGATATTCGTCGGGTTGATCACCTGGCCCTTCCTGGCGGGGAAAGAGACGATCCAGCCTTGGTGGCTGGTGATTAGTGCGCTGGTTGGCCTGTTGCTCATTCGGCCGGCCATCGTCAAGGGGTTGATGCGCCGCTTGCACGTGGCCCCGCCTCCGCAACCGCTGCATAACAGCGATCTGCTGCGCTGGCTCGGATTATATGGGCTTGTGTGGGTTGGCGGAGGTGTGATGTTGTATAGCGTTGTCGCGAATATGGGGGGACTTCCGCTGCGCGCGCTTCCGGGTGTCATCGGCGTGATGGCCCTGAGCGGCATCGCCGGCATGGCCACGATTGTTGTGCCGGGAGGGTTCGGCGTCACCGAGATCACGATGAGCTTCTTGCTCTCGGCCTACATGCCTCCCGGCGAGGCGATTTTGGCGGCGATCTTTATGCGCGTCCTGCTCATCCTCTTTGACCTGCTCTGGGCGCTGGTCGCCTTGCGGCTCTTCTGATCACGAGCGGCTTGCCGGAGAAAGGAGATTGGGACACAGATTCTCCGGTTGAACCCTGCCGAAAAGTGGCAGTAACCCATTGGTAGTAGGGGGAGATTCCGCGAAACAAGCCGTCTGGAGAACGGGGCTACGAAAATAGTGCGAAGGAAGTATTGACTTCAGCAGGTATCCAGGGTAAAATGACAACAGGTTTCAACAACGTAATGAATTACTGTCGCTTTATCTAGCAAAGGAGTAGAATAAATGAAAAAACTATTGCTTGTAGCCGTATTATTGGCAGCGCTCGTGATGGGAGCCAGTGTGGCGGGTGCGGTCACGTACAACTCGGGTTTCCAGGTCCAAAACCTGGGGACGGGTACCGCCAACATCTCCATTGTCTATTACAA
This sequence comes from uncultured Ardenticatenales bacterium, assembly GCA_964517425.1. Classification (GTDB taxonomy): domain Bacteria; phylum Chloroflexota; class Anaerolineae; order Ardenticatenales; family JAADHH01; genus JAADHH01. Next base: position 1,238 of record CAZFFM010000105.1, on the reverse strand, counting down.
CCAGGATGGGACAGTGGCGACAACCGTAAATGACACGATTGCTGTCAGCAGCTCGAAGACCTATTTCCCCATCGCGCCGGCTGCCCCATTTAATGGCTCGGTCGTGATCTCGTCCGACCAGCCGGTCGTGGCGATCTCGAACTTGCTGGGGGATTCCCCGCAGTATGGGGCATCTACAAACAGCTTCTCGGCCGGAGCGACCGACGTCAGCCTGCCGCTGGTCATGCGTGGGAACAGTGGCTTCGACACCTGGTTCAATGTCCAGAATGCCGGCTCCGCCGATGCCAGTTGTAACGTCAATTATGTGCCCGGCAGCGACGGGACCGCGGCTGTCGAAGCGAAGACGATCAAGCCCGGTGCCGCCCAGACCTTTGACCAGGCTACCAACACCGCCTTGGGGACCAAGTTCGTCGGCTCCGCAAAGATCTCTTGTGATCAGCCGGTTGTGGCCAGCCTCATGCAGATCAACACCTCTACCTTCAAGGTGTTGATGGGCTACAATGGCTTCACCGGCGGTTCTACCACGGTGAATCTCCCCTTGGTTATGGCCAACAACTCTGGTTACTACACCGGAATCCAGATCCAGAACGTAGGCACGGCGACTACCAACGTCACCGTGAGCTACAGCGCGAATACGGCGGGGGCCTTCGCGCCAGCCAATGATACGTGCAACAGTTTGGCAGCAGGCGCATCCTGCACCCTCATTCAACTGGGTGGAACATGGGGCAGCAATCAGTACGTAGGTTCTGCCACAGTGACCAACTCTGCCGCCCAGCCCCTGGTCGCGATTGTGAACCAGGTCTGCCCCGGCGGTTTGCCGGCTTGTTCCTCAGCCGTGGGTACGGCGTCCGAAGGGTTTGATCCCTCCACAGCTACGAGCAACGTCAGTGCACCGTTGGTCATGGCCAACAACTCTGGCTACTACACCGGTATCCAGGTGCAAAATGTAAGTGGGTCTGCCGTAGACGTCACCGTCACCTATGGTCCTAACTCGGCAGGAGCCTTCGCTCCCTCAGCCGACACGACGACGAGTCTGGCAGCAGGCGCATCGTGGACGGTCATTCAGACCGGTGGCGCGTGGACCGGAAATTCGTACGTCGGCTCCGCGCAGATTACGGCGACCGGCCCCATCGTGGCCCTCGTCAACGAAATCAACCCGGCTGCCGCTGGAGACCAGTTCTTCACCTACAACGGCTTCAACTACTAAGTTTCGCAGATAGCGTTTTTCCAAAAGACCC
>CAZFFM010000104.1:0-10857 GCA_964517425.1 uncultured Ardenticatenales bacterium | reverse complement strand
ACGCATCACGCATCACGCAACACGTTACAATGTGCATTGGCAAAGCACTTTTCAGGAGACGTAATTGTGACTTTCATTCCTCTCGTAGACTTGCATGCGCAGTACGAACAAATCAAGCCGGAGATTGATACGGCACTCCGCCGCGTTCTGGAGCGCAATCAGTTCATCCTGGGGCCGGAGGTGGCTGCCTTTGAAGACGCCTTCGCTGCCTACTGCGATGTACGCTACGCCGTCGGTGTTGCCTCGGGCACGGCTGCGTTGTTCCTGGCCCTGCGGGCGTGTGGCGTTGGGCCGGGTGACGAGGTCATCACCACGGCGATGACTTTTGTGGCTACCGCCGGAGCGATCCGGCAGGCCGGCGCCCTCCCCGTGCTGGTGGACATTGACCCGCGGACCTACAACATAAACCCAGCCCAAATCGAACAAGCCGTCACCCCGCGTACGCGCGCGATCATGCCGGTACACTTGCACGGACAACCGGCAGACATGGAGCCGATCCTGGCAATTGCGCGCAGCCACGGCCTGCGCGTGATCGAGGACGCGGCCCAGGCCCACGGTGCCACGTACCACGGCCGCAAGGCGGGCAGCATGGGGGACGCAGCCATCTTTAGTTTCTACCCCGGAAAGAATTTGGGAGCCTATGGTGATGCCGGCGCAGTGCTGACCAACGACGATGCCATCGCCGCTTACGTCCGTGTGGCACGCGACCACGGACGAACGGGCAAGTATGAACACGAGGTCGAAGGTTTCAACGAGCGCATGGACGGCATCCAGGGAGCTGTCCTGTGCACCAAACTGCCCCACCTGGACGACTGGAACGAGGCCCGCCGGGCACATGCCGCGCGCTATTGCGGACTTTTGGGCGATCTGGACGTAGTGCTGCCCTATGTGTTACCAGGTGTGCACAGCGTTGTCCACATCTTTTCCCTGCGCGTCGAGCGGCGCGACGAGATTTTGGCCGCGCTGCGTGCGCAAGGCATCGGCGCCGGCGTTCATTATCCGATTCCCATTCACCTGCAACCGACCTTTGCTTCCCTGGGATATGCTCCAGGCAGTTTCCCCGTGGCCGAAGAGGCTGCCCGCCAGTTCCTTTCCCTGCCCCTTTTCCCGGAGCTCACGGAAGAGCAGATACAGCGCGTGGCCGGCGCATTGAGCGCGTTAATCGGCTGACGACGACTGCTTTGAAAACCAGATGTCAGATGTCAGTCGTCAGTAGCCAGTCGTCAGAACGTGTTGCGTGCTGCCGTTCGTCATGTAGTCTTCACGCATTACGTTTCACGCCGTTCATCATTCATCATTCTGCATTCATCGTTCTAGAGTCGCTCCACGCCATTTTCAGGTCAGTACGGCTCTCCCTCCCAGGTTTTGTGGTAACCACGCAGGTAGAGTGCCACGGGCACGAACTCTTTGGAAAAGAACAGCCGATTCTCAACCGGCACGTTGTAATACTCCTGCGGCCGGTAGAGCGCGAGTGTTTCCAAATCTGCGCAGAAACGGGACGGTGGTTCGCGCCGGACGAGTAGGCGGAACTCGAAAGGCCATAAGCGCAGCGGATTGGCCTCGTCCCAAATCCCCACGCGAGCCTCGCGGGCGGCGATCACCGCATCGCGGGCCAACGCGACGTGCCGGTTGCTGATGTCGTGCTTGCGGGCCTTTTGGTTCAGATCCACCAGGTTCGGGTAGATGAAGTAATTGATGGCCATGCCCGCTTTCAGTTGTTGTAGATTGTAGGTGTCTCCTCTGTCTCTTGACGATTTGGCGTAGCGTCCGATGAAGGCGAGTAGCCGGTTGTACCGATCAAAAGTCTGCTCTCCGTAGGTCAGGAAGACGTCCCGCGTTGCAATGGAACGCAGGTGGTCGGTGGCTGCCTCGGCATGTACCTGTTGATTGGAAGCAGCTTCGCCGGCAGCGAGCCTTTGCGACAGACATTGGGCATATTCGGGCGTCAGTTTGCCAATGAAGTGGCGCTGGTCATAGTCGTAATCTCGTTTGCCGACGACCGTTTGGTCCAGTTCGAGATGGGCGAGGATGGGGGCATACTTCTCGGAGGGATGGTAGTGGCTGCGATTGGCCGGGACGTGCAGCAGGTTCCGTCTGTCCTGGAAACCTTTCTCCGGCGTATCAATGCCCAACATGCGAATGGATGTCTCGACATGGAAGGTGACATCCGGCGTATCCCCGTCACTGACATAGAAGACTTCGGCGCGAAATCCACGGTACTTAAAGGTTGACATGTTCTCTCCTCCTAAACAGTTATCGTTTTGACGAACAGGCGCTAGGCATGTTCATGTTCATGGGCGGAGCGATGCAGGTGGGGGTGTCCATGAACGACATCACGGTGCAAATGGCGATGGTCATGGATTAAGTTGCAGCGAAGTAGAAGGTCACGATTGGCAAGCACCTCCTTTGCGGAACCGATTTGGGCGATGCGGTGATCTTCCCCGAACACACAGACGCGGTCGGCAATCGCCTCCACGATGTCCAGGTCGTGGGTGGCGGCGACCACCGTTTTGCCCTGTTGGCGCTGATCCAGGATGAAGTCAATAAGCCAACTCTGGCTGCGCGGGTCCAGGCCGGCGGTCGGTTCGTCCAACAGCCATACGTCGGGCCACAGGCAAAGCACGGAGGCGATGGCCACTCGCTTCTTCTCGCCGCCGCTCAGGCGGTGGGGGGTGCGGTCGCGCAGTTCTTTGATGTTCAGTAGCGATAAGGCTTCATCTACTCGCGCGTGTACCTCTTTCTCGGAGAGGCCGAGCTGTAGCGGGCCAAAGGCAACCTCGTCCCAGACAGAGGGCGAGAAGAGCTGAACATCTGGGTCTTGAAATACCAGGCCCACCTGCCGGCGAAAGGAAATCAGGGCCTGTTCATCGCGGAATGTTTCCTCGGCGAATATCTCACCAAAGAAGCGAAGCTCCCCGCGGGTCGGAAAGTATAGGCCGTCTAGCACCTTCAACAGGGTACTCTTGCCACTGCCGTTTGCACCTAGGACTGCCAGCACTTCCCCCGTTTGCACAGAGAGCGTCACACCGGCCAATGCCGGGTAGCGGCCATCATAGCTAAATTCTATGTTCGTCAAAGAAAAAGCAGAGTTGTTCATTGTGTGTTGCGCCTGTCCAAGCTCTTAGCTCCCCAAAACCACGGCGATCAGAGCCACACTCACCAGCCCCGCTCCCCACAGCCAGTCACGCGAATGCAGCTTCAGATTACCGGCGGTGCGCACCGTTCCGTTGAAACCACGTGCCGTCATGGCCAAGTAGACTTCGTTGCTCAGGTGGAAGGATTTACCCAGCAAGACACCGGCGCTGGCAGCGATCCAACGCCGGTGGTCGGACGAGCTCATCTTCCCCACGATGCGGCTCTTGCGAGAAAGAAGCATATCGTTCATGGTGTGCAGCAACAGATAGACGTACCGGTAGGTCATGCCTAGGATGAGGACGAAAACCTGAGGAACATGCAGAACGGAAAGTGCTTTCAAAAGTTCGTTCCAGGGTGTGGTCAGCACCAGCAGCACAGCCAGGGAAACGGAAGTACCCACGCGCGAAACGAGAAACGCGCTGCTGATCGCGCCCGCTCGCGTGATGGCCAAATGCATAGGCCCCGGCAGAACGTATAGCGGCTGGCCCGGCGTGATGAATAGGGCCGGTATGACGATGATACCGGTGAAGAAGGGCATGAACATCCAGACGCGCTTGACAAAAAAGCTCATCGGCACATGGGACAGTCGCGCCAATATCAGCGCCACGCCGTACAGGGCCAGGATAATCGGCAAGTTGCGCGACAGGCTGACCGCCAGCAGCAATGCCAGCACACTCACAATCTTGGCGCGCGGATCAAGCGACTGTAACAGGCCCGGCCAGCGCGACATCTCTTCGGCAAAGAGAGCTTGTTCTAACGAATGGCTGATGTCGGCCAGCGTACGTTCAATGATTCCGGTGCTCATGTGCGGTTGTTCCGTTTGTCCGGTAAGATGCGTGATGTGCGCGGCATATTGTGCGCTCCCTGTATGGCAGCTCTATGCTCGGCGTTTGACGTTGTTCTCTGCGCCGGAGCGATTTGCGGAAAGGAGGCGTTCGAGCAACCAAAAGGCGGCCAGTATGATGACAATACCGGCCAAGGCAGAGAGAATATAGCCCGTTCCACTGCCCAGGTTGGTCAAGCCGTAGCCACGAAGCGGCGCCGACCAGGAGTTTCCTCCGGCAGCGATGCCTTGCGGCACAAAGCCGAGCTTTCCGGCCAGCTCAGAAGCGCTCCACTCGCCCCACGACGTTCCGGTTGCCAGCAGTCCCAATGGAGAGAGTAGGGCCAGCGCGGCCAGACCGGCCCACAGCGTTCGTGTGCCCATGCGGCGTGCCGCGGAGATTTCGGCACCCGCTGCCGGCTCCATGAACATCAGCAAGGCGGGATTCGCCCGTTGCAGGTAGGCGACAACCAGGGCTGTAACGGCCCCCTCGACGATGGAAGCCAAAGCCAGATGCGGGATGAGCATGGCCGGCACGGAAACGCTCAAGGGAAATGGGGCGTAGAGGGGCGTACCGTTCGCTGTGTGGAAGAGGAGTGGTTGCAGGCCAAATTCCACGCCGGCCAGAAGAGCGGCCAGGCTCAGCCCCACGTAGCCCCCCAGGAAGGCGGCAACCGCCCGCCTCCGGGCCGTAATCGGGCTATTCCCCGAAATGGCGCGATAGAAAGCGTAGGCCACGAATGGAACGACCACAGCCATGTTGAAGCTGTTTACCCCGAAGGCCAGAATGCCGCCGTCGCCGAAGAAAAGCGCTTGAATCAGCAGGGCGATGGAAACGGCGATGCTGGCGATCCATGGTCCGACAACGATGGCCGCTAACGAGGCTCCTACGGCATGGCCCGTTGTGCCACCGGGCAGAGGCACGTTGAACATCATGATGACGAAGGAAAAGGCGGCCAGCAGGGCGACCATGGGCACCATGCGGCCGGTCAGCTTCTTCTGGGCATGACGTCCGGCAAAGTACCAAAACGGGATCATCAGCACGTAGAAAAACAGCGACATGACGGGGCTCAAGTAGCCGTCCGGAATGTGCAGGGGGGCGCTGCTAACGATTGGTGTAAAGATGGCCGGGCTTAGGTAGTGCATGGTCTTACTCCTGTTGAAAACAGTAATCAGATGTCAGTCGACAGTTGTCAGTAACTGGTCGCCGGTGGGCGAGCGGCGTCTGTCCGCTTAATGTTCATCCTTGCTGGCGCGCGCCCCGGCACGTTTAGTGGCAGTCGGCACAGTGTCCGAAGAGAGCCAGATGCTCGATTTGCGCGCTGAACCCGTAGTCTGCGAGCAATGTTTGCTCCAGGGATTCCAAATACCGGTCGGAAAATTCAATCATCCGTCCGCAAGACTTGCAGATCAGGTGGTGATGATGACCGGCGCTGGCTAATTCGTATTCCGTTTGGCCGTTACTGGTGCGGAGCTCAAGCAACATGCCGACGTCCCGGAAAAGCTCCAACGTGCGATGGATTGTGGAGCGATTGATGTAGGAACTCCGCGCATGGACGGTACGGTAAACTTGCTCCGCGCTAAAGTGACTGCCAAGCGAATAGATCGCCTCCAGAATAATCTCTCGTTGCGGTGTACGCCGATATCCTGCCTCGCGTAGGTTGTGGAGTACATCTTCGGGTTCAGGCAAACGTGCGCTCCTTTGCTGTTGCAACATATTGCAATAACAATTATAGTCTATTACGAATTGTTGTCAAATTGGGGAGCGAGAAGGGGTTCCCGTCATATTTTTGCGTTGGTAGTGGTTACATCTTAACTGATGGGGCACCATTCTACATTGGTAGTAGTGAATATACAGCTTCAGCACCAGCTCATGGAATATGTCAGACTTGGAAAACGACAAGGCTTTGCGCACAAACCGAGCCAGCCTCTGTCGCGGTGTGAGGTTTCAGCGTTCCACTCAGAGCATCATCAGTCAACATGTAACCACTACCCACAAGGACTGGTACTGTCTTCCAGCAAGGTAGGCCGCTCGTAACCGGTTCCATCGTTGGCTGATCAGTTCGGTGTGCTGATCACTGGGGTTGGGCAGCAATTTAAGCGCCGCCGCCATTCGTAGCAGCGAGTTTAGCTTTCGCCAGCGTTGTGTCAAAGAAGCCTGTCGTCGTTCTACATCTTCAATTTCGGCAACCTCTTGCCAACGCCGTTGGTATGCCCCCAACTTCTCTTGGTCTAGCAACACGCGCGTTGTTTCCTGTTCTATCCGGCAGTAACCGGTGCAATAGGCGAGGGATAGGCTGCACTCCCTATCCCCGAACGCTTACGTCCGATATACACTATACACCACATTTTGAGACATGTCAAAATCGTACTCGTCTGGGGGTGCATTTCAGTTTAGGGGTGAGCATTGTCTTACCGCAAAGGCGCAGAGGGCGCAGAGCAAGATAACAAAGTAAAACTCTGCGCGCTCAGCGGCTCTGCGGTAAAATCCTTATATCTTTCCGAATTGAAACACACCCTTCCGTACGGGGATGCGCGTCAAAGTTTTGCGTCTGGAGAGCTACCTCTCGTTCGCTCGTGGCGGATGACAATCCGCCGCCGCAGGGGTGTGGACTGGCGTCCACGGCGGCAGAAGCCAGAAGTTCGACTTCTCTCAGAAGTCGAACTTCTGGGGTAGTGGGGTAGATGCCGACCGGTTACCGCCTGCCGATTATCGGCAAGTAGAGATGGTAGACAGGCACAGCGGCGGTGGCCGTCGGTGTGCTTGTCGCTGGCGGCGTCTCCGTCACCGTCGGCGTCGTAGTACTCGTCGCTGTGTGCATCGGCGTGGCCGTCGGCGTGGGACTTGCCGTGTGCGTCGGCGTGGCCGTGGCCGTGGGGGTGCTCGTGGCCGTAGCCGTGGCCGTCGCTGCGGTGCATGGCGGCGATTGCCAGGTCATCACGTTCTCCGCCACTGCGGGGGCCATCGGGGCGGTCTCCGTGCTGTCGACCGTCGCCTCGTCGTAGAGGATTTCCCCCTCGGCCAGGGTCGAATTGGTGCCCAATTCCAGTTGCAGGACACGCTGTTCCCCCGGCCCCAGCGCGCCGACGGCCCACGCCACTTCCCGGGTGATCGGGTTGTAGAGGTAGCCTGGCGTCGTCCACGCCGGCAACAGGTAGGTCTTGAGGGGCAGGGTATCGGTGACAATAACGCCGGTGAGGGTGATTGCCTGATTGCCCCTCGACGCAGTTAAGTCGTAGTGCTGGAACCATCTGATGCATAGCGGGTCATACCGGACCTCATTGCTGAGCGTCAGCTCCCCGTCCCGCACCGTCCCCGCGCCCGAAATGACGAAGGTGTACGGATTTTCATTTGTGTCGTTGTTAGCGATGCTCACCGTATCGGTGAAGCTGCCCACCACCGTGGGGTCAAAGACGACATCGAAGGTGGTGGTATTGTTGCTGCCCACCGGACTGGACGGCTGCACGAGCACCGAAAACTGCGTGCCCGTAGCCAGGGTGACCGCGGGCGTGCCGGTCAGGTTCAGATCGGCGACGCCGCTGTTGCTGATGGTAAAAGTGTGCGTCACTTGTGCCTCGGCCGCGAACGCGTTGCCAAAGTCGGTGTCGTCGGCGATGGTGGGCGTAGCGTCGCCATCGGCGATAGATTGACCGTTGCCCTGCAAGTCCATTTCGGGGACGGTACCCGTACCAGAGATGACGAAGGTATACGGATTCTCATTCGTGTCGTTGTTGGCGATGCTGACCGTATCCGTAAGGCTGCCGGCCACCGAGGGATCGAAAGTGACTTGGAAGGTAGTCGTGCTGTTGCTGCCCACCGGACTGGACGGCTGCACGGTCACCGCGAACTGCGTGCCCGCAGCCAGGGCGACCGCAGGCGTACCGGTCAGGTTCAGATCGGCAACGCCGCTGTTGCTGATGGTGAAGGTGTGGGCCACCGTGCCGCCGCTGACGGGTGTGCTGCCAAAGTCGGCATCGTCGTAGGTGGAGGGCGTTGTGTCGCCGTCAACGATGGAATGGCCGTTGCCCTCCACGTCCATTTCGGGGATAGTACCTGTACCGGAGATGACGAAGGTGTACGGGTTCTCGTTGCTGTCGGTGTTGGCGATGTTCACCGTATCCGTGAAGCTACCGGCTGCCGAAGGGTCGAACGTGACATCGAATGTAGTGGTACCGTTGCTGCCTACCGGACTGGATGGCTGCACAGTTACGCTGAAATCCGCCCCGGTGGTCAGGGTGACGGCGGGCGTGCCGGTCAGGGTCAAATCGGCGTCCCCCGTGTTGCTGATGGTGAAGGTATGTACCACCGTGCCGTTGCTGACGGCCGCGTTGCCAAAGTCGGTGTCGTCGGCGGTGTCAGGCGTAATATCGCCGTCAACGATGGAATGGCCGTTGCCCTGCACGTCCATTTCGGGGGCGGTGACCGTGCCCGAAATGACGAAGGTGTACGGATTTTCATTCGCGTCGTTGTTAGCAATGCTGACCGTATCCATAAAGCTGCCCGCCACCGCGGGGTCAAAGGTAACATCAAAGGTGGTGGCGGTGTTGCTAACTACCGTGCTGCTGCCTGGCTGGGCGCTGACGCTGAAGCGCGTGCCATTGGCCAGGGTGACGGCGGGCGTGCCGCTCAGGTTCAAATCGGTCGTGCCGGTGTTGCTGATAGTGAAGGTGCGGGTCACCGTGTTGCTGTTCACCAAAACACTGCTGAAGTCGGTGCCGTCGGCGCTGGTGGGGGTGGTGTCGCCATCCGGGATGGGTTGGCTGTTCCCCTGAATACCGATCTCCGGCCCCTGGACAATGACCGTGTCACTGTTGCAGGCGTTGTCGTTCTCGTCATTCTCGAGGATAGTGTCGTTGGGGTCCACTGCGCAGGCGCCCCCGCTGACCGGGTTGGTGTAAGCGCCGATGTCCGCAGGTGTGGCAGTGAAGTTCACCGTGAAGCTGCCGCTCGTCGCCGCGATGGACACGTTACCGCCGCTGGCTGAGCAGGTCAGTACATCCGAAGCGATGGCGCAGTCAATACTGCCCGACCCGCTGATCCCGCTCTGGCCGGAAAGCGATGGCGTGCCCCAGGTTGGCCCGGTAGGCAGGCTGTCGCGCAGGATCGCCTCCCCAGCGGCGAAGTCGGCCTGGCCGGTGCCGGTGTTGACGACGGTGAGCGACCAGGTCCACCTTCCGTCGCTGGTGCTGGTCAAGAAGACGGGCGTGCCGTCGTTGCTCTTGGTGACGCTCAGGTCGGGGATGGTGATGGTGACGGTGTCGCTGTTGCAGTCGTTGTCGCTCTCGTTCCCTTCCGAGATGGCGTCGTTGGGGTCCACCTGGCAACTGCCGCCGGTACGGGGGTTGACAAAATCGCCGGTGACCGCAGGTGTGGCAGTGAACTGCACGTCGAAGCTGCCGTTGGCACCCACGGTGACGCCGGCGGCGGCGGTGCAGGTCAGGTTATTGCTGCCGTCGATGACGCACTGGATGTTGGCATCCCCGGTGACGTTGGTGGCGTTGACCACTGAGACCGCGCCGTAGGAGATGTTCGTATTCGGCAGGTTGTCCGAAAGGATCGTATTGTCCGTGGCGAAGACGGCGTCCACGCTCCCGGTGTTGGTGATGGAGAGTGTCCAGGTGAAGGCTTCACCCAGCACGATGTTTCCGCCCGCATCATTGGATTTGGTGACCTCCAGGTTGGGGAGGACACCCGTGCCGGAGATGACGAAGGTGTACGGGTTCTCGTTGCTGTCGTTGTTGGCGATGTTCACCGTATCCGTCAAGCTGCCGGCCGCCGAGGGGTCGAAAGTAACCTGAAAAATGGTGGCACTGTAGCTGATCACCGTGCTGCTGCCGGGCTGGGTGCTGACGCTGAACTGCGTGCCGGTGGTCAGGGTGACGGCCGGCGAGCCGGTCAGGGTCAAATCGGCGTCCCCCTTGTTTTTGATGGCGAAGGAGTGAACCACCGTGCCGCCGCTGACCGCCGTGCTGCCAAAGTCGGTGTCGTCGGCGGTGGAGGGGGTGGTGTCGCCGTTGGCGATGGATTGGCTGTTGCCCTGCACGTCGATTTCGGGGGCAGGACACTTTTTGCCGCCATCCGTAATCGTCCACACATCTACGTTGATCATATTTGTTCTGGCTGCTTCGCCGGCGCAATAGTAGCTACTTCCGCCAGAGAAAGATACCCCACTTTGAAGAGTTTGAGCATTCCAACCAATCAGGAGGGCATCATAATTGGTTCTTGAAAGCCCATTTGTGAACATCGTGCTCATATCCGTTACTTGCTCGACGTTCCAGTTCCCGATGTTCTGGTTGAAACTGCGAGAGTTGGCGAACATCCTGCTCATATCCGTTACCTTCGCGGTGTTCCAGTTCCCGATGTCCTGGTTGAAACGGGAATCACGAGGAAGAGAAGAGCGAGAGTCGAACATCCCGCTCATATCCGTGACATTCCCGGTATCCCAGTTACCGATGTTCTGGTTGAAAAGTGTATCTTCGTAGAACATCTTGCTCATATCCGTTACCTTCGCGGTGTTCCAGTTACCGATGTCCCGGTTGAAATGGTAAACACCGGAGAACATCCCGCTCATATCCGTTACATTCCTGGTATCCCAGTTACCGATGTCCTGGTCAAAAACGAAACCACCGTAAACAACGGCAAACATTTCGCTCATATTCGTTACATTCGCGGTGTTCCAGTTCCCGATGTTCTGGTTGAAAACGGATGCCTCGTAGAACATCTTGCTCATATCTGTTACCTTCGCGGTATCCCAGTTACCGATGTTCTGGTTGAAAACGAGTGCACGGTAGAACATCGTGCTCATATTCGTGACATTCGTGGTGTCCCAGGTTCCGATGTTCTGGTTGAAAACGTCTGTATAGGAGAACATCCCGCTCATATCCGTTACATTCGCGGT
>CAZFFM010000103.1:0-10949 GCA_964517425.1 uncultured Ardenticatenales bacterium | reverse complement strand
AATCCGTGGCAAAAGTAAAAAACGTAGCGTCCAGGTTGGAACATTGGATAGGCCTAACGAGTAGGCTTTCTCGCTTGCCCCACTTCGTATACTTCGTGTCTTTGTGGTAAGGGCAGGGCGTGAATGATTGCAGACGCAAAACTTTGACGGACACCCCTCATCCGGGTAAAGTTGCTTCGCAGCCTTTCTTGTGGTACCATACATACATACATGTTGCGTATTCTATCGCTCCGCATTCGACGCTATTTCCAGCACTTAGTAACACACATGGTGATGGTCATGAAAGAAAAAGTACTCGTTGTAGATGACGAGCCGACGCTCCTGGAAACGCTGGAATATAACCTTCGCCGGCAGGGGTACGACGTGTACACCGCCGCCGACGGGCCGGCCGCGTTGGAAGCGGCCCGTCGCGCACATCCCGACGTCATCGTCCTGGACGTCATGCTGCCCGGACTGGACGGCTTCGACGTCTGCCGCATCCTGCGCAGGGAGATGAGTGCGCCGATCCTCATGCTCACCGCCCGCGACGACGAGATTGACCGTGTCGTTGGCCTGGAAGTCGGCGCCGACGACTACCTGACCAAGCCGTTCAGCATGAGAGAACTGATGGCCCGCGTGAAGGCCTTGCTGCGCCGTGTCCGCCTGATCCGCGAAGAACTGGCTGCAGAACAGCCGCCACAAACCGAACAACTCATCTTCGGCGACCTCACGATAGATTTGGGCCGGCACGAAGCCTTGCGAGACGACCAACCACTTGCTCTCAAACCGAAAGCGTACGACCTGCTGGTCTTCCTGGCGCGCAACCGGGGCATGATTCTATCCCGTGACCTGATCCTCGAACGGGTCTGGGGCTGGGATTACGCCGGCGGCACGCGCACTGTGGACGTGCACATCCGCTGGCTGCGCGAAAAAATCGAGCCGGATCCCAAACACCCCACGCACATCATCACCGTCCGTGGCACCGGCTATCGTTTCGAAGGCTGACCGGTGTTCCGCAGCATCCGCTGGCGCATTGCCGTGCCCTACATCGCCCTCATTCTGTTGGCGATGGCAGGGCTGACAGCCTACCTTTCCAACTTCGTGCGCGAGGCGCACCTCGCCGATCTGCGCAACCAACTCACCGCCGAAGCGCGCCTCGCAGGCGACGACCTGGCCCCGTTGCTCGCCCGTCAACAGCCGGTCGACCTGTTCGACACGCTGGCCGCGAGGTGGGCCAATCTGCTGGACGCGCGCGTCACCATCATCGCCCCTGACGGCACCGTGCTCGGCGAATCGCACGAGGACCGCGCCCAGATGGATAACCACCTTTCGCGTCCGGAAGTGCAGCAGGCCCTGGCCGAGGGAGCAGGAAGCAGCGTGCGCTACAGCCATACGGTGCGCTACAACATGATGTACGCCGCTGTGCCGGTGATGAACGCCGGAAAAGTCGTCGGAATCGTGCGCGTTGCGCTGCCCCTCCGTCAAATCGAGTCGAATGTTGCGTACCTGCAGCGGACGATCTTCACGACCACGGTTGTTGCGGCCATGCTGGCCATGCTGCTGGCCTGGATCATTGCCGGCCGCACGACCCGTCCGATTCGCGAGTTGACCGCCGTAGCCGAGCGGATGGCGGCCGGCGACCTGGACGCTCATTTGCTCCCCGCCGGCCACGACGAGGTGGGCCAATTGACCGACGCTTTCAAACGGATGGCGGATCAAATTCGCCACGACGTAACCTCGCTGGCCCTGGAACAGGGCCGCCTCGCTGCTGTGCTCGACAACATGGCCGATGGCGTGCTCATCACCGGGCCGGCCGGCACGGTGCGCCTGATCAATCCGGCCGCCACCCGCATGTTTGGCGTGGACGAACGTGAAGCGCGGCAACAGTCGTTCGCGGCCGTCGTGCGCCACCATCGCATCATCTCGCTCTGGCAGGCGTGCCGCGAAGAAGGGCGCGAACAGGTCGCGGAAGTGCAGATGGATTGGCCAAAGCGCCATCTCCGCATTGTCATCAGCCCCCTTCCGCAAGCAGAGAGCAACGGCTACCTGGTGATCCTGCAAGACCTGACCCAGCTTCGCCGGCTGGAGGTGGTGCGCCGCGATTTCCTCAGCAACATCTCCCACGAGCTGCGCACCCCGCTGGCTTCGCTTAAGGCGCTGGTGGACACGCTGCGCGACGGTGCGCTGGACGACCCGCCGGCCGCGCAACACTTCCTCGACCGCATCGAGACGGAGGTGGACGCGCTGACCCAGATGGTACGGGAACTGGTGGAGCTGACGCGCATCGAGTCGGGGCAAGTGCCGCTGCACCTGACTCCCACGCCGGTCGCCGAAATCATTCGCCCCCCGATTGCTCGCTTGCAGGCCCAGGCGGAACGAACTCACGTGCAACTTGTGCTGGAGCCGACCGGAGACTTGCCCGCGGTGCTGGCCGACGCCGAACGGGTCCACCAGGTGGTCACCAACTTGGTACACAACGCGCTCAAGTTTACCGCGCTGGGGGGAGAGGTAGCGGTGTCGGCGGAACAGACCGGCGACGAGGTGATCATCGCCGTGCGCGACAGCGGTGTCGGCATACCGATGGACGACCTTCCGCGCATCTTCGAGCGCTTCTACCGCGCCGATCGTTCACGCAGCGGCGGGGGAACCGGCCTGGGCCTTTCCATCGCCAAGCATATCGTCCAGGCTCACGGCGGCCGCATCTGGGTCGAGAGCGTTGAAGGTCGCGGCAGCACGTTTTTCTTCTCCTTGCCGGTGGTGGGGACGTCACAATCTTAATAAGCCACTGTCAGGACGAAAATTGTCGAGTGTGGGGCAGGCATGACGTGTGACATCTGGCATCTGACCTCCGCCGTTTGCCCCCCCCCACAACAAAACGTTAACAAGATGTTAACCTGACGTTGCCTCGCCGTTAATAAGCGTATGGTATACTCCTGTACATAGATGGTCATAGTGACCACACATGATGTCGAGAAGTCATGTCGAACTATTTGAAAGGAGCTACCTACGTGCGTTACCTATCTATTGTAAGCCTGTTCTTGACTGCAGTGTTCCTGGCAGCCTGTGGCGGCGGAGCCAAGCCGGTCAGCCAGCCGACGCAAGCCCCGGCGGCAAGTGCTGCAACCGTCCATATCACCGGCGCGGGCGCGACCTTCCCCTTCCCGCTCTACTCGCGCTGGTTCTACGAGTACGGCACAGCCAATCCATCCGTACGCTTCAACTACCAATCCATCGGCTCCGGCGGAGGCATTCGCCAGATCACCGCGAAGACGGTGGACTTCGGGGCCTCGGACGCCATCCTCAACGCGGAGCAGCGCGCCGCCGCACCCGACCTGCTGATGTTCCCCACCGTGGCCGGCGCCAACGCCATCGCCTACAACGCGCAAGACGCCAACGGCAAGCCGATCCCCAGCGGGCTGAAACTGCCCCCCGATGTGATTGCCGACATCTTCCTGGGTAAGATCACGCAGTGGAACGACAGCCGGCTGGCGCAGCTCAACCCGGACGTGCAGTTTCCGGATCAAAACATCGTCGTCGTCCACCGATCGGATGGCTCCGGCACGACCTTCCTCTTCACGAACTATCTGAGCCAGGTCAGCGAGGCCTGGAAGCAGAAAGTCGGGCTTGGCACATCGGTCGAATGGCCGGTCGGCGTGGGGGGCAAGGGCAACGAAGGCGTTTCCGGCGTGATCCGCCAACAGCCGGGCAGTCTGGGCTATGTGGAACTAGCCTACGCCGCGCAGAACAAGATGGCCTATGCCTCCGTCCAGAACAGCGCCGGCGCATTCGTTGCCCCAACGCTGGCCAGCATCACCGCTGCATCCAACGCCTTTGGCAATGAAATGCCCGAAGATATGGGACAGTTGCTGGTGAACGCACCGGGCAAAGAATCGTATCCCATCGCCGGCTACACCTTCTTGCTCTTCTACCAAGACATGGCGGACTGCGCGAAGGCCAACAAGCTGGTCTCCTTCGTGAACTGGGCCATCGCCCACGGGGACCAAACGGCCACCGAACTGCTCTACGCACCGCTTGGTTCCAGTGTGAAACAAAAGGTGTCGCAGCGGCTTCAAACGCTAACATGCGAAGGCGGCAAACCGGTCACAGGGAAATGATCCGCCGACTTTCGCGCCCCCGACAAAATCGGGGAGACCGCTTCTTTCAGGGCTGGACCTGGCTGATGGCAGCCACGGTACTGGCCCTGATCGGCCTGTTGCTGTACGAATTGTTCCTCGGTGCACTGCCGGCCATTTCACGATTTGGGTTGGGCTTCCTCACTGGCCAGAAGTGGAACCCGGTCTCCGGCCAGTTTGGTGCACTGCCGGCCATCTACGGCACGGTACTCTCTTCGCTGCTGGCCCTGGCCATCGCCGGGCCGGTCGGGTTGCTGGCCGCCATCTACCTGGCGGAGTTCGCACCGCCCTGGCTGGACGCGCCGCTTTCGTTCCTCATCGAATTGCTGGCGACCATTCCGAGCGTGGTCTTCGGACTATGGGGACTGTATGTCCTGGTGCCGGTATTGCGCAGCCCAATCGAGACGACGTTGCACAACGCGCTCGGCTTTCTGCCGCTGGTAGGGTGTACACCATTGGGTCTGGGCATGTTGGCCGCCGTGGCCATCCTCGCGCTGATGATTCTGCCATACGTCACCGCCGTGGCGCGGGACATGCTGCGCGCCGTACCTGATCATCAGCGCGAAGCAATGCTCGCCCTCGGCGCGACGCGCTGGGAGATGGTCTGGAAGGCGGTCGTACCCTACGCTCGATCCGGAATCATGGGCGGGATGATGTTAGCGCTCGGCCGGGCCGTCGGTGAGACGATGGCCGTGACCATGCTCATCGGTAACCGCCCCGAGATTTCGGCCTGCTTGTTCAACCCATCCTATACCCTGGCCAGCCAGATCGCCAACGAATTTACCGAAGCTACCACCGATATGTACGTCTCCGTACTCATCGAGCTGGGGTTGATCCTCTTTGTCGTCACCCTCATTTTGAATGGACTGGCTCGACTGCTCGTGTGGCGCGTGAGCCGCAAACCATGACCGAAGCAATGGACAAGGGACGAAAATGACCATGAATCGTTACCGCTGGCGAAAGATTACGAACGTGATCATGGTGGGCGCTACCGCGCTCAGCGCAACTCTGGCCGCATTGGCGCTGATCGCTGTGCTGGCCTTCGTGCTGATCAACGGGTTTTCGGCGCTGAACACCGATTTCTTCCTCCGGCTGCCGACGCCGGTAGGCGTGCCCGGCGGCGGAGTGGCCAACGCGATTGTTGGCAGCCTGATCGTCGTGGGCTTGGCCGCGCTGTTCGCCGTGCCCGTCGGGCTGGGCACAGGCATCTACCTGAGCGAGTTCGGTGACAATCGCTTCGCCGACCTGGTGCGCTACCTGACCGATGTCCTGGCCGGCGTGCCGTCCATCGTGATGGGCATCTTTGCCTACGTCATCATCGTCGCCCGGCAAGGGCATTTTTCGGCCCTCTCCGGCGGCTTTGCCCTGGGCATGATGATGCTGCCGGCCATCGTGCGCACGACCGAGGAGATGTTGCGCATGGTGCCCCACACGCTGCGCGAAGGGGCCCTGGCTTTGGGCGTTCCGCGATGGCGGGACATCATCAGCGTGGTGTTGCCATCGGCGGCGGGCGGCGTGATGACCGGAATTATGCTGGCCATCGGGCGCATCGCCGGCGAGACCGCGCCACTCCTCTTCACCGCTTTCGGCAATCCCTACTGGAGCACAAATGTCAACGAGCCAATGGCTACCCTGCCCCTGACGCTCTTCACCTACGCCATTTCGCCGTACGATGACTGGCAGTCCAAAGCGTGGGGCACTGCGCTCGTCCTGGTCGGGCTGGTACTCATCGCCAACCTGATCGGGCGCAGGGCATGGCACAATGCAGGAGCATGAACATGACGAACACAAATGAAGCAAGAGCTATGCAAATCGAAGAACTAACCGCCGGGTTTGGAGACTTTACTGCCGTCCGCCAGGTCAGCCTTCAAGTCCAGCCGAACAAGATCACGGCCATCATTGGCCCGTCCGGTTCGGGAAAGTCCACCCTGTTGCGCTGCCTGAATCGCATGCACGAAGAGGTGCGCGGCGCATGGATGGAGGGCCAGGTGCTGCTCGGCGGACGCGACATCTTCGCCGCCGACATAGACCCCGTGCAGCTTCGCCGGCAAGTAGGCATGGTCTTCCAACGACCGAATCCGTTTCCAACGATGTCCGTCGCCGAAAATGTGGTGGCCGGGCTGCGGCTCAACCACTGGGGACGACCCGACGGTCTGGACGACCGCATCGAGGAGGCGTTGCGGCGCGCGGTGTTGTGGGAGCAGGTGAAGGACAAGTTGCACGTTTCGGGCGAATCCCTTTCGGGGGGACAACAGCAACGGCTTTGCATCGCCCGCGCCCTGGCCGTCAAACCGGATGTGCTCTTGATGGACGAACCTTGCTCCGCCCTGGACCCCGTGGCCACGTTCAAGATCGAGGAGCTGATGAAGGAGTTGGCCGAAGACATTACCATCGTCATCGTCACCCACAACATGCAGCAGGCCGCCCGCGTTTCGGACTACACCGCATTTCTGATGATGGGGGAGGACCGGGCCGGTGCGCTGGTCGAATATGGCCCAACGGACCGCCTGTTCACCAATCCTGCCGATAAGCGCACAGAAGATTATATCACGGGCCGGTTTGGGTAACGCTATCCGAAAACCCGAATAGACAGGATGGAGAGCAATGGCAAGACAGACGTTCAAACAAGCATTGCAGCAAATTCAGGATGAGATGTTGGTGCTGGGCAGCCTGGTTGAAGACGCCATCATCGAGTCGGTGAAAGTGCTCAAGACCCGCGATGTCGAGGGGGCACGCCGGCTCATCGCCGGCGACCAGCAGATCAACCAGAAGCGATTCGCGATCGAAACCGCGTGCCTGAGCCTGATTGCTACGCAGCAACCGATGGCCGGCGATTTGCGGACCATCGCCGCCGTGCTGGAAATCGTCACAGAGCTCGAACGCATGGGGGATTACGCCAAAGGGATCGCGCGCATCAACGTCATGATGGGGGAAGAGCCGCTGCTCAAGCCGCTGGTGGACATCCCCCGCATGGCCGAAAAGGCGCGAGACATGCTCCATCGTGCCCTGGACGCTTTTGTGCAGCGAGACGTGGCCCTGGCCCGCGCCATCCCTGCCGAGGATGACGAAGTGGACGGCCTCTACAACCAAATCTACCGCGAGCTCCTCACCTTTATCATGGCTGACCCCCGCACCATTGACCGCGCGACCCACTTGCTCTGGGTGGCGCACAACCTGGAACGCACGGCCGACAGGGTGACGAACATCTGCGAACGAGTCATTTTCACCGTCACTGGCCAGATGGTCGAGTTGGACGGAGATCAAGACTAGCGCGGAAAAACCGCAGCGCCGGAATAGAGATTCCGGCCCCCACCCATTCCGGCCGGCCAGGAGCGCAGCACTTCCTCCACCGTGTCGCACAGTTCATGGAGCCTATACGGCTTGCTAGCCACACCCTGGAACCCATGCTCCCGGTGATGCGCCATGACCGGGTCATTCGAGCAGCCGCCGGGTGTTTCCTTGCTCCCCGTGCCGGCGGGAATGATCAGGTCCATGATTACGGCGTCAAATGGCCTCCTCGCTGGCCGACGAAGCCAGTTCCTCGGTGGATACGGAAATCGATTCCGCCTGCCAGTTTGCCCTTCTGGCAAGATATGCTAGAATAAAGAGAGGAAAAGTTGTGGAGCCATAGAAAGGCGTTATCGTTTTGAAAAGAATTGCCAGGGTGCTATCGCGTGGATGAGTTGGAAGCACAGATTTCGCGCTACGTGTGGTACTTGAATAATCAGTGTGAAGTTTCAAATAACACCGCCACAGCATACGACAGCGACTTGCGTTTGTTTTCGTCGTATCTGAAAACGCGCACGCCGGCGATAGGGTCTTGGAATGGGGTGCGCCCGGCGACGTTGAATGAATACGTGACACACATGCGCGATCAGCAAATGCTAAAGCCCTCTACCGTCGCGCGTCGTGTCGCCGCGATCCGTTTGTTCTTTCGCTATCTGAAAGAACAGGGTGTTGTGGAAGAAGACCCATCTGACAAACTTCGACACCCCGGCCCCCGGATTTCACCGCCCCGCGTTCTGTCTGAGGAGGAAGTGCAACACCTTTTGCATCAAACCACGCTGGATCCTTCTCCAAAAGGTCTTCGTGACCGTGCAATGCTGGAAGTTTTGCTTACAACCGGTATACGCGTCAGCCAGCTAATCGCCCTGAGGATGGGTGACGTGGATATGGCTTCGGGTACGATCCGCTTGCTGGAGGGCCAGGAAGAACGCGTATTATTGATGGCTGCACAGGCCATCCAATCGCTGCGAGATTATTTGGAACGCGGTCGCATACAATTCCTCCGGGATTTTTCCACGCCGGCACTGTTCGTCAATTACAACGGCCGTCCACTTTCCCGGCAGGGCGTATGGCTAATTATCAAGCAGTACGTGAAAAGGGCGAACATCCCCGGGAATGTGACCACGCGGACGTTGCGCCATTCCTTTGCCCACCACCAACTTGCCGAAGGCGTCAGCGTCAGCGAGTTGCAAACCTTGCTGGGACACGCAAGCCCGGCCGCTACGCGGGCGTACCTCCGCACGAATCGAGCGAATGATGAAACCTGACTCTCTTCCCACAACCTACCGCCGGGCCGATTATGAGAAGGCTGCCGCGGCAATCAGCCGCGTCTCGCCCCACTTGCCGCGCATTGGAATCATCACCGGTTCCGGCTTGGGGCCTTTGGCCGACACGGCACAGGATGCCGACGTGATTCCGTACCGGCAAATCCCGGGATTCCCAATCTCCACGGTAGAGGGACACGCCGGACAACTGGTTCTCGGCACGCTGGGCCATCAGCCGGTGGCTATTATGCAGGGCCGTGTGCATTATTACGAGGGGTATTCGATGCCCCAAGTGGCCTTTCCCGTACGTACGCTGCAGGCTTTGGGGATCGAATCACTGATTGTAACCAATGCCGCCGGCGGTATCAATGAGTCCTTTCGGGCCGGTGATCTTATGCTGATTACCGACCACATCAATTTTGTGGGTATGGCCGGCTCGAACCCGCTCCGGGGACCCAACGACTCCCAGTTGGGGCCACGCTTTCCCAACATGTCCCTTGCCTACGATCCCATTCTTCGAACCCGTGCCCAACACGTAGCCAAGGGACTCGGTCTCACCCTGCAGGAAGGGGTGTACATCATGCTGGCCGGCCCTTCCTTCGAGACGCCGGCAGACCTCCGTTTCCTATGCACGATCGGCGCTGACGCCGTGGGTATGTCCACCGTGCCGGAAGTGATCGTGGCACGACACGGCGGCACACGGGTCCTAGGCATTTCGCTGATCAGCAACATGGTCAGTTTCCACCCCGTACACACGACCGGAACCGACGACGCGGAGGCGCTCCATCATGAAGTGCTGGCTACGGGAGCGGCCGCAGTGCCTCGTATGGTGCAGCTCATCACACAGCTCCTGGAAAGCTGGGACGAGGCATAGCCTTGAGCCGCTGGTGGGAGAAGCTACGCGGGCGTCCGTTGTACGGTCTCTTGGAGGAAGACGACCCGCCGGTGCGTTACTTTACCCTGACGAAGGTCCTGGAGCGGCCACTGTCTGCGCCGGCAGTCCGGCGCGCCCACGCCGCGCTGGCCCATGCTCCGTCCATCCGTCTGCTTCGTAAGGAGTTAGGACAGTTGGACGGGCACCTCGTTGTTCCCCCCTATCGCGCCCTGCTCTGGGCCGTGAGCTTGCTGGCCACGTTCGGCGCCGACGGCCGGCGGGACGAGACCATCGCCACGGCTTGCGACCTGCTGCTGTCGCGAGCCGTGCAGCCGGCAGCCGCACACGATGCCCAGGCGTTCCTCGATGCAAACGGGAACTTGCGGGCGGCGGCCGTCCCCTGGGCGGCGATTGCCGCGGAGGCCGTTGCCCGCCTCGGCTTCGCCGGCGACGAGCGTGGCCAGGCTTTGTTCGCGCGGTTGTTGGCCTATCCCGCCTTCGACGACTCGCGTGGGTTGTGTCTCCTGCACCAGGCCGCGCCTTGCGCCGACTGCCTGACCCTCATTCTGAGTGCCATTGCCGCCTGGCCGGCGGACCAGCTCTCGGCGGATATTGAGTCCTGGCAGATGCAAGCCGTAGATTGGCTACTCTCACAACCTCTGGCTTCTCTGCCTGCACACTGGCTTTTGCCGGCTTTCCCCACGTTCGATTGGCCTGATTTGCTGTTTGCCTCGCGAATATTGGTGGACCTGGGCTATGCCGGCGATGTGCGGCTGCAACCGTGGGTAGATTTAATCGTGCAGGCCCAAGACGAAACGGGCGGATGGCCGCCACGCAGAAGCGTCGGTTCGTCTGCCGATTGGCCCTTCCTCGACCGGGCCGCAGCCAAAAAGTGGAATACCTGGCGGGCCATGCACGTCATTCGTTCAGTGTACGGAGATTGAAACGTGACCAGACCGCAATGCAAGTTTTATTACGAAGACCACCACCGTGGGCGTTCCATCCAGGAGTGCCGCTTGTTGAAGCGTTCCGGGGCCGGCGCCGAGTGGGATGTCGGGCTATGCCAGACCTGCCCGGTGCCAGCCATCTTGGTAAAGAATCCGTGCGTTCATCTGGCCCTGGAAGCCGGCGTCGTGCGTCGGTTGGGCCTGATGCGTCGCGTGGAACCTTATGCGGTCTGTACGGCAAAGCTGATAGAATTGAAAGACCCGGTCGGTTGCCGGCAGGGGTGTGAACAGCGGCGCGACTATTCGTAGGTGTAAAAATGACTCTACTGAAAAAAGCCTGCTCTAAGGCCCGTCCTCGGGCCTATTTCCGCACCAGGGGACGGCTGCGGGAGCTTTTTCAGTGGAGTCATAGTAAGCGTTCAGGTACCCAGAAAATGGAACGCTGGTTGCGCTGATTACCCGCTGA
>CAZFFM010000102.1:1243-11002 GCA_964517425.1 uncultured Ardenticatenales bacterium | reverse complement strand
GACGGCGACGGCGATGGACAGGGAATATTCAGGGGTCAAGGGGGCGGCGTTGGCCGTCGAAGAGACGCCCCCGCGAGCCCGCTGGCCGGGAGTCACGAAGATCACGTTTGTGCCGATGCTTTGGATGCGGCTAGTGATCGAAACCTGGGCCCCTTGCCCGACAGCGAGCAAGGCCACTACGGCAGCAACACCGATGACGATACCCAACATGGTCAGGGCAGAGCGCAGTTTGTTGGCGGCCAGACCGCGTAAGGCCACGCGAATTCCTTCGATCAGGTTCACAGTTGTTCCTCCCGTTCAAGCATTCCGTCACGCATGTGAAGGATGCGTCCGGCGCGAGCCGCCACATCCGAATCGTGCGTGACCATCACCAGGGTCAGACCTTGCTCTCTATGCAGCGTTTCCAGCAGGGTCAAGAGATCTTCCCCCGTTTTGCTATCCAGATTGCCGGTTGGCTCATCGGCCACTATAAGGGATGGCTCCGTGACCAGGGCGCGCGCAATAGCTACCCGCTGTTGCTGCCCACCGGAAAGTTCGTTGGGATGATGGCCCATGCGGTCGGCCAGACCGACGTGGTCGAGGGCGGTTTGGGCGCGGCGACGCCGTTCGCTGCCCGATACGCCGGCGTAGATCAATGGCAGCTCCACGTTGTGCAACGCCGACGTCCGCGCCAGAAGGTTGTACGTTTGGAAAACAAAGCCGATACGCCGGTTGCGCACCCGCGCCAGGGCCCGGTCGTCATAGCGGCTGACGTCCTCGCCGGCCAGGTGGTACGTGCCGGACGTGGGCATGTCCAGGCAGCCGATGATGTTCATCAGCGTGGACTTGCCGGAACCGGAAGGCCCCATGATGGCCACAAACTCGCCTTCGGCCGCGTGCAGCGACATGCCCCGAAGAGCATGTACTTCTACGTCGCCCATGCGGTAGACCTTGGTCACGCTATCCAGGGCAATCATCGCCCGCCACCGCCGCCACCCGGCCGATTCCCGCCACCGCCGCCGGCCGCTCCGCGTAAGAACCCGCCGACGGGCACTTCTCTCTGCGGAAGTTGGGAGCCGGCGGTCTGCGCAAGCGAGGGGATGACCACGACATCTCCCTCCTGGAGGCCGTCGATCACTTCGGTGAACGCGTCGGTACTCAGCCCCACCTGCAGGCTGACCTGCCGGGTCGTGCCGTCCGCCTGCACGACTTCCACAAATTGACCACGGGGGCCGCTGCGCAAAGCCCGTGTGGGAACGAGCAGGACGTCTTGCTTCTGGGCCACCTGGATCATGGCCGTCACGTTCATATCGGCGCGCAAAGGCACGTCCGCAGCATTGATGTCTACCCGCGCGTCATACGTCACAACGCCTTGCGTCACCTGGCCGATCTCGCTGATACGGCCAATTCGTCCCCGCAGGCGCGCGTCCGGGTAGGCGTCGGCCGTGAGTACTACCGGCTGCCCTTTCCGAAGTTGTCCGATTTGCGTTTCGTCCACCTGCAGATCCACGTAGAAGTGGCTGGAGTTGATCAGGGTCAGGCCCGGGCCGTTGGAGCCGACCTGGTCACCGGTCTCGAAGGCGATGTCAGCTACCACGCCGTCGAACGGCGCGACGATGCGTGCGTTCTGCAGCCGAAGACGGGCCTGCTCCACCGCGATCCGCGCCTGCTCGACCTGTGCTTTGGACTGGGCCAGTTCTTCTGCGCCGGGGCCACGCAACAGTTCGGCCAGTTTCGCCTCGGCCTGGGCCACCTGTGCCCGGGCAGTGGCCAGCTCCGCGGCGGTGGGATTCCCGGCGGTTTTGTCGTAGGTGGCCTTGGCCCGTTCGTAGTCCAGCGTAGCGGATTGCAGCGCGGCCGCCTGGGAGGTCATTCCGGCAGTGTCGCGCCAGGCGATCTTGTCGTAATCGGACTGCGCTTTTTGCACTGCGATTTCGGCCTTCTTCAAGTCGGTTTCGGCAATCTTACGGTCCTGTTCGCTGGGGCCGGCTTTCACCTCTTCATAATTGCGGCGAGCCTGCTCCAGAGAGGCCCGCGCCGAGGCCACATCTTCGGCCACCGGTGTGGCTTGGAGCTGGGCAAGGGCAGCCTGGCGGATAGCCAGATTCTGTTCGGCATCCCTCACCTGGAGTTCCAGGTCGGCTGTATCCAACTCGGCGAGCAGCGTACCGGAAACGACTTTGTCTCCTTCGCTGACGGCAATCCGGCGCACCCGACCCGACGTGCCGAAGGTCAATGTCTGGCGGCGGATCGGGGTCAGGCTGCCGGAAGCCTCCACAGTAGTCCCCAGACTCCCCCGTTGCACTTTGACTGTGCGTTGCGTGCCGCTCTGGGCGGCGGCACGCGCACCGCTGCGTGTGCTCCACGTATACAGCCCCACCACCCCGGCTACCAGAACGACAACAAGCAAGATAATACCGGTCGAACGTCTCATTAAGTTCACTCCTTTGTCAGGTATCAGGTGTCAGGTCTTCACGCACCACGTTTCACGTGATGCGACGCTCTCCGCTCCCCGTTCTACGCTCCACGCCTTTTTCATCCCTGGTGGCGGGCGCTGCGCGCTCATGGACGACTGTTTCGCGCGCCTTCGGGAATGACCCAGACGACTTTGGCCTCGATCTCTCCCTCCTCCCGAGGCTCTCCGATGACGGCGATGCGGTCGCCACTGTGGATATCATCCAGGGTGATCCGTACCCGGCCACGATTGAGCACCGTCTTCTCCGTGACGATGATCCGCAATTGGGTGTTCTGGTGCGTGGTGAGCACGATGACTTCTTTGTCAATCTCATCCACGACTCCTCTGGCGCCGTGCGGCCCGCCATGCCTCCGGAAGTCAAACCACGAACCAAGAGGCCAGGGGGGGGCTACGGGCTCTCCCATGAAGGGCCGGGGTCGTTGCGAGGGTGCATTGCCCCTTGCGGATCGTGCACTGTGCAGCTCACCTACGAACACTCCCAGTGCAAAGACGCCGATAACGACCATCGCCAACGCCAGCGCGATGGCAATGCGGATCAACCAACGGCGGCCGATTCTCACGCTACGCCCGTCCCGACATGGTTGTCGTTGAACGAAGAGGGTGCCTGGCCCCCTAATGTGGCCAGGAATTGCTCCAACAGTAGCACGATGACCAGGGAAATCCCCAGTGTCAGGGTGATCTCCACGATCGGCAGAGATTCCAGGACGGCGTAAAGCGCCTCGGTGGGGTAGCGGAGCGCGAGGTCGGGATTGCCGGCCAGCAGGGAGATGAACTGCCCTGTACCGCCCTGTTGCCACACCAGCAAGGTCTGATACCCCAACGCCAGGAGCATCAGGAGGGAGAAGAGGGCCGCCAGTCCGATGGCCGCCCGGTACAGCCACGTTTGGACAACGTCGACCCGTTCTGGCGGAGCGTTTACCGCAGCCATAATGCGCGCTTCCAGGCCGGCAGGTGTTTCTTCAACCGGAAGATGGTAGAGCAATGCGGTCATCTGGCGCACGTTGGCCAACTGTTGCCGGCAAGAAGGGCACATTTGCAGGTGGTCTTCGACGGCCATCCTTTCGTCGTCCGCCAGCTCTCGCTCTGCATACTGATTCAGTTTCAACTGCATTTCGTGACAGTTCACAACTCACCTCGCAGGTGACGCTCCAGCACCTGACGTAGCAGCCCTTTGGCCCGGAACAGGTGCGTGCGAACGGTATTCAGTGGCAGGTCTAGCACGTCGGCAATTTCCTGATAGGACAACCCTTCGGTGTAGCGCAACGTGATCGCTGCCCGGTAGTGTTCAGGAAGCTCCATTACCGCCCTGCGCGCCAACGCTGCCCTCTCTCTGGCTTCAATCTGTTCCAGCGGCAATGGCTGGTCGTCGGCTATCTCTTCGTAAGTAAAGATGCTGTGTTGCTCTGGGTCATTGCCTCCCTGCTTCAAAGCGGAGAAAGGGGTCGGTCGCCGCTTCTTCGCCCAGTCGCGGCACAAGTTTGTGGCAATGCGGTATATCCAAGGCCGGAAAGGCAAATCCAACCGCGAGTTGGGCAATGCCCGGTAGACTCGCAGAAACGTTTCTTGGGTGATGCTCTCAGCTTCGGCCCGGTCGCCGGTAAACCGGTAGGCAAGGTTGAAGAGAGGACGCGTATAGCGTTCCACCAGGAACCGAAAGGCCTCCCGGTCTCCCTGCAGGTGAAGCCGGACAAGTCCTTCGTCTTCTTCGTCGCGTATCTGCAAGTGTTCACCCCTGTGAGTTATACACGAGCAACAGGTGGAAAAGTTTCACGGCAGCTTGTCCTGAGATTGTTGCAGATGTGTAAGCGTTCAGGTACCCAGAAAATGGAACGCTGGTTGCGCTGATTACCCACAGATAAACGATGTGGGCCAGCTCCTCGAGTCGTGGTTCGCCTCCCGGCCCGGCCACCGCGCAGGAGAAATCTTCCGGCGCGATCATGCCGGCTTTGAGTTCCTCGATGAGCTGCTTCAGGATACGGATGAAGCCGGGGCGGTCAGTCAGGGAGGCGTAATGGCGCAGCGGCAAGGCGTCCACGACCACGCGCCGGCTGAAGCGGCCGGCGCGGGCGGTCTCGCGAGCCACCCCCAGCACGTACGCCGTCTTGCCGGCTGCGGCCCCGGCGATGTAGGGGTTGGTAGGCATGGGAAGTATGTCCCTTTATTGGACAAATACTGCGTTAAACTATTCTACCATGCACTCTGGTAGTTGTCCAATCTCAGGGGTGCACTTCATTCATACCAGCCCCAGACAGATGCCGGCCTGGCTGCGAGGGTATCGCTGTCCAGGTCAGCCTCAATCAGAGGGACGTCAAGCGTAAGGATGGCAGTTTGCGCACCGGCCGTGTGAGCGACGCTGGCGATACTCTTCGGGTTATCACCGTTTGCATCGAAGAGCCAGAAATCGTCTGCCGAAAGCGCCCCGGACAAATCCGAATTTGCGTAAACGCCCGCCCCCCCCCCGCACCCTGCTGGCTAGCTCTGAACCTCACCGTAAGCACATTGCTGCCGACATGACCTTCGACGGTGTCTATCTCTGGCGTGAAGTCCGGCTTCTGATAACTACTCTCGTTGCCGGCCGCAGTGAGCATGAGCTGCGTGCCAGCGCCGCTATCCACCGTGTGGATGATCCGGTGAAGCGAGTTCGCTTCATGACAACTGGCATTTCCGCAGCTCATGCCCGCGTGCTGGCCACCGTAGTAGTTGTGGCAGGCATTGCAGAAGCTGTTCCAGTTTCCTCCGTCGCTGCAATTCTCGCCGTTGGGATCCGAATCTCCGCCGGTGCCACAATCGCCATTGGCATTGACATTGAACCGTTCCCTCACCATTCCCCCCTGGTCCGAGCCGTGAGCCTCGTGGCAGTCGGTGCAGGACATTACGAAGTTGATTCCGGCACTGCGGTCCGCTGAATCGTACGGCCAGCGCATGAAATGCCCATTGTGCCGCCCGCGGGTAACATAATTCGCAGTACCGCAAAAGTAACCCTGTTGGGTCTTGCGTGCCGTAGCTTCCGGTTGTGGGCAGAAAGGGCGCTGTGGGGCGATGACCTCCGGAAGCGCCCGATCTTGACCATTTGGTGCGACAAATGGCGCAAAACCGTCGACCATGGGGGCGTCCGGCGGGGAGCCCGCGAAACATCAGCCAAGTGCCCCCATGACCGTTATCAGGCTCACAGGGTTAGTTTTGCGCTATTGCCTTTTAAGGTATAGGTCTTCAGGTAATGATTTTGACGCAGGAGCCTTTGCCGTCTAGCCGTGCCGGATTGAAATCGACACTGGACCTGTCCCGTCAAGCCGCTAAAAGCAGCTGCACTCCCGCCGGGCAGTCACTTGAGCGACTTTGTCGTGCCGCCAGTGACGGCTTCAGCCCGTCACGGCAATCGGCTGTCCAAAACATTATCTGAAGGTCTATAGAATGACGGCGCAATTGAAAACGTCGGCCTGGTAAGAGCCTGCTTGGTTCGGGAATTGTACGGAATGCCCCTCGCCGGGTGAGGGGTTTTGTTACCTACGTGCAAGTACAACACAGTCCGGTAACAAAGGCAAAAGCGGTCGAACTGCCGCTACCGGCCACAGCACCTCTTCCCTGTCTATCGAGATACAGCAGGTAAGTACCACAGGTAATTGGTATTAGCTTTACAACGGAATTCTCGCGTAGTGCGCGCTGCGTCCTGTTTCGCCTTGTTTCCGACGTCCCCACTGCCGTAAGGGCCGAATAATTGTAAAGGTAATATATTTGCGGAGGGGTTCCGTACGCCCAAACGCCCCCTGCATCGCCAAACGCAAACGGCAGGGCAAACGAGCGGCCACCCGCAATAAGCATTACCTGGACGACCTGTTGGGCCGCGCGGAGAAACGGTAATGAAAATCGCGGCTAACGGGGTGGCCACAGAGTCCACGGTCAGGGGGCCATCACTTGTGCCAAGACGGCCAGCAGCCCCCGTGGATCGTGACGGATGGACTCGTCCAGTTCCAGGTGGATGAAGGTCCCCTCCTGCATGGAGGCCGCCTGCACGTTTCTTGTGCCACACAAGTCTTTCCACAGCCCGCTTCCGCATACGCCAACCCGAATCCCTTGCCCTGTCAGCGCCGCTGCCAGCTCATTCACCGGCGTGGCCGCGTGGCCGTGGTCACTGCTGAGCACTACCTGGGGATACGCGGCATGATGAGTCGCCGAGAAGCCGTGGATTTGCAGCACGATCACGGCCTTGTCTGCGCCGGTCAAGGCCCGGTGGACGGCCTGGAAGATGGTGCGACGGTTGTGGGCCGCGTCTGCCGACCCGTCCCGGTTGGCGTTGCGTTGCGCGCCGGCGACGAGCAACGCCCGCGCATGGAGCGCGCGATAGGCGGCCATCGCCACAGCCGGCGTCCCGGCGTCGAACAAAGGGTGTGGCGCTTCGACGACGATGTGGTTCCGCGATCCGATGCGAAACAAATACATCCCCCACCCACGTCGGAACGGCTTCCGCTCGCGCAACAGCCAACTTTCGGCGTGCCCGTCGCCCCGGTCCGTGTAGCGTACCAGCTCGTACCCGTTCCGGTCCGCCAGCCGTGCCGCGTGTTCCGTGTCTCTGCTCTCGACCTCTTGCGCGATCCCTGAGAAAGCAACCATCTCCGCGTCGCTGGGGACGACGAAGCGGTTGCTGTTTGCGCGGGGTGCGTTCTGCTCCAGCCGGGCGATCTGGTTCGACAGGTTTCCGCGAACGGCCCGCACCTCCACTTGCGCGGTCGCCGGTGGCAAGGGTGTGGGGGACGGGCGGGGGGAGGGAGACGGAGATACCGTTGCCGTCGCAGGAATCGTTGCAGAGGCACGACGAACGGTCGCGGTCGGGGCGGTCGCGGTCGTCGGCGCACAGCCGGCGAGCACCGGCAGCAGGAGCACGAGTACGGCCACCCCACCGATTTTCACTAGCCGAGTACCAGCAAGTCAACACCCTTCACGGCGATGAAGACGATCAGGGTACAGGTTGCCACGCCCACCAGCGTCCTGCGCAATCCTTGTCGTTCGCCGTCGTTGGCAATCAGCGCCGCAATCATCGGGCTGATCACGCTGAAGCCGGCAAAGGGGATGAAAGCATTGCGGGTCACCTGCGCGGTGAGCACCTCCAATCCCCAGGTCAGCACCAGACCGGTCAAGACCATCATGGCAAACTTGGTCCGTCCGAAGATAGGCGTCTGGCGCATGAGGAAGTGCGTGACGATGAAATAGACCAACACGCCAACGACGACAATGAAAATCAGGTGGAATGGTTGCAGGACAAACAGAGCCAGGTAGCCTGCGGTCAGGAATCCGCCGGAACGAATCTGCACCCATTCGAACAGCACGGCACTGACGATTACGCTCAGCACCACCGCCGGAATCAGGAACTGGGTGTGATAGGAATAGATGATCGTTTTGTCCTCGAAGGCGATGCTGTTCCAGAAAATCGGCAAGTTGTGCTTGATCGCCAGGATGTTCCGCAAAAACAAGAACGTGAGCGCAGAGGTGGCCAGCACAGTCAACACGGTCAGCCGCACACCTTGACGTTCCATGTCTTGTGCGATCAGCCCCGGCAGCACAAAGCCAACGCCGTACAGCCCTATCAGCCACACGATGTTCTGCGCGGTGAGAAACGCGATCATCCCGGTAATGAACTGCAATACCATGCCCACCGTCACCATGACGATCAACCGTCGTCGCCCGTAGAGGAACATGCGGCGGGCGATGAAGCGTTGCACGATGAAAAATGTACCGATGGAGAGCAGCACCGTCGTGACCACATAGAGGGGCCGGTCCATGAAAATGCCCAGATAGCCAGCCACGACGGCTGCCCCACCGGTCAGTCGCCAACGCTCATAGACCAGAATGCTGATGATGACGCCGAGGGCCAGCACCATGCGCACCGCTTCGGTCGGGATTCCATAATCGTGCATGCGCTACACTCCGTGCGCCATTTCAAAGCGTTGCCGTTGCAGATACCCCACCTGTCCGGCCACAGCCCTGCCGCCGGCATGATCCGTGCGCAAGCTCTCGAAGTACTCCAACATCATCTCCGCCTGCGGGGTGTGGATGTTCACGAAACCGACCAGCATGGCTTGATGCCCCTCCGGTATCATAGCGGCAATCGAATCCAAAATCTGGTCCAGTGGCGGGTTGACGCTGAAGCCCAAGTTGACGATCCGTTCCCGGGGAAACCCGTTGCCGGCAAGTTTGCGCGTGACCAGGTCTTCGTAGGCCCCAAACGTAATCAGCCAGTCGAAAGAGAGGTCTTGGGCCGCTACGTCGCCAAACTGCTCGGCGCGGCGCTCCCGGTCGTAGCGGTTGTTCAAGATGCCGATTTTCACCGTCCGGTCATTGATGTACGGTTCCAGCAGCTTCATGCTGATGATCATCGACTCGCGGTCGTTCACCGCAAAGAGATTCGCCAAAATGACCGGTTTGCCGCGCAACGAGACCTGTTGCAAGCGGACGACGCCGACATCGCTTTTCGACTGAATCATCCCGCGCATGGCCGTATCGCGGTCGATCCCCAAAAGGTCGGCCACGGCCAGGCCAACCGCCAGGTTATCCTTGAACGCCAGGTAGTCGAATTGGGCCACCTCCTCGTCACGGACCTGTGCCGGGTCGGCCACGATCAGTTGGGAACCGCGACGCTCCGCCTCACGGCGCAAGATGGCTTGCAGCTCTGGCCGGTATTCCGCCGTGACCAGGTAGCCATTGGCGGGACACATGCGGGCCAGGCTCGCCGCGATCTCCGGCAGCGTTTCGCCCATCACATCTTGATGGTCTTCGCGAACGTTGGTGATCACGCCGATGTGTGCGCGCAAGACCATCCGTTCTGTCCACTCCTGATATTGCGGCTGCAAGGCCATGCACTCCATTACCATCGCCTCGGCTCCAAGCGACTCCCACGCGGCGATGGTGTCTTGCTGCTCCTTCACATTGGCCGGCCCGCGACGGTCTATGGGGACGTCCTCCCCCTCCAGGTCAATGATTGCGGAGGCGGAACCGGTCGTTTTGGCCAGGGTGCGGTAGCCCGCTTCGCGCAAAGCGCCGGCGACCAGTCGCGTGACCGTGCTCTTGCCCCGAATCCCGTTCACGTGAATGCGCGCCTTGTACGATTGCAGACGGCGTTCATGCGCCTTTTGCCGGTATCGCCAATAGGCCACGAAGATGATGTAGATGACCAGTGTTAGCAGTAGTTCAAACATGACCCTTCCGATTTTGGATTTTAGATTTTAGATTTTGGATTGCGGCCCGGCGTGGTGCGTGATGCGTGATACGTGATACGTGATACGTGATCTGTCGCTCCACGCTCCCCGCTCCAC
>CAZFFM010000102.1:0-1143 GCA_964517425.1 uncultured Ardenticatenales bacterium | reverse complement strand
TGCGTGATACGTGATACGTGATACGTGATCTGTCGCTCCACGCTCCCCGCTCCACACTCCCCGCTCCACACTCCACGCTCACCATTCCACGCTCCCCGCTCCCCGCTCCACGCTCACCATTCCACGCTCCCCGCTCCCCGCTCCCCGCTCCACGCTCCACGCTCCACGCTCACCACTCCACGCTCACCACTCCACGCTCCACGCTCCACGCCCTCCCTATCTCTATCTCTACCCTCTACCTCCGTTCATCGTTCATCATTCCGCATTCATCATTTCCAACGCCCCCCTGGCCCGCGTAATCAAGTCCTCCCCCTGTTCTTCCTGGTCGTCCAGGCTGGCCAGCCCGGCCTGGAGATGCCCCCAATGGCCAAGTGGTTTTCCCAACGGCTCTGTGGCATCGTCCGGGAAATAGTGCGTTTGTGGAACCCGTTCGGCCAGCGTCTGGGCCACTTGGTTGGCTTGCTCGAGGGTGTGTTCCGGCAAGATCAGCACCACCTGGTCGTCGCCGGCGTGTGTGATCACAGCAGGGGGGCCGGCCACCGAGCGGGCCAGACGGACAACGGCTTGCAGCGCCGCAATGCGCTCCTGTGCGCTTGGGGCAGGCGACTCCGGGAGCGGTTCCATGCGCAGCACAGCCACCGACAACGGCCGGGCAAAGCGAACCGCGCGCATGATTTCCTCCTCCAGCCGCACCGTGGCCCACGAGAATCGCAACGTGCCCAGCGTATCGTCATGGAGGGTCAATTCCTCGGCGCGCTCCAACCAATCGTCGGCCCGTCGCTGCATCTCTTCGATGGTGCCGGCCAGGATTCCAGCCAGCGGCCCGACGAGCAGAAAGGCCACCAGTTCGGCGGCGATGTTGATGATGAGGTTCTCGCGCGGATAGATGCCGCTGTATTGGTTGGTCAAGACAATGGCAAACACCCCCACAGCGGAGGCCACACCACCGCCCCACACGTTCGTCCACAACCCCACGGCAAGGATCACCGCCAGCAAAGCCAGGTAGACCAGGCTGATCCCCAACGGATTGATCGCTACTACCAGCAACGTCGTGACCAGGGTGAGCACCCCCAGCCCAGACTCGGCCAACGTTGTCCAAAACGAGTCGTTGACAGACATGCTCGAGGTCACGCTCCCTTCCGC
>CAZFFM010000101.1:0-11059 GCA_964517425.1 uncultured Ardenticatenales bacterium | reverse complement strand
GGAGGCGTGAGGTAGAGGATGGAGATAGAGATAGAGATAGAGATAGAGGTAGAGGTAGAGATAGAGGTAGAGGTAGAGGTAGAGCGGGGGGCGACGCAATACGCAGTACGGAATACGCAGCACGACTGACAACCGTTCCCAAACCAGAAAGGATTTCTCTTATCATGCCAGAACCTAAGTTTTCCACACGCATTCCGGAGACGGAAGACGGGCGCGTTATTTTCAACGTGCCCTTCCCAAATGACCCGGAGGACCTGCAAAGCGTCAAGAAACTGGCACCGATCATCCTCAAGCAGCCCTACCACGTGGATTACATCTTCTCGTTGGGGCAGGACAGTCCCTTCTTCGCCGGATTGGCAAACAAACGGCTGCTCGGCACGCGCGACCCGCAGACCGGCTACACCTACGGCACACCACGCGGCCACGACATGGCCACCGGCAATGAAACCGACTGGGTTGATTTGACGGAACGAAAGGCGACCGTCCACACATTCACCGTCTGCCACTTTGGCTCCGAGGAGTTCTTGCCGGAGACCCCCTTCGTGCTCGCCCTCATCGCCTTCGAAGGGGCCGACACGCTGTTTCTCACCCGCCTTCTCGGCGTGGACCCGAACGCGGCCACAGCAGACTGGATCGGCATGGAGGTGCAGCCCCGCTTCCGCCGGCTCTCTAAGTTCAAGCCAACTGATGTCTACTTCGTACCGGCAGCGTCGTAGGAACTCTCGATTTTGGATTTTGGATTTGCGATTTTGGATTGTTGGGCAACGACTCTGTAATGCAGAATGCGGAACGATGAATGATGAACGGTTGGACGTGGAGCGTCTAGCGACTCTGGAACGATGAATGCAAAATGATGAACGATAAACTGTAGGAGAGAGAGAACGAGAACGAGGAGCGTCGAGCGACACAACACGCGTTACGCATTACGTATTACGCATTACACCTGCCTACTGGCTGAGGAAGCGATTTTGCACATCAAACGACCGACACAATTTGGCACACTCCTGCTCCTCTTTCTTGTTATCTCAGGGGCGACTCTGCGGGTGCCTGCCGTTCATGCCGATGGTTGTGATAATGCACAGAACCTGACCTTCAACTGCGACTTCAACACCTTCAACGCGGTACCCGGCCGGCCCTGGGTGGTTCCCACCGGCTGGTGGCCCTTCGTGGAAGCAGGCAGTCCGGTGATTGACCAGAGCCAAGATAGCGCCTCCCCGCCGGCGCAACGCATCTGGTCGGACGGAGTGGGCTTCACTGCCGGTCTGTACCAGACGGTGCAGGGCATCACCCCCGGCGCGACATACGAAGCGGTGCTCTACTGGGCCCCCTACAGCTCGAACGGGGATGACAGCATCGAGCGAAAGGTCGGCATAGACCCTGCCGGCGGCACCGACCCGCGCTCGCCCAACATCGTGTGGAGCCCCGGCCTGTGGCGATTCAAGCGGCTCACCGACAAAGACTTGCGCGTGCAGGCCGTGGCGCAGGCCGGCACGGTGACGGTGTTCGTGCGCGCACACAACCCCATCACGCACGGGCGCGACCAGGTGTTCCTCGACGGCGTCACGCTGATCAAGATCGCCGACCCCGCGCCGGCGACCGCCACCCCCGTCCCGCCAACGCCGACCTGGACACCGGTCCCGCCGACGGCAACGCCGACGCCGACGGCCACCTCGTCGGCCACCCCCACGGCAACGTCCACATCCACACCGACGGTGACCCCATCGGCGACACCGACAAACACCGCGACCGTCACCCCAACAGCCACCCCTACAGTGACGCCGACGCCAACCTCGACGCCCACGCCGACCCCTGTACCGTTGCTGACGCGCTTAGCCGAAAGCGGCGGCGGGACGCTGCCCTGGCTTCTGACAAGCGCTTTCTTTGTGAGCCTTGTGACTATCGTGATCTGGCAGCGCAGTCGCCATCGTAACCGGTAGCACGGCGCCCACACAGCCCACTTGCAAGGCTCGTTTTTTGGCAGCAGGAGACCTATCGTTTGCTACTCAAAATAAAGGAGGTTACACCATGATTCACATTTCGCGAGCAAGAGCAGTACTATGGATTGTCGCCATTTTGCTTCTGCTGGGGTTTGCCTGGCAATGGACATCTTCGGCACGCGCCTCTCTGGGAAACACGGGAATCCCCGTTCGCTGTAGTGCCAGTTCCTTTGCCCAATCTGCTACAAAGACACTTAAGTGCTATGCTGCAGATGGCACCCTGTTCACAAACAGCAACGAACGTGTGCCAACCGGCTACTACCTCCTGGTCACGGACGTTATTTTGGTCCCGGATGGAGGCTCGGACGCCTCTGCAGTGATCAGCGCAGACCTCACAGCCAAGAACCCGTCAG
The DNA here is from genome assembly GCA_964517425.1 of uncultured Ardenticatenales bacterium. GTDB lineage: Bacteria > Chloroflexota > Anaerolineae > Ardenticatenales > JAADHH01 > JAADHH01. The sequence goes on along the minus strand of CAZFFM010000101.1, from coordinate 8,709 downwards.
ACCAGTCCATGAGGCTCCGCAATACGAACAATGCTATGCAGCCTTTGCACTTTACGTCGCCCTATTTTGTGCTGAAAGCCGGCCAGTATCTAACCGCATCCAATGCCTGGTTCAGCCAGAAGTGGATTTACGTGTACGCATCCGGGCTGCTAGTGCAAAATGTGAGCTACTTGCCTATCACTGTTCGGTAATATTCGCGCAGGCAAAAGATGAACCACAGATTTCACGGATGGCACAGAGTAAAAACCAAGAATAATCTGAGCAATCTGTGCAATCTGTGGTTAGTCTTTTTGGTTCCGGCTCGGCCAGGTTAAGACCTTATCAACGAGATTCTTGTTTTCCGGGCAAAAAAATTTCTGCCACGAATTTCACGAATTTTCACAAATTTCTCTTTTTCTTTTTCGTGGTAATTCGTGTAATTCGTGGCGAGAATCCTTTTTGGTTCCGGCTTATCCGGGTTAGGAGGTATTCAAAATGAAAATAGATGCCGGCGTTATGCTTCAACACCTGGTGGACATCACAGCCGCGGCCCGCCAGGCGGAGGAACGGGGGTTCGACGGCCTGTGGACTTCGGAAACGAGCCACGACCCCTTTTTGCCGCTGGCCCTGGCCGCCGCACAAACGGAACGCATCGAGCTGGGCACGGCCATCGCCGTGGCCTTCCCGCGCAGCCCCATGGTGCTGGCCCAAACGGCCTGGGACCTGGCCGACCTCTCCGGTGGACGGTTCATCCTGGGGCTGGGCACGCAGGTGAAAGCGCATATCGAGCGGCGCTTCGGCATGACTTGGGAATCGCCAGCGCCAAAGTTGCGCGAAATCATCCTCGCCTTGCGCGCGATCTGGGATTGCTGGCAGAACGGCACACGGTTGAACTTTCGCGGGCAGTTCTTCAAGCTGACCTTGATGACCCCCTTCTTCAACCCCGGCCCCATCGCCCATCCGCACATCCCGATTTTCATCGCCGGCGTGAACCCGTACCTCTGCCGGCTGGCCGGCGAGCTGTGCGACGGCTTCCACGTACACCCCTTCCACACCACCCGCTACCTGCGCGAGCGCATCCTGCCCAACATCGAAGCCGGCCTGCAGAAAAGCGGCCGCGCGCGCCAGGATATCCAACTGGCCAGCGCCGCCTTCGTGATCACCGGCCGGAATGAAACAGAAATGAAACAGGCCAAACGAGCGGTACGGGAGCAGATCGCCTTCTACGCCTCCACACCCTCCTACCGCCCGGTCATGGAGGTACACGGCTGGGGTGACGTGGGCCAGGAACTCTCACACTTGGCCGCGCGAGGGCGGTGGCCGGACATGCCAGGCTTGGTCACCGACGACATGCTGGAAGCTTTCGCCGTCATCGCCCCGCCGGACGAACTTGCCGCTACTGTGCGTGCCCGCTACGACGGCCTTCTCGACCGCGTGATGTACTATCACCTCGGCCCGCCCCCTGCCTTCGACGACACAGCGTGGCGCGAAACTGTGCGTGTGTTTCACCGGTAGAGCGGGGAGTGTCGAGCGTAGAGCGTGGAGCGACCCTGAAATGCGGAATGCGAAACGATGAGCGGAAGAGAGATAGAGGTAGAGATAGAGGGAAAACGTGGGGAGCGACGCAGCACGCAGTACGCAGTACGCAACACGCAGCACGCAACACGCAGCACGCAGCACGCAACACGCAGCACGAATTACGCAGCACGCAGTACAAATAACATCCGACCAGAAAGGAAACAACCATGAGCATCTTGCAACACTGGATATTCCGCCTGCTCTATTTGCGCAAACCGCCATGGGACACGAACCAGACGCCGCCGGAGGTGATCCAACGGGTCGAATCGGGCGAGATTGCGCCGGGGCGGGCGCTCGATTTGGGCTGCGGCACGGGGACGAACGCCATCTACCTGGCGCAGCACGGCTTCCAGGTCGTGGGCATTGACTTTGTACCGCGAGCGATCGAGCAGGCGCGGCAGAAAGCAGCACAGGCCGGCGTGGACGTCGCCTTCCACGTCGGCGACGTCAGCGACATCTCCTTCCTGGGCGACATACAATTCGACCTGGCGCTGGACATCGGCTGCTTCCACAGCATCGCCGAGAGCAGCCGCCCGGCCTACGCGCGCGGGCTGGCCGAACACACGCGACCGGGCGCGCGCTACCTGCTCTACGCCTTCCAGCCGCGACGATTCATGGCCGTGCAACGCCTGGGCATCACCCGTGACGAAATCGAATCGCTGTTTGGACGGTGGTTCCAGGTCGGCCAGGTGGAAGAGAGCACAGACCCAATCGCCGGCGGCTCCGCGTGGTATTTCCTGAAACGCAGGCTTGCCGTAGATAACGTTTGAGGGTATAATTCTCGATACGGGCGTTCAACGTGTTCAGAGAACACGGATTCTTCTTACTTTTTTTCTATCCGTGTTTCTTTTATCCGTGAGTTAATCTGGCCTTATGCTAGTTTAGACGTGAATGCTCGATTGTCTTGCCGTGACGGGCTGAAGCCGTCACTGGATGCGTGAGAAAGTCGCTGAAGCGACTGCCCGGCGGGAGTGCAGCCGCTTCCAGCGGCTTGGCCTCGCCACCAGTGCCGATTTCCAATCCGGCACGGGCCCCTTGTGGTAGCACTAGCATAAGGCCATAATCACTGATTCGCATACCAGTGAAAATGCAAAGATAGTGGCACAGAAAGCGGAAAGAAGCACCATGAAAAAAATGCCGCAGCCGATTCCTTACCAAGGCAGCAAACGAAATATCGCGCAACAGATTCTCGCTTTGTTTCCAGACAAAGTTGACACGCTTATAGAGCCATTCGCCGGCTCTGCTGCCGTTTCAGTTGCTGCGGCCTACTATAGAAAAGCTGCTAGATTTCACCTGAACGACTTGAACCGGCCCCTGATGATTTTGCTAGAAATGATCATCACGGAACCGGAAAAGATTGCCGGTCAGTATGAAAAACTATGGAATGCCCAGTTGGGCAGAGAAAAAGCATTCTACACAAAGATCCGTGATGAATTCAATAAGACCCACAGACCTGATTATCTCCTTTACTTGTTGGCCAGGTGCGTCAAAGCCTCTGTACGATACAATGCAAAGGGAGAATTCAACCAGAGCCCTGACCACAGACGAAAGGGACGACACCCAGAGAGCATGAGACAAGAGATACGAATGGTTTCCAACCTTCTTCGAGGACGAACGCAGATTACCAGTGACGACTACACAAGCACCCTGGATTCAATATCAGACATGGACTTGGTGTACATGGATCCACCGTACCAGGGCACATCTGCTGGAAAAGATCGGCGCTATTATGACAGCTTAGACTTTGACGAGCTAATTGACTTCCTGGAAGTACTGAACCGTCGCCAGATCATGTTCATTCTCAGCTACGACGGACGTAGAGGAGAGAAAACTTACGGCAAAGAGCTACCCAGCAGACTGGGCTTGCACAGACTTGAAATCAGAGCCGGGCGTTCAACGCAATCAACACTTCTGGGAGGGAAAGATGTAACTTATGAGTCTCTATATTTGTCACAAGCCCTTGTTTCCCGTATTCGTCGGTATGCGGATGGGGCAAGAAACGAGACCATCACAATCCCGACCGGTTCACGCCCTCAGCAACTGGAACAGATTGCTTGGGAATACGAGTATCCAACACCTAACCTGGCTGAGCCAGAACCAAAAAGGCTAACCACAGATTGCACAGATTTCTCAGATTATTCTTGGTTTCTTAATCTGTGCCATCCGTGAAATCTGTGGCTCATCTTCTTGCTTCGTGTACAAGAATTTAACTGTTAAGGTGCTAATTTGGCCGATCCAGAACCAAACAGGATTCCCGCCACGGATTGCACGAATTAACACGAAAAAAGAAAAAGAGAAATTCGTGAAAATTAGTGAAATTCGTGGCAGAAATTTCCTTGCCCATAGAGAACAAGAATCTCGTTGATAAGGTACTGAGTTACGTAAAGAAAATCGTGAAAGACCGTTTGGAGAAAGATACGTAATGTTGAACGAGGAAACGGTACGCATCCTGCTGATAGAAGACAACCCAGACGACGCCACGCTCGCACAACGCGCGCTGGAAAAGGACGGCCACACCGTCACTTGGGCCGCAAGCGGCGACGCAGCACGGGCCGCCCTTGAGGAAGCGACGTTCGACCTGCTGCTACTCGATTACCGGCTGCCCGACACCACCGGCCTGGATGTGCTGGCTCGTCTGCGGGAGGAGGGCCACACCCTGCCGGTGATCATGGTCACCGGCGAGAACGATCAGCGCATCGCTGCCGAAGCGCTGAAGGCCGGTGCGGCCGATTACATCGTCAAAGAGAAAGGATACCTGGGTGCGCTGTCCCGCACAGCTCGCCAGGTCGTGCATACCCACCGCTTGACCGTGGCACGTGCCATCCACCAACAGTTGAACCAGGCTTTGAGCGAAACACTCGATCTGCCCACGATATATCGAACCCTGTACGATTGCCTGCGCCAACACCTGGACTGTACGAACTTTGCCGTGGCCCGGTTCAACGGTGAAACCCGCGTATTCACCTGTGCCTTCGCCATGTCCGAGGGAGAGCCGGTCGCGCCGGAGACTTTCCCGCCCCGGCCCGCCGATTTCCCCCCTCTGAGCCAGGTGCTGCAAAGCGGGCAGCCGCTGATCATCGCCGACCTGCTTACCGCTCCCGATCTTGAGGGGCCAAGGGGACAGAGAATGGAAGCCGTCGGCCCAGGCGCACCACCCCGCTCGGCGATCTATGCCCCCATGTTCAGCCAAAACAAGCCGCTGGGGGTATTGTTGCTGCAAAGCCCGCTTCCCCACGCCTACCGGCAGGCCGACGCAGAGATACTGCTGACGGTGGCCAGCCAAGCAGCGATGAGAATTCAAAATGCCGACCTCTACACCAGGGCCACCCGCCGCGAAGAACAGGTCCGCCTGGCGGCTGAAGTGGGCCGGGAAATCAGCGCCATCCTGGATGAACCTGCTTTGCTGGGACGGGTGGTGACCCTCATCCAGGAGCAATTCAACCTCTATAACGTCAACATCTTCATGCGCGTGGGCAATAAAATGGAATTCAAGGCCGGTCGCGGGGGATACACCGGCGATCCGCCGGTCGGGATTCGCCTGCCACTCGGCCAGGGCATTATCGGATTGGCGACACAAGCCGGCGAATCGCTCAACGTGCCCGACGTGCTCCAGGACGAACGGTATTACCATTACGAAGGGTTGCCCGATGTTCGTTCCGAGCTGGCCGTGCCACTCCGGCTGCACGACCACGTTGCCGGCGTGCTGGACGTTCAAAGCCGCCAGCCGGCAGCATTCGATGACATCGATCAATTGGTCATGCAAATGATCGCCGACCAGGTCGGTGTAGCGCTGCAAAACGCCCACACACACCGGGCCATGACCCTGCAGAGCCGGAAGCTTGCCGCACTCAACGAGGTGATTGCCGCCGCAGCTTCTGGACAGGACGTGCAATCGGTACTCGAACGGAGCCTGGACGCGGCCCTTGCGGCCCTTTCTCTGGAACGGGGCGCCATTTTCGTCACCGATGAACGGAGTACCGTAACGCACGTTGCCGTACGGGAGCACACGGACACTTTCGTAGAACAAATCGGCGCATCAGTACCCCGAGAACGTGGGTTCAGAGCAACCATTGTTGTAGAAAACCTTGACGAATTCGATTCCCCCCTTGGCCCGCTGCTCAGTGCCGAAAAAATCGGGGCTTTCATCGCCGTACCGATTCGCGTCGGCGAGACGATAGGCGGCGGCTTGACCGGCATCGACTCAAAACCACGCCACTTCACCCTCGCAGAGATACAGCTCCTGGAATCGGTGGGCCGGCAGGTGGGCGTAGCCATCGAACGAGCGCAAGTGTTCGAAGCAAAACAGGCCGCACTGCGCAGGGAAGAGACGTTGCGCAATGTTCTGGCCATCGCTTCGACCAGTCTGGACCCCCACACCGTCCTGCAACGGGTCATCGAGCTGGTCCGCGCATGCCTGAACGCTGACTGGGGCGAAAGCCACATCCCGCTGCCCAACGGCGGGCACCGCTCGTTCTTTGCCGGCGTAGACGCTGCAACCTGCGGCCTGACCGACACTCCCTGTCTGGCCGGCGTGAACGGAGTTGCCCTTTTTGACAACGAGGTCGTCCGCGAGGAGAAGGTATCCGATCACCCCAAGAGCATCGGCTTCCCCGAAGGTCACATCCCAATCGGACCCTTCCTGGGTGTGCCGGTGCGGGTGGATGGCCAACCGGTTGCTGACCTGCTGCTGGCCCGCGCGGAAGGACGGGAGCCGTTTACCGCCGAGGACGAAGCGTTGCTCGTGGCCATCGCTGGACAGACCGCGCTGGCCCTGCGCAACGCTCGTCTCTTCGAGCAGACCAACCGGCAGGTCACAGAGCTGGACACGTTGTACGCCCTGGGGCTGGACCTGAGCCGCGTTCTGGACCCTGAGGACATCCCCTCCCGCATTCGCGAGGCCGTCTCGCAGGTCACGAACACCGACAACCTGTACGTAGCCCTCCATGATGAAGAGACAAACACCGTATACTTTCCGATCTACCTCATTAACGGTGAGCAATTAGACCCTTTGTCGCGTCCCTTTGGTAATGGCTTGACCGAATATGTCATCCGCACAGGGAAACCGCTCCTCCTCGCCGAAAACATCGGCGAGGAAATCCGCCGTCGCGAGATAGACCTGATCGGAACGCCCTGCTATTCACTGTTGGCCACACCTCTGCGTGTGAGAGAAAAGACCATCGGCGTCATTGTCCTGCAAGACTACGAACGGAAGAACGTGTACAACGAGCACCACCAGATGTTGCTGGGAGCCATTGCCAATCAGGCAGCCATCGCCCTGGAGAACGCCCGACTCTACCAAAACGCCCGGCAGCACGCGGACGAACTGCACGCTTTGTTCCAGGTTTCCTCGGCCTTGCGTACCACCACAAGCCGGCAGGAGCTGCTGGCCGCGGTCGTAGACCAGACCGTCCAAGTGACCGGCGCGGAAGCGGGGGCAATATTCCTGCCCGACCCAACGGGGGACATTTTGCGCGTGCAGGAAGCCCGTGGAATCCTGACCAACCTCACAGGGCTTGATATCCCTGTGCAAGGGAGCATCGCCGGCCGCATATTCCGTGAAGACCGAATCTTTGTGACGGACGACCTCAGTCATCACCCTGAAACGTATCCCCCTTCGGCAGAGCGTGTGGGGGAACAGGCCAGGGCCGGCATTAGCGCACCACTGCGCGCCGGCGACAACACCATCGGTGTACTCATGGTGGCTACGGAGACATCCCGCCAGTTTGACAGCCAGGACGAACGGATCGTGGCCACGATCGCAGAAATGGCCGGGAGCGCTTTGCAACGCCAGCAATACCACGATGAGGTCGTCGTGGCCTACGAAAAGTTGCGGGAAACCCAGGCCCAGTTGGTGCAAGCCGAAAAACTCTCGGCCATCGGCCAGCTCGTCGCCGGCGTGGCCCACGAGATCAACAATCCGCTGCAAGGGATCGTCGGGTTCAGCGAGCTGCTGGCCATGGAGCAGACCCAGGATAACCGCGAGCTGACGATGGACTACGTCCAGCGAATCCGTCACGAAGCAGAACGGGTACGCCGCATCGTGCAAAACCTGCTTTCTTTCGCCCGCCAACACGGCCCGAAACGGGAACTCACCAGCATCAACGATCTTTTGCAGCGTGCCCTGGACCTGCGGCTTTACCACTTGCGCACCAACAACATCGAGGTGTCCATGGACCTGGACCCGAACCTGCCGATCACGGTCATGGACCCGTACCAACTGCAACAGGTGTTCCTCAACCTGATCAACAACGCGCAGCAGGCCATGTCCGACACCTTCCGCCGTGGACACCTGATCGTGCGCAGCCGGCTGATTGGCGGCGACACCATCCGCGTGGAGGTGGAGGACGACGGGCCGGGCATACCGGAGGAGCAGGTCGGCAAGATATTCGACCCCTTTTTCACGACCAAAGAGGTGGGTAAGGGAACCGGTTTGGGACTTTCCATCTGCTACGGCATTGTGCAAGAACACAAAGGCCACATTTGGGCGGAAAGCCCCGTGCATGAATCGCCGGCGGAGCTGGGGCCGGGCACTCGCTTTGTCGTGGAACTGCCCTTGCAGAAATCATCGTGGGCCGCAGAACTTTTGACAAACGAGAAGCAGGCGAAGGAGGTCAAAGCCGAACCTCTCCGTGTCCTGATCGTAGATGACGAGGAGATGGTGGCTTTGTTTTTGGCCGACGTCTTGCGCACAGAGGGTCACCATGTGCGACAGGTAGACCGGGCCGAGAAAGCCCTGAACCGCCTGAACAGTGAGACCTATGATCTGATCTTCTGCGACTTGAAAATGCCCGGCCTCGACGGACGCAGCTTCTACGAAACGTTGGCTGCGCACGACGCCGCGCAGGCCAAGCGTGTGGTCTTCATCACCGGCGATACGGCCAGCCCGCCGACCCGCGCCTTCCTGAAAGCCACCGGCCAGCCCTTCCTGGAGAAGCCTTTCTCGGTGGACACGGTGTTGAAGATCGTGGAGCGGGGAGCGTGGAGCGTGGAGCGTAGAGCGTGGAGCGTCGAGCGTCGAGCGTAGAGCGTAGAGCGTCGAGCGTAGAGCGTCGAGCGTCGAGCGTCGAGCGTCGAGCGTCGAGCGTAGAGCGTCGAGCGGGGAGGGCTTGAAACTTCCCCCCTCGTGAGGGGGGATTGAGGGGGGTGGGGAGT
>CAZFFM010000100.1:0-11199 GCA_964517425.1 uncultured Ardenticatenales bacterium | reverse complement strand
TCATGGGGCCGTGCGCCGGCGGCGCGGTCTACTCGCCGGCCATCACCGACTTCACGATCATGATCAAGAACTCCAGCTACATGTTCGTCACCGGCCCAGATGTGGTAAAGACCGTGACCCACGAGGAGGTCACCTTCGAAGAACTGGGCGGGGCCATGACCCACAACTCGCGCAGCGGCGTGGCCCACTTCGCCGCCGACAACGAAGAGCAAGGCCTGCAATTCATCCGCGAGCTGCTCAGCTATATTCCCCAGAATAACATGGAAGACCCCCCCTACCGCACGCCGAGCGACGACCCGTTGCGCATGGACGCCGACTTGGACACCCTCGTCCCCGACAACCCCAACAGGCCGTACGACATGAAGGAGATCATTCGCCGGGTGGTGGACGACGGCGAATTCTTCGAGGTGCAGGAACACTATGCCCAAAGCATCCTCATCGGTTTCGCGCGGCTCAACGGTCGTTCCATCGGCGTTGTGGCCCAACAGCCTGCCGTGCTGGCCGGCGTGCTGGACATCAACTCTTCGGCCAAAGGCGCGCGCTTTGTGCGCTTCTGCGATTGTTTCAACATCCCCATCGTCACCTTCGAAGACGTGCCCGGGTTCTTGCCCGGCGTGTCCCAGGAACATGGCGGCATCATTCGCCACGGGGCCAAGCTGCTCTACGCCTATTGCGAAGCGACCGTGCCCAAACTAACCGTGATCACCCGCAAGGCCTACGGCGGGGCCTACGACGTGATGAGCTCCAAGCACATCCGTGGGGACATCAATCTGGCCTGGCCCAATGCCGAAATTGCCGTCATGGGGCCGGACGGCGCAGTGAACATCATCTTCCGTCACGAACTGGCCAAGGCCGAAGACCCGGTCGCCCGCAAAGCCGAGCTGGTGGCCGAATACCGCGACCTCTTCGCTAACCCCTACGTCGCGGCCAGCCACGGTTACGTAGATGATGTGATCGAGCCGCGCATGACCCGCACACGCCTGATCAGCGCGCTGGAAATGTTGCAAAACAAGCGGGATACGAACCCGCCGAAGAAGCATGGGAATATTCCGTTGTAGTCAGGGGAGGAGTAGGGAGATAGAGAGTGGAGATAGAGATAGAGAGAACGTGGAGCGTATTGCGTGTTGCGTTTGCACGTCTTTACATTTTACGCAACACGCATTACGTATCACGCCTTGAGCAACCGAAAATCTAAAATCCAAAGTCGAAAATCCAAAATCGGCAGGGGAGGAGATTTATGTTTAAGAAAGTCCTGATCGCCAATCGAGGCGAGATCGCTGTGCGGGTGATCCGTGCTTGCCAGGAGTTGGGTCTGCAAACCGTGGCCGTCTACTCCGAAGCAGACCGCACAGCGCTGCACGTCCGCTATGCCGACGAGGCGTACCTCATCGGCCCGCCGCAGGCCGCCGAAAGCTACCTGCGCATGGACAAAATCATAGACGCGGCCGTCCGGGCCAAAGTAGACGCCATTCATCCGGGTTACGGCTTCCTGGCCGAGAATGCGCAGTTTGCGCGGGCCTGCGCCGAAGCCGGCTTGATCTGGATCGGGCCGCCGCCGGAGGCCATCACCCTTTTGGGCGACAAAGTCGAAGCGCGCCGTACCATGCAAGCCGCCGGCGTTCCGGTCGTGCCGGGCACCGACAGCGAAATGAAACTGGATGACGACAGCCTGCGTGCGGCCGCGGCGGATGTTGGCTATCCGCTGCTGATCAAGGCGGCAGCCGGCGGGGGGGGCAAGGGCATGCGCGCCGTGACCGAGCCGGACGAGTTCGACCGCGCTCTGCAGGCCGCGCGCCGCGAGGCCAAAGGGGCTTTCGGCGACGACCGCGTCTACCTGGAACGCCTCATCCAGGGCGCACGGCACATCGAATTCCAAATCCTGGCCGATAACCACGGCAACGCCATCCACCTGGGTGAACGCGAATGTTCGATCCAGCGCCGTCATCAAAAGGTTCTGGAAGAAGCTCCCTCCCCTTTCATGACCCCTGAACTGCGCGAGCAGATGGGGGCCATTGCCGTGCGAGCCGTGCAGGCAGCCAACTATTCTAACGCCGGCACTGTCGAATTCCTGGTAGACAAAGAGCGAAACTTCTACTTCCTGGAGGTCAATACCCGGCTGCAAGTGGAACATCCGGTCACGGAAATGGTCAGCGGTATAGACATCGTCAAGGAGCAGTTGCGCATTGCCTCTGGCCGTAAAATGCGCTACACGCAGGAGGATATCGCCATAAAAGGCTGGGCAATAGAATGCCGCATTTCGTCCGAAGACCCCTTCAACAATTTTCTCCCTTCTACCGGCAAAGTGACCAACCTGGTGGAACCGAACGGAGCTGGCATCCGCGTGGAGAGCGGCATCTTCGAGGGGTTTGAGGTCTCGTTGTATTACGACTCGATGATCGCCAAATTGCTGGTGTGGGGGGAGACGCGCGGCGAGGCCCTGCTGCGTATGCGTCGCGCGTTGCGCGAATATCGCATCATGGGCATCAAGACGACGATCCCCTTCCACCAGCGCCTGCTCAACAACACGAACTTCATTGGCGGCGTCTTCGACACCGCTTTCCTGGAGCAGAATCCCAACTTGATTCACGATCTGCAAGAGAGGCACGTGCGGGCGGCGGCCATTGCGGCCGCGATCCTGGCGCACCGGCGGCGGCAGAAGGCGTTGGTACAATTGGGGCCGGCCGGCGGGGGCACGGGCATGAACCCCTGGAAACTGCATGGACGAAGGGAGACCTTGCGACGATGAACTACACAACCACGATAGGCGACCATACGTTTGAAATCGAGATTGACGAACAGGGCCAGGTCATCGTCGATGGTGAACCGACGCCGGTAGACTTGCGCGCCATTATCGAGGACGAGGCCTTCTCCCTGCTGGTCGGCGAGAATTCTTATGGGGTGATCGCCGAACGCCAAGAAGATGTGTGGTTCATGCTGGTAGATGGGGAACGGCACGAGGTGCTGGTGGAAGACGAACGGGCCAAGAAGCTGTCCAAGATGGGCGGAAAGTCCCGTGGCCCGGCCGGCGAAGTGCAGATCACCGCGCCCATGCCCGGCCTGGTTGTCAAGGTGCTGGTCGAGACCGGCGAGCCGATTGCCTCGGGGGACGGCGTGCTCATCCTGGAAGCGATGAAAATGGAAAACGAGCTGCGTGCGCCCTGGGATGGCATCGTCAAAGACATCCGCTGCGAGGCCGGACAGACGGTGAAACAGGGACAGGTGTTGGCCGTGCTGGGCGCGGCGACCGAAGAGGAAGAGTAGAGTACAAGTCGTGGAGCGCGAAGCGACTCTAGAACGATGAACGGTGGGAGATAGAGGGTTGAGATAGAGATAGAGATAGAGATAGAGATAGAGAGATAGAGATAGAGAGGGAGAGGGAGAGGGATAGAGAGAATGTGGAACGTGAAGACGTGGGATCGTGGGAACGTTCCAACGTGCAAATGCAACACGCAACACGCAACTCAAAACTCGAAACCCAAAACCCAAAACCCAAAACTCGTCGTCCATTTTCACACCAGCGGAAGGCATCCATGGCGCACGAAAAAAGCGGCCCGCCCACCCAATCCAAAATCCAAAATCTGAAATCCAAAATTGAGATGGGCCAGGCCAGGCTGTACTGGGAGGGAAAGCAGGCACCAGGCCCTGTTGCCCCTCACCCGGCCCGACACATCGAAACCTATCTGCCTGCCTACCCCGCGACCCAACATCGAGAGTCCAACATCGAAACCGACACGTCCCGAGTTTTCCATGGGGACAACAAAGATGTCCTGGCGCATCTGCTGGCCGATGGGTTCCGGGGGAAGGTGAATCTGGTTTACAGTGATCCCCCTTTTGCCTCGGGGATGGATTATGCGCGCACGGTGCGGTTTCGTGGCCGGGCCGGCGTACTCCGGTTCAGTGGCAGGGCGAACAGTCTGGGCAAACAGGTCCAATACAGCGACACCTGGGGCGACGACACCTACCTCCAGTTCATGTACGAGCGGTTGCTCTTGCTTCGTGATCTGCTGGCCGAGGACGGGAGCATCTACCTGCACTGCGACTGGCGGCAGAGTCACCACCTGCGCTGCCTGATGGACGAGGTATTCGGCGCCGAGAACCTGCGGAACGAGATCATCTGGTTTTACCCCCGCGGTGGCGACGGCGAACGACAGTTCAACCGCAAGCACGATACCATTCTTTTCTACACCAAAGGGGACACCTGGACGTTCAACTATCACGATGTGTTGATCCCCTACACACCGAAGCAGCTCGACCGCTTCGATCACGAAGACGAGCATGGCCGCTTCTACTGGAACGTAAACCCACGCGGCGAGCGCGTCAAAACGTATCTGCGGAAGAACGGCATCGGCGAGTACGATGTGTGGAACATTGCCATCAATGCCGCGCAGATCCGGCGGGTGGGATACCCCACGATGAAACCGGAAGCGCTGCTCGAACGGATCATCCGCGCCTCGTCCAACCCGGGCGACATCGTTTTGGATGGCTTCGCCGGCTCCGGCACAACGGCTGTCGTGGCGCAAAAGCTGGGGCGACGGTGGATCGCCGGCGACGTCAACCGCAGGGCGATCCAGACCACGGTCAAGCGGCTGTATGCCATCGCCCGCGAACCGTTCACCGTGTGGCGCGTGGGGGATGGGGAGGACGACGAGCCTCGTGAGCCGGCTGCGGCCAAAGTCTCGGTCGAGCGACTGGCAAGGGCAAGCGGGCACGGGCCGACTGTGCGCATCACGCTGGATGAATACACAAATCCTGCGATCAGGGCATGGCTCAAGCAACACCCCCCGAAAAGCCCCCTTGACCTTTCCGATGGGCGTTGCACGGTAGATTCCGTGATGATAGACCCTGCGTATGACGGCCACACGTTTCGGGCAGCACTGGCCGACATGCCGGCAAAGCAGCACGAGACCGTGCGTGGCGTCTATGAGCTGCCGGCTATTGACGGGGCGGACACCGTGGCCGTCAAAATCGTGGACGTGCTGGGCGAAGAGGTCATCGTGACGGCGCGACTGGGAGTGTGAAGAACACACATATTCCGGTTGCCAACAACGGGGGGCTGTGGTACAATAGGGCGGATCGAAGCCTTCGTTGGTCCGTTCTTCTCTGGCCTATGCAAGATGGAAAATGTCTGGTAGCCGGGTGATGGGATGTGTACCTGCACAACTTCACTTTGATAGCGGATGGAAGCGGACGTATCATGGAACTCACCTTCGGCGGTGTCCGTGGCAAGTACTACAAAGCATACCGTGCCGGACATACAGTCAAGATTCACCATACGAATGGAACCATTGAGGAACAGGTGTTCCCGGCCGAGGAGGGGGTCGTGATATTGTCAGAAGACGTCCGAGAATTCTTTCCCGATTCGGAGACTGTGAATAACACACTTCGTACTCTGATTTCTCTGATACCTGAAAAGCACGAGGTCTCAGTTGAGCCTCATTAGTACCTTACTGGGGTCTGGCGAGAATCATTTTGACCGTATAACACAGCATTTTCAGCCACAGATTGTACGGATTTCCACAGATTTACAGCTGTTCTTTCTGATTTTTCCGTGAAAATCCGCGACCATCCGTGGCAAAAACAAAGAACGCCAGTGTCCAGTACCTTATCAACGAGATTCTTGTTTTCTGGGCAAGAAAAAGAACTACAGATTGCACAGATTTCTCAGATGATTCTTGGTTTTTCAATCTGTGTAATCCGTAAAATCTGTGGTTAGCCTTTTTGGTTCTGGCTCGGCCAGGTTAGGAATGAGTATTCATCAAGCACACAATTACCGATTCAGCATGATAAGAAAGGAGAGAATCACATACTATGGCAGCAAAACAGTGGGTTTATATGTTCGAGGAGGGGAACGCCCAAATGCGGAATCTCCTGGGCGGCAAGGGTGCCGGCCTCGCCGAGATGAGCAATGCCGGCCTTCCCGTGCCGCCCGGCTTTACGATTACCACCGAGGCCTGTATCGCTTATTCCGATTCAGGAGAACAATTCCCCGATGGCATGTGGGAACAAACACTTACCGCACTTCAACAGACTGAGGAGCAGGCCGGCAAAAAGTTTGGGGACGCCGAAAACCCCCTACTGGTCTCCGTTCGCTCCGGGGCCAGGATGTCCATGCCCGGCATGATGGACACCGTGCTCAACCTGGGCCTGAACGATGACACCGCCGCCGGCATGATCAAGCTGACCGACAACGCCCGCTTCGTGTTCGACGCCTATCGCCGCTTCGTGCAGATGTTCGGCAAAGTGGTCATGGATGTGGACGGCGACCTCTTCGAGCGCGTGCTGGACGAATACAAAGACCGCCACGGCCCCAACGCTTCCGACACCGACCTGACCACCGAGGAACTGCAAGAGATCACCGCGCGGTTCAAGGAAATTTCCCGCGAGGAGACCGGCCAGACATTCCCCGAAGACCCCTACGACCAACTTCGCATGGCCATCGGGGCCGTCTTCGGATCGTGGAATCGCAAGCGCGCCGTAGACTACCGCAACTTCCATAACATTCCGCACGACTTGGGCACAGCGGTCAACATCGTGACGATGGTCTACGGCAACATGGGCTTCGATTCCGGCACCGGCGTGGCCTTCACCCGCAACCCGGCGACCGGCGAGAAACGGCTCTACGGCGAATACTTGCTCAACGCGCAGGGCGAAGATGTCGTCGCCGGCATTCGCACCCCCCACAAGATCAGCGAGCTGCAAAACGACCTCCCCACAGCCTTCGGACAATTCCTGGACATTTGCCAGTTGCTGGAAACGAACTACCGCGACGTACAGGACATGGAATTCACCATCGAACGGGGCAAATTGTGGATGTTGCAGACGCGCACCGGCAAGCGCACCGCACAGGCTGCCGTCAAGATCGCCGTGGACATGGTCAAGGAAGGGCTGATCACGAAAGAAGAAGCAATCCAGCGCATTGACCCGCTGCAGATGGACCAACTTCTCCACCGGCGCATTGACCCCACAGCAAAAGTGGACGTCCTGGCCAAAGGACTGAACGCTTCTCCCGGCGCGGCATCGGGCAAGGCAATCTTCGACGCCGACCGGGCCGAGGAGCTGGGCAGGCAAGGCGAGAGCGTGATCCTGGTGCGCCCGGAGACGAACCCCGACGACGTACACGGCATGTTGCAGGCGGCCGGCATCCTCACGGCACGCGGCGGCGCGACCAGCCATGCCGCCGTCGTGGCCCGCGGGCTGGGCAAGCCGTGCGTCGCCGGCTGCGAGTCCCTGAAGGTCGACCTGGACGCGCGGCAGTTTACGGCCAACGGGAACACAATTTGTGAAGGGGACATTATCTCCATCAACGGCTCTACCGGCGAAGTGATCCGGGGCGAGGTGCCGATGATCGAGCCGGAGATGACTGACGAACTGCGCCAGTTGCTCGACTTCGCCGACGACATCCGCCGTTTGGGCATCTGGGCCAACGCCGACTACCCGCGTGACGCCCAACGCGCCCGCGATTTCGGCGCGGAAGGGATCGGCCTTTGTCGCACAGAGCACATGTTCTTCGAAGAGGAACGCCTGCCCATCGTACAACACATGATCCTGGCCGACAATGAAGATGAGCGACAGCTTGATTTGGACAAGCTGTTGCCCATGCAGCGGGGCGACTTCGAGGGCATCTTCCGCGCGATGGACGGCCTGCCGGTGATCATCCGCCTGATTGACCCGCCGTTACACGAATTCTTGCCCTCCCACGATGAATTGCTGGTGCGCATCACCGAGCTGCGCACCCGCCGAGAACTGGGTCAGTTTTTGGCAGCAGACGAGGCAGAGTTGGCCGAAAAAGAAAGCCTGCTCAAAGCAGTAGAGAGCATGAGAGAATCCAACCCCATGCTCGGCCTGCGCGGCATCCGCCTGGGCATCACCATGCCCGGCATCATCAAAATGCAGGTGCGTGCGATCTTCCAGGCCGCCTGCCGGGTGGCCGCCGACGGGGTAGACGTGCATCCCGAGGTGATGATCCCGCTCACCGGACACGTCAACGAGATCAAGGTAACCCAGATCAAGCTGGAAGAAGTTGCCAAGAAAGTCATGGCCGAAGAGGGGCGTGAGGTAGATTACAAGTTCGGCACGATGATCGAAATTCCACGTGCCGCACTCACCGCCGGCGAGATTGCCGAATACGCGCAGTTCTTCTCCTTCGGTACGAACGATCTGACCCAGACCTGCTTCGGCTACTCCCGTGACGACGCCGAAGGCAAGTTCCTGCTCAAGTACGTGGAAGACGGCATCCTGCCAGCGAACCCCTTCCAGACGCTGGACACCATCGGCGTGGGCCGGCTGATCAACATTTGCGTAGAAGAGGGCCGCGCTGTCCGCCCGGACCTGGAGGTGGGCATCTGCGGCGAGCACGGCGGAGACCCGGCCTCGATTGCCTTCTGTCACGGGGCCGGCCTGAACTACGTCAGTTGTTCCCCGTTCCGTGTGCCCATTGCGCGATTGGCTGCGGCGCAAGCTGCGCTGGGTGAAGCCACGCGCGACCGGTAAGTTGTCCATACGCCACCGCCCTGGCTCCTCCCCTGATGGGCCGGGGCGGTGGATATTCTTTTCCATGCGCAATTATCTGAGGCCCACCATACAAGGGTTGATCCTGGCGTTTCTCGTTGTCGGGCTGACCCAGGCAGCAAGCTCGGCCATTCAACTCGCCGCAACGGCCGAGCCGGACACGGTACTCCCCGGCGGAACCGTTGCGTTTACCATTTCGCTGGCCAATAACAGCACAACCGACCTCAGCAACCTGACGATCACGGATCATCTTCCGGCTGGGTTTTCGTACCAGCCGGGCTCGTCTGCCATGCGCGTGGACGGCGGCCTGGTCACGGTCTCCGATCCGGCAATATCTGGCAACAGCCTGACCTGGACACACCCAACCGTGCGGGCAGCGCAATCCGCCTGGTTCTACGGCATCCATACCTTCATCCAAGACTCCTGCGACAACAGCCACATTGACGCACAACTGACCGCCGCGCGTGACTTGATGGGCGCTGGCGCGTTTGTCAAACAACTTTTCTATGGAATTCATAGCAAAACGAGTGGGCCACGTGACTGCTGGGTATACTTTGTCAACCGGGCATACGATTTGAACCTCCAACCGGTGGTGCGACTGCAGGGGCCGTATGGGGGAACCGCCTGGCTCTCCCCCCCGGCCGACAGCCCCGGCAACTATGCCACGATTGCCGCAGCCTACCAGCGGGTTGTGGCCGGCCTGCCGCGTCGTGACGGGCACAACCTCTTCGTTGAAATCTGGAACGAACCGAATCTAAATATTGAATGGGGAAACGCGCCAAACCCGTGGGAATATGCACACTTTCTGCTGGACGTCAGCCAGTCTATCCGCGCGCTGGGCGATCCGCGCATCGTCATCCTCAACGGAGGGCTGGCTCCAGGGGGCAACATCAACCATCTTGATTTTATCGACGGGATGGCAGCCGTCCCCGGCGCGCTGGAATCGTTCGATGTGTGGGCCTCCCACCCCTATCCGGCCAACCATCCACCGGAATACAACATCCATGACGGGACGGCAACCTACACAGTGGCGACCATCGACACCTACCTTCTGGAGCTGGAGCGCCTGGCCGAACACGGCCGGCCCGGGCTGCACGTCTTGCTCACCGAGACCGGGCACAATCTCGGCAGCAACGTTTTCGGCTTCGAGGGCTACCCGCCGATCAACGAGAGCAACCGGGCCGATTTCATGGTACGCGCCTTCCGCGATTACTGGAAGGTCTGGCCGGAAGTCTTGGGCGTCACTCCCTTCGAACTGGTAGACCCGCACAACAATTGGTCGGCCTTCGACTGGCTCTACCCTTCAGGAGCACACCACCAGCAATACGATGCGCTCGCCGCGCTCGGCAAATCGGCGAAGGCGTTGCCGACCGACCTGACGATCACCTTTCGGGCGCGCGCTGCACTTGCGCCCAGGACGTACTACAGCCAGGTGGATGCGACAGCGTCGAACAGTGCCGTCGCGGGCACGGGGAACACAGCCCCGGTCACCGTAGCCTCGCCGACGCCGACCGCCACACCCACATCATCCGCGACCCCCACGCCCACGGGAACCCCAACCGTCACCGCGACTCCTTCGCCGACCGTGACCCCGACGCCAGTCGCGCTACCCGCCTGCTCTTCGTTTGATTTCAATCATGATGGCACGATAGATGTGACCGATATTATGGTCGTGGCTGCGAACTGGGGCGCACAGGCCGGTGACGCCAATTTTGTACAGGCCTACGATTTCAACGGAAATGGCCAGATTGACGTGGCAGATATCATGCAAGTGGCCGGCCGCTGGGGTGAATCGTGTGTAACGGCAACACCGGCAGTCTCCGAACAGCCCGTGACCATCCAGAGGCTGGCGGGCCTCCGTGCGTTGGCTTGCAACCCGCGTAACGGCACATTGCTGGGGATCAGCCGCACCGACTTGCTCGTATCTGGCAAAACGCTGCAACGCTTCCCCTTGGGCACCGATTTGCGCGACCTGGTCGTCAGTGATGATGGCACGACGACGTATGTCAGCGATGCGGGTGCCGGCAGCGTGCTGGTGGTTGACGTAACAAACGGCGACGTGGTCGCGCGGGTGAGGGGGCTGGCTGGCCCAGCGGGACTTGCCATGGGCGGCCGCGGCCTGTGGGTCGCCGAGAGCAAGGCGGGACGGGTCGCGTTGGTCAATCCGCACAATTATGGTATAATAGCACGTGTGCAAGTTGGTGAAGCGCCAAGTACTCTGGCCTTCAACGACCTGCGCGCCGAACTCTATGTAGCCGTAACGGGTGAGGGTACTGTCGCAATCGTCAGTGATGCGGGAGCCCTTCTGGAGACCTGGCTCGTAGGGGGGATTGGATTGCCGCAAGGCATGGCGTTATTCGCCCCGGCGCGCCGGCTCTACGTTGCATACGCCATCACTCCTCGCGACGGGGCGGTTGTTGCCTACGATGTGGGCACAAAGCGACGATTGTTCACCTGGCAAGGCTCTCGGGCCGCTCCTATGGACCCCATGTTGGCCTTGACCATGAATTCATCGGGAAACCCATTGTTTGCCGTAGGTACCAGATTCTGGTGGACGCTGGACACACACACCGGCGATTCCGTTGCCCATCTCAAGACTATCGGAGCCGTTTCGCCGTTCGGTCTGGAGATCGATTCGGTCCAGAACAGGCTTTTGCTGGCTGCCCCGTAGAACGGATCCGTGGGGCGTGG
>CAZFFM010000099.1:0-11203 GCA_964517425.1 uncultured Ardenticatenales bacterium | reverse complement strand
CAAGTGCCAACTTTAGTCCATTAGTTTTCCCCACTAATCTGAAGAGAACCATAAAAACGCGCAGGGGGGCCAGCTCTGCTTCCATGCGGTCAATCGTTTTCTCCAGGCCGTCAATCCACTCGGTAGGCATGCGAGGCACCACAATCTCCCCTTTCGATTGGGTGCCGGAGGGTGTGGCCAGGTCTGCGCCGACGGTGAACAAATCCATCTGGATGCAATGGATGACGCCGGCAACTTCCTCATCCTCGCTGTGGGCGCGAGCTACACCGAGCAAGGCGTTCAATTCGTCCAGCGTGCCGTATGTTTCCACGCGAATGGAATTCTTGGGTACACGCACACCGCCGAACAGACCGGTTTCGCCGGCGTCCCCCGTGCGGGTGTAAGTTTGGGTCATGTCGTGCCCCCTGCGGCGCTCATCACGTCCGTCAAATGTGCGCAGCCTTCACAGCGGGCCTCCGGCCGGCAGGTAAGGCAGGGGGTCCACGCGCTGTCCCCCCTTGCGGATTTCAAAATGCAGGTGAGGGCCGCTGGAGTTGCCCGTGCTGCCCAGCGCGCCGATGATGTCGCCCCGGCGCACGCGGTCGCCCAGATGGACCCATTCTCCCTTGAGGTGGCTATACAACGAACGCAGCCCGCTGCCATGATCGATGATCACGGTGTAACCGTAACCGGTGGGGGCCCATCCTACGTGTACCACCTTTCCGGCCCGCGCGGCATACACAGTCACGCCATAGGGACCGGCGATGTCAATGGCCCGGTGGTCGGCGCTGAATTTCTGCGTAATGCGCCCTACCAGAGGCCATGCAAACGGACTCTCCGCAGAAAGAGACGGTTTGGCCAAATGGAAATGTCGTCTGCCCCCAGGGATCACCAAAGCTTGGCCGGCCCGCAACGTGCGATCCGGTGTAACATGATTCAACGGAAAGGAGATGATCGTTTCTGGCGGCACACCATAGCTCTTGGCAATGCCCTCCAGCGTTTCGCTTTCAGCGACGTGATGATATGCGCCACGGAGAGGAAGAATCGTCAGGTCTTGGCCCGGATAGATGCGATCGGGATTGTGGGCCAATTCTTCGTTGGACCAACGCAACGTCTCCACATCGAGATCGAAGTGCGCGGCGATGGAAGAGAGCATGTCACCCTGCTGGACAGTGTAGGTGATGATCCGTCTGCGGGGCATCTCCAGCGGCTTCCCGGCGATGAGGCGGAGTACTTCCTGGTGTGAATAGGGAATGGACTCTGCCGTTGGGTCTGGGCCGGCGCCATTTGCCACAGGCACGTACAGCCAGGCCACGCTAATGACAAGAATCGCCAAAAAGGCCCAGGAAAGGCGTAAGATCGGATAGTTTGTCGGACGAAGATGGTCACCTTGCGTGCCGGTCAGCAAGGCGAGTAGCCCACCCACTTCGCGTCGGCGACAAACTCATATAGCTTGTCTTGTGCTGCGACATACGCCGGCGGGAGTTGCCCGTCCGGGCCGAAGACTGCGTCGTTCGCTTCTATGCTCTCCCAGAGAGAGATGGAAATGTATTCGTCCGGCGTGCTGCCTTTGCTGGCATGCAAGAGATTGGCCGTCAAGCAGCCTGACAAGTTTCGATAGGCAGGGAGCAATTCGGTCCGCATGAATTGTTCGAACGCGTCAGCGTTCGCTCCCGGTTTCAGCCGGCAAGTGAATACTCCGGTAATTTCGGCCATCTGTTTTTTCCTCCTTATCTCTACGATCCCGATTTGCAAAAACTCCCGATCTGCGCTAGAATGCGTGGCAAGAAATGGTCATGGGGTGAGGAAGCTCCCCGTCCTCGTCCCCGAGGACGAATTGACAGGGTGACTCCCGCTTGAGACGTCCCCAAGACGGGGACAGAGTGCGTGTGGCTTTTACCCCAAGGCCACCAACGGTTAAAAGGAAAGCGCAAAAGATGCCACTGTACGAATACACTTGTCACGATTGTCAAGTTACATTTGACACACTTCGTCCCATGAGCCAGGCAGATGCCCCCATCGAATGCACACACTGCCACGGCCAAAACACCATTCGAGCGATCTCGCTGTTTGCCGCGCACGCCCTGGACGAATTGGGCGGCACACAATCCCTTTCCGGCGGGAGCAGTGGGTGTGCAACTTGTGGCAGCCCGTCATCCTGCAGCACGTGCGGCATCGCCTGAGAACGAGGCGTCCAGCAAGACATCGCAACTGATATGATACCTGTTCCGGCTTCATTTGTCAATTAGCGGCCGGAGAATACTCTATCCGAGGCCACTACTTATGACAATGATCCAAGCAATCTTCCTGGGAATACTGCAAGGCGCAACCGAGTTTCTCCCCGTCTCCAGTTCCGGTCACCTCGTCGTTTTTCCCTGGCTGTTAGGCTGGCCGTCGCCGGGCCTTACGTTTGATACGATGGTTCACTGGGGCACGCTGCTGGCCGTCGTGCTCTACTTTTGGCGCGACCTGCTGGGGTTGGCTATTGCCTGGCTGGACAGCCTCCGGGAGCGCAGCCTGGATGGCGATCCCCAGCGAAAACTGGCCTGGCTGATCATCCTGGGCACAATTCCGGCAGCCCTGGCCGGCGTTCTCTTGCAAGATGTGTTCGAGTCGCTGTTTAGCCAGCCACACTGGGTCGCCGTCTTCTGGATCATCACCGGCCTGATTCTTTTTGGCAGCGAAAAACTTGGACGCCGGCAGCGGAATATGGCCGAACTTGGCTGGCTCGACGCATTGCTGATTGGCATCGCCCAGGCCATCGCCGTCACCCCGGGCATCTCGCGATCCGGTTCGACGATGGGCATGGGACTGCTGCGAAACATGGAACGCGAGCCGGCGGCCCGCTTTAGCTTCCTGCTCATGACGCCCATCGTCTTCGGCGCCGGCTTGCTGCAACTGGTCCATCTGCTGCACGGAGAAGGAGTCGCCACACCCGTGCCTCTCCTGATCGCCGGTTTTCTGGCCGCGGCGATCACCGGCTTCGTCTGCATCGCCTGGCTGCTTCGCTACCTCCAGAGGAATAGCCTGACCGTCTTCGCATTCTACTGCTGGATAGCCGGCGCTGCTACCCTGCTCATCGCCCTTGCCGGCTGGCGATAATTCGCCATGAAGGGGATCACTGCCGCACTCTTGGGGTCGCTCATTTTGTGGCTCAGCGCATGTGGCGGTGTTGAGCCGCCCCAACCGGTGCATCTGACCATCACCGGCTCAACGACGATGGCTCCCCTCCTGCAATCTTTGTCCGAGGAATATCACCAAACGCACCCGCACGTGACGTTCAGCGTAGGAGCACAGGGCAGCGCACGGGGGCTGGCCATGGCCCAACAGGGCACCGCAGACTTGGGCATGGTGGCGCGTGAACTGACCCCGGACGAGACGTTTGATCCGGCCACCGGACGGCGTCGCCTCTGGAGCACGGCCATCGCCCGTGACGGCATCGCCATCATCGTCAACCCGCAAAACCGGCTGGAGGGGCTGCGCAACGAGCAAGTACGCGCTCTGGTGACCGGCGAAATACTTCGCTGGGCCGATGTCGGCTGGGATGGCCCAGAAGATGTGCAGATCGTCAGCCGGGAAGATGGTGCCGCAACGCGCACGGTTTTCGAGTCTCTGGCGTTGCACGGCACCGAACCTACGTTGAATGCCATCGTCATGCCCACAAGCGAGGCTATGGCCCAGTTTGTGGCGCAACATCAGGGGGCTATCGGCTACCTCTCGATGGGGCTGGCCGGCGGGAACGTCAAGAGCCTGGCCCTCGACGGGGTATACCCGACGCCCGCCACCGTGGGGGACGGAACCTACCTCCTGACCCGCCCGCTCCTGCTCGTCAGCGGAAAAGCGCCGCAGGGCGAGGTCGGCAGCTTCCTACGCTGGGTTACCGGCCCCGCCGGCCGGGCCATCATCAGGGAACGGTACGCGCTGCCAAAGTAGGCCTTGCCCAACCCGCCGGCGCCCACATTTATCCTAGGCGCTTATCGGAGAAAGAATCATGGGACACAGATTCTCACAGAAGCACACAGATGTTCAGGCAACATTATTGAAAAATCGTTACTGCTCAGGCAAGGCCCGTCACGGCAAGGCGGCCTGAGCAGTAACGAAAAATCTGTGTTTATCCTGCAAATCTGTGTCCTAATAAGAAAAGACAGGCCTCTCCGACAGCCTGCTAGACGCGGGTCAGGTATTCGCCTGAGCGCGTGTCTACGCGGATCACGTCTCCTTCGGCAACGAAAAGCGGGACATTCACCACAAGGCCGGTCTCTGTCGTGGCCGGTTTCGTAGCGCCGGTTGCGGTATCCCCCTTCACGCCCGGTTCGGTGTATGTCACTTTCAAATCTACGGTAGTCGGCAATTCAACTTCGATGGCCTCCTCTTCGTAGAAGGCAATCTTCAATGTTTGATTGTCTTTCAGGAATTGTGTGGTATCACCCAATGCCTGCGCAGAAAGCGCCGGTTGCTCATACGTCTCCGTATCCATGAAATAGTAGAGATCGCCGTCGGCATAAAGATACTGCACCTCGCGCGCTTCCAGGCGCACATCTTGCAGACGAGTTTCCGGCGTGAATGAGCGGTCTATTGTCGCACCGGTGCGCAGGTTGCGCATGCGCACCTTCACATTTGCGCTCCCCCTGCCCACATAGGAGTGCTGGTAATCCAAACAACGAAACAGATTCCCATCCATTTCAACGACTGTCCCCTTGCGCAAATCATTTGCCGAGATCATTTTTCTCCTCCTGAACCTTTGTACAAGTCATGTTCATGTATGTATTGCTCGACCCCGGTTGGAACGAGGTAACGAATCGGTTGTCCATTGTGTACACGTCGTTGGATATCCGACGACGAGACGTCCATGCCAGGCGAGTGAATGAACTGGACACGTTCTCCCAGGCCGGGGAGCGCCCGACCCAGGTCTTCCAGATTCTGGCGATAGCCGGGCCTGGTTACTACCACAAGCTCACAGAGACGCATCAAGACTTCCGGGCGGTGCCAGTGGGGCAGATCCAGCAACGAGTCTATGCCCATGATGAAATAGACCTTGCAATCGCCCTGGCCGGTTTGACGAAAAAGACGCACCATGTCTATGCTGTACGAGGGGCCTCGACGGTTGGCATCGATCAGCGAAAGGGCGAAGTGCGCATTGTCCGCGATTGCCGCCTTCACCATGGCCACGCGGTGGCGAATCGGCGTGACTTGCTCGTCCAGCTTGTGCGGCGGCTCGCCGGCCGGCACAAAATAGACTTTTTCCAACTTCAGCGTTGCATGTACCTCTTCAGCAATGAACAGGTGGCCGATGTGGATGGGATCGAATGTGCCGCCCAATATGCCGACGCGCTTCATCTTCTTGTGCTATGACCATTCCATCTCTGCATCGCCGATGCGCACAGTGTCTCCGAGAGCGATGCCGGCCTTCTCCAAAGCCTTGTTGATTCCCAGGGCGCGCAGTTGTCGCTGGAAGTGTTGCACGGCTTCGTACTCGTCCCAGCGGGTGATGGCTACCAGTTGCTCTACTTTCACGCCGCTGACGACCCACGCACCATCGTCGTCACGATGAATGGCAAAGTCGCTTTCCGACTCGACCGGCCGGAACACTTTGACGGTTTCTTGCGGAAGCTCCGGAGGGGGAAGCGCATCGAGCATTGCGGAAACCTGTCCGACCAGCCCCGTCACGCCTTCGTGGGTAATCGCCGAGATGGCCAGGCACGGATAACCGCGCGCGCGGAGGCGCTTTTGAATCGCAGGCCACGCTTCTCGCGCGCCGCTAAGGTCCATCTTGTTGAGGACGACAAGCTGCGATTTTTTGGCCAGGTCACTGCCGGTCGCCTCCAACTCGTGGTTGATCGCGTCGAAGTCTTCCAGAGGGTGCTCGGAAGCTCCGTCCAGCAGATGGACCAACATCCGACAACGTTCGACGTGGCGAAGAAACTGGATACCCAGTCCCTTCCCCTCGTGGGCTCCAGGAATGAGTCCCGGAATATCGGCCAGCACAAATGTGCGATAGCCGTCGGCCTCCACAACGCCCAGGTGCGGCTGCAAGGTTGTGAAGGGGTAGTCGGCGATCTTTGGCCGGGCCGCGCTAACTACCGAAATCAACGTAGATTTTCCAGCGTTGGGCATCCCAATCAAACCGACATCGGCGATCAGCTTCAGTTCCAGCGTGAGCCAACGCTCCTCGCCCGGCGTCCCATTTTCCGCGATGCGCGGAGCCTGGTTTGCGGAAGAAGCGAAGGTGGCGTTTCCCCGACCGCCCCGACCGCCGGCGGCCACCGGCAATGTTTCACCCGGCGTGACCAGATCGGCGAGAAATTCGGCCGTCTCTGCGTCGCGGACAATAGTGCCGGGCGGTATGTCTATGTACAGGTCTTCGCCCGATCGACCATGTTTTTTAGCCCCCGAGCCGTGCGTGCCGCGCGTGGCGCGAAAATGGCGGTTGCGCCGGAAGGGAACCAGCGTGTTCAGTTGGCTGTTGACTCGCAGATATACGTTGCCGCCCCGGCCACCGTTGCCGCCGGCCGGCCCGCCCAGGGGCACGAACTTTTCGCGGCGAAAGGCGATCACGCCGTTGCCGCCATCGCCGGCTTTTACGAATATCTTCGCCTCGTCAAAGAAAGCAGTGTGACTCACGTGACCCCACCCAACAGATAGCGATGATGTGCCCAGAGCGCTTTGATTTGCCACGGCCACTGCGCTCGATCGAGAAAAGCGTAGCGCTCGATCTGTTGGCGCAACTCCGGACGTTTGCCCAGGTAGTAGTCCATGGTGCTCCACTGCCAATCGTCCCCGGAGAATTTTTCGTTCAGCCGGGCCGAACGGATCCCCAGACGGCTCAGCACTTCCGTTGCCGGCATCACCGTGTCGGGCCAGGGGGGCACATCCATGACCCCTTCTTCGATGATGGAGACGCCGGCGCCACGCAGGATTCCGCGAACGCGACCGATGTCTGCCCAGCTTTCGTCCACCCGATTGACGAAGTCGCGTTCCAGCACGTAGCGGCGCAGGAGATAGCCAACCTGAAGGCGATTGGGCATAGCGATGAAGACCAGCCGGCGCGAGGTGCGGATCATTTCCCGCACCAGCGTCGCCGGATCGCGCAGGTACCAGAGAGCGGCCCAATTCCACACCAGGTCGAAGCTGCCATCAGGAAAAGGGAGCGTCGTCACCGGCGATTGGTGGACGAATGAAGCGGACAGACTCAGTTCGCCCCAGACACGCTCAACGTCCCCGAGGCGCTCGGCGTTATCATCCACCAGGGTGACGCGACAGCCGCGTTGGGCCAAGCGGACACTGTTGATGCCCGACACGCCGGCCATGCCGTAGAGGGGGGCCTCCAGCACCTCCCTCGTTTCGTACCGGTCCACCAACTGGTCCAGGTAGTCGTTGAGTACCAGGCGTTCGTAGACCAACCCCAGTCCTTCATTGTAGTCGGTCATCCAGCGCTTCCAGCCCAGGTCTTCTGTCACCGGCCCTTCCTCTTCGATCACGTGCCGGTTTTCCAGGAAGCCAGATATTTTTCCTGTTCTGCGGTCAGTGCGTCAATGGAAATGCCCATCGCTTCGAGCTTCAGTTGGGCGATGGCTGCATCAATGTCAGCGGGGACGCCGTAGACTTTGCGTTCGAGATTCTTTCCTTCGCGGAGCATATACTCCGCACTGAGGGCCTGGTTTGCGAAGCTCATGTCCATGACCGCGGCAGGGTGTCCTTCGGCAGCGGCCAAATTGACCAGGCGGCCTTCTCCCAAGAGGTGCAGCCTCCGTCCGTCGGCCAGCGTGTACTGGTCCACGAATTCGCGTACCCGCCGCACCTTGACGGCCATCGCTTCCAGCGCAGGAATGTTGATCTCCACATTGAAGTGTCCAGAGTTGGCAATGATCGCGCCATCCTTCATGACCTCCATGTGGTGTTTATCAAAGATGTGGATGTCGCCGGTTGCGCTGACGAAAATATCGCCGATGGGAGCCGCCTCCATCATGGGCATGACGCGGAAGCCGTCCATGTGCGCTTCAAGCGCCTTCAGCGGGTCCACTTCGGTGACGATCACGTTGGCGCCCATGCCGTTTGCGCGCATGGCGATGCCGCGACTGCACCAGCCGTATCCGGCCACCACCATGATTTTTCCGGCCAGCAGCACGTTGGTCGCGCGAATAATGCCGTCGAGCGTAGACTGGCCCGTGCCATAGCGATTGTCAAAGAGGTGTTTGGTCATCGCATCGTTCACGGCGACGACGGGAAAGCGCAGCGCTCCATCGGCAGCCATGGCCCGCAGGCGGATTACGCCGGTCGTGGTCTCCTCCGTGCCTCCGACCATATCACCGAGTAATTCCGTACGATCCTGGTGGATCGTAGAGACCAGGTCCGCCCCATCATCCATCGTGATTTGCGGTTTGTGGTCCAGCGCGGCGTGAAGATGGCGATAGTACGTGTCGTTGTCCTCGCCCTTTATAGCGTACACGGGAATCTCTTCGTGTACGACCAGTGAAGCGGCCACATCGTCCTGCGTGGAAAGAGGATTCGAGGCGCAAAGGACGACATCGGCCCCGCCTGCGGCCAAGGTCTTCACCAGGTTGGCCGTTTCTGTGGTAACGTGCAGGCAAGCCGAAAGGCGCAGTCCGGCAAGCGGCGTTTCACGTTCGAACCGCTCGCGGATCAGCCGGGTCACCGGCATTTCCTGGGCAGCCCATTCGATACGGTCTCGCCCTTTGTCGGCGAGGGCAAGGTCTTTTACATCATAGTCGTGCGTTGACATTCAATCCTCCACTTTCTCAAAATAGGTAAACCGCTTGAACTCTTCATAGCGGCCGGCAACTTCCGGCCAGGTCAGGTTGCGCAGACGGCCTATGCTGAAATCTTCCACCGTAAACGAAGCGATGACGCTGCCATGAACGATCGCCCGGCGAATGGCCGGGGCGTCCACCGCCCCGGTCTTTGCGAGGTATCCGAGGAAGCCTCCGGCAAATGTGTCGCCTGCGCCGGTGGGGTCTTTGATTTCAGCCAGGGGGTAGGCGGGAGCAAAAAAGAAGGACAGGGCCGATGAGTTCTCTTTGCTATAGAGCGCGGCCCCATATTCTCCTTTCTTGACGACCACCGCCCGTGGCCCGAGGTCCAGGATTTCGTTCGTCGCCTGCAAGAGATTGGAAGTTCCGGCATACTGGCGCGCTTCTGCCTCGTTGATCAAGACGATATCCACCTTGCGCAGCACTTCTGTCAGGGAATCCCTCTTCCCTTTGATCCAGTAGTTCATCGTGTCCAGGGCCACCAGGCGGGGATTCTGTATCTGTCGCAGTACGTCAAGCTGCAGATCAGGATCAATGTTTGCCAGGAACACAAGCGGCGTTTGGCGGTAGGATGGCGGCAGTTGGGGCCGAAAGGTGGCAAAGACATTCAGCCGGGTTTCCAGCGTTTCGGCTGTATTCAGGTCGTGTCCATAGCGGCCCGACCAGCGGAAGGTCTGCCCTTCGACAGTTTGCAGGCCGGCCAGGTCGACGTTTCGGCTGTGGAGAAAGTCCACGTGCGCCGGGGAGAAGTCTGTACCCACGACGCCAACGACACGCACCGGGGCATATAGGCTGGCGGCCACCGAGAAATATGTAGCCGATCCGCCCAGCGCATTGTCCACTTTTCCAAAAGGCGTCTGCACCGAATCGAGTGCTACGGAGCCTACCACTAAAATACTCATCTTACTCATCTGTCTCCTTGTTCGATACCCACTTGACATTCTTGATTACGCACAGCGTCGTGGCACAATGCTTTGCAAGCGAGCACATTGGTTCTGGTCTTAGGTTGCCTATGGTGACCGGTGGAACAGAGTCTTGCCGCCGGGCAGCATGGTGTATTACGAATCGGGTGCCTCCTGGGGATGGGCGGGGCAAACGGCGCTCATGAGTTCACTACCTTGGCCAAGTTCTCGACAAATGGCGGATAGACGATGCCCTTTTCAGTAACGATCGCTGTAACCAAACGGTTGGGGGTAACGTCGAAGGCCGGGTTGGCGGCCTGCACGCCCTCTGGAGCAATGCGTACGCCATCCACGTAGAGTACCTCGTTGGGGTCGCGTTCCTCGATGGGTATTTCGTCTCCGGAAGGGGTGCGCAAGTCCACGGTTGAGGTTGGGGCCACGCAGTAGAAGGGGACGTTGTTATCCTGCGCCACGCACGCCAATTTATACGTGCCGATCTTGTTGACCACGTCGCCGTTGGCAGCGACGCGGTCGGCACCGACTGTCACCAGGTTCACCTTGCCGGCGGCCATGAAGTAGCCAGCGGCGTTGTCGGCAATGAGCGTGTGGGGGATGCCCCATTGCTGGAGTTCCCACGTAGTCAGATGTGCGCCCTGCAGGCGCGGCCGGGTTTCGTCCACCAGGACATGAATCTTCTTGCCCTGCTCGTGTGCCGAGCGGATGGTGCCCAGTGCCGTGCCCCAATCAACGGTGGCCAGTCCGCCGGTGTTGCAGTGGTGGAGTATCGTGTCACCGTCGGCGATGAGCGTGGCTCCGTAGGCCCCCATACGCTGGTTGATGGCTACATCCTCGTCCGCGATCTGCTGGGCCTCGGCGATGAGGCCTGCTTGGGCAGTTTGAACGCCCTGAGGGAGCAGCCTGTCTGCAGTCGCCAACATGCGTTCGATGCCCCAGCGCAGGTTGACGGCTGTGGGTCGGGCGACCAGCAGCACGCCGGCGGCTTCGGTCAGGTCGGCGCGCAGTTGTGTGGGAGTTGTCGCCTGGCTCTGCTGCGCGGCCAGGGCCATGCCGAATCCGGCCGCCGCGCCGATGGCCGGCGCTCCCCGGATATACATCTCGGTGATTGCGCGAGCCACCTCGCGGTAATTGGTGAATCCCACCACCTCAAGTTTATGCGGCAGCAACCGCTGATCGATCATCCTGACCACGCCGTGGTCCCATAAAACGGTACGCATCGTTCACTTATCCAGATTACTCGTTAGTACGGTTGTCAAAACAGCGACATTGCCCCCGCCCGACCCTCTTCGCCCAAGGAAGGAGAACCAAATCGAGGGGAACGGGTGTACGGGCACAAGCGGTTTATGGTAACATACCCCCCGCCATTTGTCAAATATCTGGGTTCTTTTGGGCCTGGTCAAAGTATTGCGTCTGCAATCATTCACGCCCTGCCCTTACCACCAAGGCACAAAGACACGAAGCATACAAGTTGCCCGTATAACACGGCATTTTCAGCCACAGATTGCACGGATTTCCACAGATTTTCATCTATGCTTG
>CAZFFM010000098.1:0-11299 GCA_964517425.1 uncultured Ardenticatenales bacterium | reverse complement strand
AGCCACAGATTGCACGGATTTCCACAGACTTCCATCTATGCTTGCTGATTTTTCCATGAAAACCCGTGACCATCCGTGGCAAAAACGAAAACGCCAGTGTCCAGGTCGAAACATTCAACCTGGTTGTTCTTTGTGCCTTCGTGCCTTCGTGGTTCATTTAAGAGAATTGCCGCGCAAAAAAATGACGGGCACCCGTTTGTCCATCTTCGGAAGATAGTATACAATGGTAGGAGAAACTGAAAATCTGTTCCATCGCTATGACCGGTTGAAACATGAATCGCAAAGAACGATATGCCTTAGCAGGCCTGGAAACGTTCGCCAAGAACTGCATTGCCGCCGACCAGTATCCGAATGACATTCACGTGTTTACGCCATTTGGATGCCCTACGTGCGGGATGGTTCCTCTCGAATTGACCATTGAACACCACTCCGGCTCCGAGGAGGGCAATTTCAAGGGGATGATCTTTGCGCGTTGCCAGACATGCAAGTCAGAGGAACGGGTATTCTGCTTTACGGGAAAACACAGGCACCCTGTGCGCGAGGAGAAACCGATCTGCGAATGTGGAAACGCATATTTTCTGGTCGCCGAATGTGAACGGATTGAAAGGGACGAGGGCCTGCCGGGATTCTTCGACGAAGGCGTGATCGCCGGCCAGTGTTCGTGCTGCGGGCGGAACAGAGCTTTTGTGTACACAGATTGAGGGCAATGACTCGAGTGGCTGATGACGATTTGATTTCCTCCCTGCGCGTCGTACGCGCCAGCGAGATTGGAGAGTATGCCTACTGCGCGCGTTCCTGGTGGCTGCGGAACGTACGTGGCGTACAATCCACACACCAGGAATTGATGAGAGAAGGCACGCGGCGGCATCACCGTCACGCCCGGCAAGTCTCCACAGCCGTCTGGGTCGGCAAAATTGCCTGGACATTGATTGTTCTGGCCCTACTTTTCATTGGGCTGGCCATCTTACGTTCCTGGATGGGAGGATAGTGTGACCGGGTTGCTGGCTCTGGGGTTTGCTCTGTTACTCGCCGGCATCTGGCTGCTCCGCCGGGCAGGCACAATGCGCAGAGGGACGGGTTTGCCCACGGGCCGCGTGGTTTCCGTGGATGAAAGCGGCTGGGCCGCACCGGCACGTCCACTCTTTTCGCACCGCCATCGCTTGACCGGCAGACCCGATTATCTGGTGCGCCAGCGGAGAGAAACGATTCCCGTGGAGGTCAAGCCGGGGCGCCGGGCGGATCGGCCATACGCCGGGGACATGCTGCAACTGGGGGCCTACTGTCTGCTCGTGGAAGAAGTGGTGGGCCGCGCGCCATCACACGGGCTGTTGAAGTACGCGAACGGCGTCTTTCGGGTGGATTATACGCCGGCCCTTCGGAAAGCAGTGCTGGACAGCGTTTCTGCCATTCGGCGGGATCGGTCGGCTCAATATGTGGAGATCAGTCACAACGAACCCCGCCGGTGCCGGGCCTGCGGGGTTCGCGATTCATGTGATGAGCGACTCGTCTGAATGTTTCACGTGAAACATTCAGACGAGGTTGCTTTCATCTTTGACCGATGTGCATAGGCATAATAACGTGCGTGAAGTCATCATTGCTCGCCGGGCGGATCACCCCTCGGCTGGTTGCATCCGTGGTTTCGATGATTGTCTGCGCCGAATTCAAAACGCCAAGGACGTCAATCAGGTAACGGACGTTGAAAGCAATCTCGATGTCCCCCCCCTCTACGCTCGCACCGATCTCCTCGACGTTGTCCCCCAACTCGGCCGCTTCGGCCACGATGCGGACACGTGCCGGCCCTTCTGCACTCTCACCGGAAATCTGCAGACGGACCATATTTGCGGCGTCGCGGGCAAAGATTCGCGCGCGTCGGATGGCCCGAAGGAACTCCCCCGTATCCACTACCGTGCGCGTGACATGACTGGACGGCAATATCTGCCGGTAGTCAGGGAAGTTTCCCTCGATAAGCTGCGATACCAGATCTATATTCTGCATGTGAAATAACACCTGGTTCCGCTTCTGGGTTACCAAAACCTCTACCGGATCCTCCTGGTCTCCCATAATACGTGCTACTTCCTGCAATGCTCGGGCAGGGATGATCACGCGAAGGCTTTCAGGCACTTCTTCTGGCAAAGAAGCTTTGCGTACGGAAATGCGAAACCCATCCGCCGAAGCCATGGTCAAGTTCGCCCCTTCAAACTCTGTCAAAACGCCGGTAAGAATCGGCCGGGTTTCGTCCGTTGCCGCAGCAAACGTCACCTGCGAAATCATCTCGCGTAACGTGTCCGGCACAACGTGAATCGCCTTGTCTTGCTCTGCCGTGGGAATAATCGGAAAATCGCTGGCGTCAATTCCCTTTAGTTGGGCCTGAAACTGGGCACAGTGAATTTGCAATGTCTGGGTACGCACGTCTAAGGCCATGTCTATCCGTTCCGGTGGAGACGAATTGACCAAATCGGTAACAACACGAGCAGGCACAGATATCTCGCCCTCTTCCTCAACCTGTGCGCCAATCCAACAAGTAATGCCAATTTCCAGGTTTGTCGCCGCAAGCTTCAGCCGTCCATCATCCGTGCCCACATAAATATTCTCTAGGACAGGTAACGTACTCCGACTAGCCACAGCCCTGCCTACAATAGCCACGCCCTTCGCCAGATTTTCCTGCAAACAAGATACGCGCATGGTGTCCTCCTGCATTCTTCAAGATATTGTGCTTAACTGGTGCCAAAAGGCAATGGTTGCTTTGGCTTCGAATGAAACTTTGTGCCCTTATCTTTCAACCGAGCACGAAATAACTATTCCTCTTACAAATAAAGAGTCTCTTCGTTTATCTATCTCTAAATCAGATCACTGGTATGACCATTTTTTGAAAACAGGGGTTCTTTGCACATTGATTCTACTTGCTAACACAACGCTAGTATACTACAATCCGTTTGTTTCGGCAAGGTGGGTTTAATCCCGAACACGAAAATCATAGATACCATCTTCCACGGGCCAAAGAGACCCACAGGAAGAACAATACACACCATCATCCTGTTCCTCTAGCGCGCTATAGGCGCAGCGTGGGCAAACGAATCCATCGCGTCTTGTCTCCTCGTAACGATTTGCGCGGCGGCGCTGCGAACGAACAAACTGGCTGGGAGTCAGGTGAAGTTGCGGCGCAACACCCTGTAGCAACCCATCTAGCGACGCCAGAGACCCAGCACCAAAATAGCGCTTGAGTATGCCCAAACGGAAAAGAGAAACTGACAGTTCTGTCTCGATTTCCAGGCCGGCATTTTCCAGGCATTCGCTCATATAGGATGGATGGAAGTCAAAGTTCAAGGGTACAAATTCGTAAGGTGCTGGTGAGAAAGGGTTCTCTCCCGGTCGTCCCATGCCCAAAGTGTAGCGCATGATGGCACGCAAGTGCCGCTTGTTTGCATATTCGAACACATACGTCCCATTGCTACTCAGAACGCGCGCGATTTCTGTGAACGCCGCCGTCAGGTCCTGAACATGATGCAAAACCCGAACCGTCACCGCCGTGTCAAAGTACCCGGCAGAAAAAGGCTGCCGGTATAGATCTGCGGCCACGAAAACAATTCGCCGATCACGTCCCAACGATTCCTGGGCCTGACGAAGTTGGGATTTGGCATAGTCCACGAGAAAAACCTGGCGATAGCCGTTATACAATTCCGCCAGCCGCCCGAATCCGGCTCCAATCTCTACCAAACGGTCGCCAGTTGGTGGCAAGAGCTTGCGCAAGGCGATCCGCTCGACCCGGTCCTCGTATTCGCGACCCTTGCCAACCCAAAAGTCCGACCGGTAAGAAGACCCTTCATAATCGCAAATCGCTGGTTTCTGCGCAGGTATTGTCATCTATCTCCTCGCAGCCTCAGGTTTGTTCCACCAAGAGATCATAGATTCGTTCCAACTCTTCCTCAGAATAGAAGTAGATGATCAACTTTCCTCCGCGCCGGCCTCGTGCAAGCTGTACCTTGGTGCCTAGCGCCCTGCGGATTTGTGCTTCGATATCCGAAACATCCGCCACCTCGTCTTCCGAAACCGTTCGCTTTGCAGGTGTTTCTTTCGGTTCTACCGAACGACGGGCCAGGGCCTCGACTTCACGCACGGTCAAGCCTCGGCTGAGGACTTGTTGGGCCAGCTTGCGCTGCTCGTCTTCATCTTTCACCGCCAACAGCGCACGAGCATGTCCCTCAGACAGGCTTCCTTCTGAAACAAGTGTCTGGATGTCAGCCGGAAGCCGGAGCAGACGCATGGTGTTGGCGACCGCAGCGCGACTCTTGCCCACCTTTTCGGCGATTTCCTCCTGAGATAGGCCAAACTCCTTGGACAGTTGTTGATAGGCCAAAGCTTCTTCCAAAACGTTCAAGTCGGCACGCTGAATGTTTTCTACCAGCGCGATCTCCAAAAGCTGTTGTGGTGTAGCCTCTTTCACCACTACGGGAATGCGCGTCAGTCCGGCCATACGCGCGGCTGTCCAACGCCGTTCTCCCGCGATCAACTGGTAGTGCGTCACATCTTCCGCGTCACCTTCATGATCCAAACGGGTCACGACCAAAGGCTGCAATACCCCATGCTCTTGAATCGAGGCCGATAACTCTTCCAGCAACTGCTGGTCCATCTGGTGGCGAGGTTGCCGCGGATTTCTGACAATCGCCGTGATGGCCACTTCTAACAAGCCTGACGATTCCGGTTTTTGCGTGGAAGTGGGAATCAAAGCTCCCAAGCCGCGGCCTAACCCTCTTCGTTTCGCCACAATCTACCTCCGTCGTGCCCATAGATTCGTGCGCAATGTACTCGATTGATTCTGGGGGATACCCTCTGTCTTCGCGGAAATGGACGAACGCTCTCGATTCTGCTCAATCCCAAAACGAGTCATCATCTCTTTTGTGAGCATACGGTAAGATATGCCACCCCTGGAGTGGGGCGCATAATCCATGATCGTCTCGCCATAGCTCGGGGCCTCTCCCAAGCGAATGTTGCGGGGAATCACTGTCTGGAAAACCTTTCCTGGGAAATGCCTGCGCACCTCCTCTGCAACTTGCTCAGAGAGCTTTGTGCGCGCATCATACATCGTCAGCACGATACCGGCGACCTTCAAGCGTGGATTGAGGTGTTCCTGAACCAAATTCACGGTGTTCATCAACTGACTCAATCCTTCTAAGGCCAGGTATTCGCACTGTACCGGAATGATCACCCCGCCGTCAGAGGCCGTCAGCGCATTCAAGGTAAGCAAGCCGAGGCTGGGCGGCGGATCTATCAGCACAAAGTCGTAGCGATCCAGGGCGCCATCAAGAGCCCGCCGCAGCAGATTTTCCCGCGCTAACATACCGACCATCTCGACTTCTGCGCCGGCAAGGGCCGGCGCAGATGGGGCCAAATCCAATCGAACGCGTTTGGTGAGGGTAATGACATCCAGAAGTGACGCTTCTTCCAATAGTGCATCATAAACAGATTGTTTCAAAGAAGAGGGAGAGATACCCAGACTGCTCGTCGCATTCGCCTGCGGGTCCAGGTCCACGACCAAAATGCGCAGACCCTCTTCTGCCAGACACGCAGCCAAACTGACCACGGTCGTGGTCTTGCCAACTCCACCCTTTTGGTTAGCAAAAGCGAACACTGTGGTCATTTCTTACCACACTTCCTTTGAATACTTGGACAGCCATGTTTCCACTGCGGTGCGTGAAGGGATTGCGTCCCATCCCGCTCCTTCCGTGGAAAACGAAGCCGCGACGTTGGCAAAACGGCAGGCTTCCAGAGGGTCACCTGTTTCGTATAGGCGGAGGAAAAAGGCCGCCGCAAATACATCCCCCGCTCCGGTGGGATCAACAACCTGAGCCGGTCGCGTCTCGAAGTGGCGGGACTGCTCTCCCTGGAAGAGCCTGGCTCCTTCGCCTGCCATGGTAACGACAGCTATTGGAGCGGCCAGCGCATAGTCTTTGGCCAGCGACCAGTCCTCGCCAACATCCTCCAGGCTGAACACAATAGCACTCACACCGGACAATTTTTGACTCGCGTTTTTCCACGGGGCGGGCGAGACTCTCCCTTGCCTATCCCATTTCCGCAAAAACCCCTGTAACAGCAGCCCGACAAATTGGAAAGTGGTAAACATCTGTATAAACGCCTCATCTATCTCTTGCACGATGGGTGCAAGGAAGACGACCGGCGCTTTGGTCCAGGCCACGGGAATGGCGGAAGTGTCCAATTTGCTTGCCCGCGATAGAAGAATCTGTTCCCGTTGACCATCTTTCGAATAGGTGTGCTGAAACCGCGTTGTCGTCTGCGAAATACGGCGGCAAACTTGTACACCCTCATCAATGAACGACAAGGGTATCGTCTCCTGCGCAGCCGTGACTATGCCAACACGATAGCCGAGCTTGCGCGCCGTAACGCTTGCGTAGGCCGCGCTCCCCCCAAGGCACACACCGCCCGATGATTCGTCCAGGGAAACGTGCCCAACCACCAGGCATTCTATCGCTTCTACTTGCCCGTTTCCCTCTATCTGCATATTTGCAAACGTTTCTTGCGCGTCCGGCGAATGAATTTTCGGCACCCCTTGATAAATTGGCCGGCGTCCGTTAGGCTTCTCGCCAGTGATGGCCCGCTTTGCAGCGCAGAGCTACAGAGCAAGCATTTGCACTTTCAAGTATCACAATGCTATTTTATCACACTCTGGATTTTGGGTCAACTGGGAGGAAATAGCTTTTGAGAAAAAGGGGAAACTTTTTCCGGTTGCTTGTTATGTTTTGGGGATAACCATAACTTTTCGGCGATTTCCTTCGCCGATGCTTTGTGTAGAAACATCGGGGTCATCGCGTAGGGTTAAATGAAGAATTCGTCGCTCGTTTGCCGGCATGGGCTCGAAGATAAACGAACGTTGATCCTCTTTGACCTGGGAAGCCATCCGCTGGGCCATCTCCATAAGTGATTGTTCGCGGCGTGCTTTGTACCCTTCTACATCCACGGCCAGATTTACGCGCCTTCCCAATTTCCGGCTTGCAATCAAACGTGTCAGAAAATGCA
This sequence comes from uncultured Ardenticatenales bacterium, assembly GCA_964517425.1. Taxonomy (GTDB): domain Bacteria; phylum Chloroflexota; class Anaerolineae; order Ardenticatenales; family JAADHH01; genus JAADHH01. The sequence goes on along the minus strand of CAZFFM010000098.1, from coordinate 4,270 downwards.
GCGACTGCAACGTCTCACCGCGACGCCCGATCAACAACCCCAAGTCGCGACCGACAATGTCCAAGACAACAGGGGGGTCTTCATCAAAGTTTGTGCCGGACTGGCCTTCCACGACCTCGGCCTCAAGACCCATGCCGTCCAGCAACTTTGTAAGAACCTCACGCCCCACCTGTAACACCACTTCTGACTCATCTGCTTCTTCTACCAATTCCGACTGCTCCGGGGTAGCAGCGGGGGGCGAGGAAACAGAAGAATCACGAACGGTCAGCCGGACTACAGCATCCGCAGCACCAAGCCCCAAGATTCCCCGCGAGGCTTCTTTGAGAATGTCTACTTCCACTGCATCCCGCGATGCCCCAAGGGCTTGCAGGCCCTGCTCTATGGCTTCTTCAACAGTTTTCGCACTAATGTCTACGCTTTTTTCGCTTTCGAGATCGGACATTTTCGCTTCCTTTTTGACTATCATTGTCAGGAGGGTCTATCTCTACAACACGTTGGCCTGTTTTGATGGCTGCCGGACGCATCGCTTTTGGAAGTACGTTATCCCACCCTGTGATGAAATACTGTTGTACGATTTGCAGGATATTGGATGTGGCCCAGTAGAGCGTCAACCCAGATGGAACTTCCAAGGCAAAGAAGCCAAACATAAGGGGCATAAAGTTCATCATCTGGCTCATCATCGCTTGCTGGCCATCATCCCCACCACCATCGACAGCCGGTGTGATCATTCTTTGAACAATTACTTGGCTAACCACGGTGATGACAGGCAAAATAAGATAGAGCAGCGTGTTCGGAAAACTCCAGTTGGCCGGTGACGTCAGCCAGCCAATACCGTTCGGTTGGGCCAGCGTGGGAACCCAAAGGAACCCCTCTTTCAGCGTTCCTTGTTGAGCCATCTGCAGAAGTGCACGGTAGAGACCTATCCAAATCGGCATTTGAATGATCATGGGCAGACATCCCGAAGCTGGATTCACACCATGTTCTTTGTAGATCTGCATGGTTTCCTGTGACAGCTTCTCTTTGTCCTTACCATGTTTCTTCTGAAGTGCCTGAATCTTCGGCTGAAGTTCCTGCATCGCCTTGGAAGATTCCAATTGCTTTTGGGTCAGCGGGTAGGTAAGTACACGCACAAGAACCGTAAACAGGATGATGGCCAAGCCGTAGCTGCCCACAAGGCCCTTCATAATGTTTAGTATGTCAATCAATATCTGTAGAAACTGCCCCCAAATTGCTCCCAATGAATCTTTTCCTCTCTATCCCGAAATTTCTACTACACCACAAATTTCTTTGTGCTATTTGACGGGATCATATCCGCCAGGATTGAAGGGGTGGCAGCGAGACACACGCCGGGTTGCCATCCACCCCCCCCTCAATAGGCCGTATTTCTCTATGGCTTCATAGCCGTATTGCGAACAACTGGGCGTAAAGCGACAGGTTGATGGTAGTGCTCTCGAAATCGTCATTTGGTATGCCCGAATCAGGGCCATCGCAATTCGCTTCATCATGATTCAATGCCGGTAACTGCCCTCTGCCATCAACTGGCCGGTGATCGCAATTACTTGTCGCCTTTTCCTGAATGTATAGGCCGAAGCAGACCCGCTTTTCGAAGCAACTGGTCTACCGCTGCTACAGTTTGGGAAAAGTCTTCTTTTATAGCGCCACGCCGAACGATAAACACCATATCCCAACCATCTTCCATACCGTCAAGTCTTTTCGCCACAATTGCCCGCATCCTTCGCTTCAGACGATTGCGGGTGACGGCGTTTCCCAGCCGCTTCCCGGTGACGAAAGCGACTCGATTGTGTTTGCCTGTACCCCGGACAGCGTATAGCACCAAACAACGATTGGCCCACGATCTTCCTTCTCGGAGTACACGCTGGATGTCCGCGCTACGACGCAAGCGCAGAGAACGCCTCATTTCTACGACATCACTTTGTCACAGGTTCTCAGAAACGCTCAAACCCACCGCTTGGAAACAGTTACTGTAAGTTGTTTACGCCCCCTCAGACGCCGGGCCTTCAGGACACGGCGACCACCAGAGGTCTTCATCCGAGCACGAAACCCATGAACACGCACGCGACGGCGTTTCTTGGGTTGGTATGTTCGCTTCGGCATAATAATTCTTTCTCCTCAAAACTTCCGCAAACGATAGAAGAGGGTCGAGGATCCACCGACACGTCAGGATCAACCCGGCCCTCCACGTGCTTATCTTCTCTCTTCAGAAACTCTTTTCTATTATACCCGCTTTCCTTCCAATCCGCAAATCTCAGGATTTTGAAAGGGCTGCACACGGCCCTTACCGAAGTTGGGGGAGTATGAAGCCATACAAGCTATAAACGTCCAATGCAAACATCCCGATGATCAGAAGCGCTACTGCCAGCCTCCATCTGTGAAGAGAAATCATGTCCTGCAAGCCGATAGCCAAGAATAGTCCAATAGGAATGAGCGCCGGAAACAGGTATCGCCCCTGAAATTGTACAAAGGTCACATTATACCCCACGTATGCCAGAATCGTTGCAAACAGGGTGAAACCCAGGGTTGCCAATCCCTTCGAGCGGAGGGGAGACTGGTTGGTACGCTGGCTCAACCAAACATCTTTATAATAAAGAAAGAAGCCCAGCACAGCCAGAGCCGTAAAGATAAAGAGGATATCATACGTCCGGACACTCATCGGCACGCCCATCCAGCCGAATTGTCCCCAGAAACTATGGAAGGTCGTGACCAGAAACCGTCGCGCGTACCCCGAGGCCCCGTACAGGGTCAGCCATTCCGACGTCCGTGGCTGGCCCACCACGACAGCGCTGTGCCGGAGCAATCCAAAAACATCTTTTTGCCCGTAGACCAGCGCGTTCCGCACGAGCCACGGAGACACAATCACCCCCGCGACTCCCCATATCACCAACAGGCCACCGAACACTGTACCCAAGAAACCCCTACCCGGGCTTTGCTCCGCTCCGTTCTCGCCCCTCCCCAGCCACAAGGCGACCGGTACCGCCAAAACGGCCACCGCTACCGTGACCTTGGTGAGCAACCCTAATCCCAAGAAGAGACCCATTGCCAGCCGTGTTCGCAACAAGGTGTCTTGCGTTGCCGGGCGAATCAATAACCACAAAGCCCCGGCAATCAGAAATTCCGCCAGCGCATCATTATTGATGGCCGCAGTCATGGCCACGTGCATAGGAACCGTCGCCACAATTGTCGCCGTGGCCAGGGCAAGCACCGGCTTGTCGGAAAACAGGGCAAGGGCGATGTAGTAGGCAAACACGACAACCCCCGCCCCAAACAACACAGAAAGAAGTCGCAACACAAGTACCTGCGTCGAGAGAGCCTGCTGCGCTACAACTTTATAGACCAGCGCCCCCAGCACATAATAGAGCGGAGGCTGATGGAACTCATAACGAATTGGCGCTATCGACATGCTCGGAGGAAACTTGTTTGCCTTGATTTCCTCGAGGTATCCTGACGGGTAGTCGCCAGGTTCAAGGACGGGGACTTTGCCTGTATTCGCCAAAGACGTAATATAATTGTAATGAGCCGGTTCGTCAGGAGCCTGCCACAAAGGCGTCTGCCAGGCATAAAGAGAGGCCATCAACACATACCCTGCCACAAGGAGAACGAGGTGCCAAGTTCCTCTGTCTGTTTGCCTTACGTTCGTCATTCAATCACCATCCAGCACACCCCCTGCACAAATCGCTTCGCTTCCCTTTTGACAACGTTTGCAAGACTTGGTACAATAGGGAGCCTTTTTTCAGCCGGAACACCTGTCTTGTAGGGAGTACTAGAGACGAGCTCTATGTCTTCTATTCTACATATTATTTCAAACTACGCCTTAGCTATCTATATCACCTGCACTGCCGGCGTGTTATTCTATTTACGTTTCCTTGTGCAAGCGCAAAGGGAAGAGCGCCAGTCTATTTTTGCCCTGGAGAAAGAAACTGCGGCAACCGAGGCCCGGAGATCTCTGATTATTGTCTTCGTCTTCCTGGCAATTATGGTCGCAACGGGCCTCCTCGACCTGGTTATTCTCCCAACGCAAAACCAGCTTGCCCCGACACCTACCCCCACGCCGTTCGAGGCGATACCGCTGACCCCCACACCGCCGCCAACGGCAACCGCCACGCCGACGCCCCCCCCCACCCCAACCCACCCACCACGCCCGACAGCCCCACCCGCCCCGCCAACACAACCCCCGCCCCCCCGCAGATCGGAAGCGCTCCCTGCAGGGAAAGCGAGGGCCCGTCTGTGAGCGTATCGTGTAGCGGCCGAGTGG
>CAZFFM010000097.1:0-11307 GCA_964517425.1 uncultured Ardenticatenales bacterium | reverse complement strand
TTGGTGGTAAGGGCAGGGCGTGAATGATTGCAGACGCAAAACTTTGACGGCCACCAACAGGTCAAGGATTCGTGCTGCCGGTCGCAGCCAGGAATGTCAACCAGCGCTGGCCAACGGCACGAGCAGATCTGCAATCGCGAATCGTGAACCCGTTGCCGGTCAGCATCGTGATCATCTCTGTCTGTTCATATCTGGCGAAGAAACGCCGGACGGTGCCGTAGGCTGCGCCGGTTTCCCAGACTTCCCCTTCGCCTTCCTGGACGGACAGGCACAGCAGGCCCCCGGGAATCAGCACGCGCCCGATCTCCGCAAGTGCCCGGGAGGCTTCTCTTTTGGGCAGATGGAGGAGTGCGGCGATGCACCACACAGCGGAAAAGGCATGTGTGCGAAAGGCAAGATCGCGCATATCCATTTGCAAAAGGGGAGTCTGCACGCGCGCCGCAGCCTGGGCCAACATGCCCCCGGAAAGGTCAATGCCCACCATCCTGACACCGCGCCGCGCGAACCACGCCATGTCCCGGCCAGCGCCGCAGCCAACATCGAGTGTCAACCCATCCGGTTCAAGCTGGCCCATGAAGTCGGCTGCAATCGCGCGCAGGGTGGCGGTCATAGGGGCATTCTTGGCGGCATACTGCGCAGCGATCCGGTCATAGACCGCTATCATGCGCCTGGTAGTCATCGTCCGGCTCTCACGACAAGATCAGCGGCGGCACAGCAACGTCATCTTCGCGCGGGCAATCCGGTCATGGCGGTGGACTGCATCTTGGCGTTGCTGTCCACCGAGAAGGACCAGTTGTAAACCTGCTGGTCGGCGGTAATCGAAACCGTGTACGTGGCCCCGGCGACGAGGGGAGCGCGGGGCATCACCACAACCGCATCCCGCCCACCCAAGACCGAACGTCCCCAAGCTTCGTAGCCCGGACTGGGGTTCGCGTAATTCGTCTCATCAAACTCACAGCTTTCGAGAATCGACGTGTCGTCCTGGAAACTATGCGCGGTTACGTTGGGCGTCTGGCTTCCGTCGCCAAGTTGCAAGATGATGGGCGGGCCAGTGGGCGTGCTGTACCCCGCACAACTGGTGAGCGGGTCAGGAGATTCATGACCGTTGTACGCGCGCAGCGGCATGAGCTGGCTTGGGGCCGGGAAATATATCGGGAAGGTCACCGTCAAGGGGATGCTGCCACGGCCGCGAATGACATCCAGCGCAGCGCCCATGTTCCAATATCCGACGGCTTCCCGGTAGCTGCCAAAGCCCGTCTGGGCCAGAGCCGGGTCGATGATTCCGATGGCGTGGAACGGGCCTTGCATCCAAATGTCTATCGCTTCCGCATCCGTGGTTCGCGTACTCCCACTGACCATCACATCGCTGTTTTGGGCGGCAAGATCGCCCTCCGGCGTATACCACAAATTGCCCGGATCCTCGCTGTGTCCGGGGGCGTCGTTCTTGACCATGTAGCGCGCGTGTTTCCAGGCCCCATCGCTCCAACTTGCGTTCTCGGTGAGGTCGGAAAGCTCGGCCAGTGTTCGGTACCCGTTGACATAGGTCAGCCAGTCCGGCGTGGCCGTCGGCGATGGTGTGGCCGTGGCCGTCGCGGTGGACGTAGACGTGGCCGTGGTCGTCGCGGTGAGTGTAGACGTGGCCGTCGCGGTGGACGTAGACGTGGCTGTGGCTGTCGCCGTGGACGTGGCCGTGGCCGTCGCGGTGGACGTAGACGTGGCCGTGGCCGTCGCGGTGGACGTAGACGTGGCCGTCGCCGTGGACGTGGACGTAGACGTAGACGTAGACGTGGCCGTGGACGTAGACGTGGCCGTGGACGTAGACGTGGCCGTCGCGGTGGACGTAGACATGGCCGTCGCCGTGGACGTAGACATGGCCGTCGCCGTCACCGTGGGCGTAGGCGTAGGTGTCGCGGTCGCCGTCGCCGTGGACGTAGACGTGGCCGTCGCTGTCGCCGTCGCCGGCGCAGCAGTTGTGACGGTGGACGTGGACGTTGCCGTGGTGGTCGCCGTCGCCGTGGCAGCAGTCGTGGCGGTCGCCGTGGGCGTCGCTGTGGCAGCAGTCGTGGCGGTCGCTGTAGGCACCGGAACCTCGAAGTCCATGCCGGCCCTGACGACGGGCAGGTAGCCCATCGGGGTCAATTCTCCGGCCACACCCATCGCCGGTGGCGGCCGGAATCGCGCACGGTCTGCGGAATTGCTGGCGGCAACAAGCGGGGCCACGAGAATCGGCAGGTAGCTGTACTGCGGCGGGTCAGGTACGGATCCTAGCCAGATGTCATCGAGCAAAACTGCAAAACTGCTGGTACCGGCCGGCTCGAAATCGAACGAAACCGTTACCGCCTGGCCCAGAAGCGCGCGCGATGTCAAGTCAAGATGTTCGTGCGTCCAGCCGCTGACGTTCAACGGGATGATTTGATCCGTGCCGGCGACACGGAGGTGCAGCGCGTTGGGGAACGTTGCCGGCCCATCGGGCCGGTAGAGAAATGAGAGGGTAGGATTGACCAAATCCGCCGGCATATCAACCGTCTGCGAAAGGTGCGCAGTTGTCCCAGGCCCCAGACGCGCAGCCCAATCGCCGCTGAAGGCCGTCGAAGTCAGATTGGCTCCGCCGGTCTGCCAGCCCGTCAAGCCGCCCGTCTCGAACGAGCTGTTGGCAACGACATTATCGGCCGGCGGCAGAAACAGCGCCGTGTTCGTCCGGTCGCTGCTTATCGCCAGATATCTGGCAAGGGCCAGACCAAAGCCGGAGTGGTTGGCGGTGACGCTGTAGGTTCCCGCTGCGGCAATGCCCTGCACATAACGACCCATCGCCTCCGTGGTCGTCTGGGCCAATGCGGGGGGCGCCGGAGAAATCGTCACGTTTGCGCCGGCGATTGGCTGGCCGGCGGCATCGGATAGCACGCCGGAGAGCAGGTAGGCGGCGACAGTGGTTGTTGCATCGGGCGCGGCTGGGTACGCCTCCAGTCTGCCGACACCGTCGCGGGCCCGGCTGCGAAAGGCGTAGGTTTCGCCGGAGACCAGGGAAACCGGATGATTGTTCTGTCCAAAAACGGCCGAGGTCGTCACCACGTCGGTCAGCCAGGTCTGCCACGCGCCATTGCCCACGCGATACTGAATGGTGTAACCGGCTATTGCCGTTGAGTCGTCTTCTCCTGACCAGGTCACCGGAAAAGGTACAGGACGTTGTATCGACGACAAGGCATGTACTCGAGACGTGGGCGGAGCCGCGTCGACCGTTGTCGTCGCGGGACCGCTCAGCGGTCCGACAAACGTGCTCGGAGGCCAGTAATGGGGCGGCTCCCCCTTAGGCTGGATGGCATAGGGCCGCACGCGAAAGGAGTAGGCATGCCCGCTAAGACCGGAATACACCGCACCCGTATCGCGCGTTTTGCTCAACCAGGGCTGCCAGGGGCCGCCGTCGGTCTGCACTTCCACGTCGTAGAAGAGCGCGAAGTTGCCGAGCGATTGCAGGCCGGCCGGTAGATTGCCAGACCACTGCAGCGGGATCGGCGCGGGGCTATAGGGGGGCAGGGAGACGATGGTGGCTGTGGGGGCCTGTTCCAGCCGAAACCCGTCTACAATCGCTTGATTGGCGCTCTGCTGCCACTTCGACCAGACGCGGACGAAGAGGGTGATCTTTGTGCCGGCAGCTTGCGCGGCCACGCTCGGATTGACCCAACTCTTGTCGTCCCAACGCTCCGTACTCCAGACGACAGACGGGGCGGTGGGATCGGTACCACCGGTGGGGTCTATGCCGATCTTCTTGCCGATGGCGTAGGGATCGCTAGGGTCGTCGCCGGCCGACCCGCCCCACATCGAGAGGAACCAGCCACTCGCGCTATAGGCTGTGCCCGGTGATACGCCCTCGATTTGTTGGTAGAGCACGGCGGTAAAGGGAAGCCCCTGCGGATAGAGGTTCTCGGCCAGGATGATGTGCGAATTGCTTCCCTCGATCTTTTCGACCCAGCCTCCGCTTGCGAAAGTCTGTGTGCCGAGGTACGTGGGGTTGCCGGCTTCGTTGTAGGCGACCCAGCCGTCGGCCACTTCGCCTTCGATGCCTGCCTGGTGGTGGAAGCCCCCCTCGAATCCCCCATTTTGGAGCAATACTGAGGCGATAGCCAGCGCCGGCAGAAGGAATAAAACTAGGCAAACGCCCAGCCCACGGAGGAGGGATACGGCACCTGCAGACCGTCCCTCTGGTGGTTTTTTCTTTGATGGAATAGCGCTGTGTCCCATCGCTTTATCATACCAGAGGTGCAGGCATGTTACAATGGGAATCGGGTACCAATTGAAGCAATATTTGTGGATGTCCTACGGAAACCGGAACTCAGAATCGGGGCCGGAACTTGTATCCGTAGACGATGAGGCCGTTCTCCTCCTGCTCGGTGAGCTTTCGGGTGACCATTTCCACCGGCGCACCGATCGTCACCTCGTCCACATTTACGTCGGTCAGTTGGGCGGAGACAAGGGGGCCTTCCTCCAAGCGCACCAACGCGGCAACGTAGGGGACGTAGGCATCGAACCCTTCCGGTGCCTGGTAGACAACGGTGTGCGAATAGACCTCGCCCTGTCCGCTGAAATTGAACGCGTCTATCTTGCGCGACCTGCATTCGGGGCAAACGACTCGCGGGGGAAACATCTTGTACCCGCAATCGGCACATACTGTGCCTTGCAAGTTATAACGCTGGTCTCGTAACCGCCAATGGCGTGCAATATCCATGATCTACTCCTAACCTGGTCAAACCAGAACTGAAGATTCTTACCACAGATTTCACGGATTACACAGATTGAAAAACTAAGAATAATGTGAAAATCTGTGTCCTACAGAAACACAGGCGAATTCTTGTCGACCTTGAGTATCTTCTCAATAAACCGGGGTGGGGCGACCCAGAAGTCCGACTTCTTCGCCCTGGAATATTGAAAAGATAGGCCTTGACGCCATAGGTGTCTAATCCATCGATTCCAGAATGTGCGTAACGATTGTTGCCCCACTGCCGCCGATATTTTGGGTCATGGCCCGGCGCGCTTCGATCTGGTTGTCACCGGCCTGGCCGCGCAATTGCTGGACAGCTTCCACAATCTGGTATACGCCGGTCGCCCCCACGGGGTGTCCGCGGCCCTTAAGCCCGCCCATCGTGCAGGTGGGGATTCGGCCATGGCGGGTGATTTCGCCCTCCTGGGCCAAACGTACGCCCTGCCCACGCTCTGCAAAGCCGGTCGCTTCCAGAGAAAGCGCAGCCATGATCGTAAAGGCATCGTGCAACTCGAAGAAGTCAATGTCAGCGGGCCCTACCCCGGCCTGCCGGTAGGCCCGCTTGGCCGATTCGTAGCCGGCCTGCAAGAAAAGCACGTCACGCCGGTCGTGAAGGGCCACCGTATCCGTCGCCAGGGCCGAAGCTGCGATTCGAATGGGGTGCTCCGTGAATTCGCGCGCGCGGTCGAGGGGGCAGAGGATCACCGCCGCCGCGCCGTCGGCCATGGGCGAAGAGTCCAGCAGCCTGATCGGCGCACAGATCGGCTTGGCGGCCCGAAATTGGGCTTCGGTAATCGGGCGACGAAACATGGCGTTGGGGTTGCCGACCGCGTTGGCGTGCGCGTTGACAGCGAACGGGGCGAAGTCTTCTTTGTGTAACCCGTATTCGTGCATGTACCTCTGCATAATCAGAGCGTTGATGGCCACAAAAGAGAATCCTTGTGCAGCCTCATAATCACCATCGGCAGCCGAGGCCAGGTAGCGCGTGGTACAATTACTCGACATCTCCGTCATTTTTTCTACGCCGGCGGCAATGACCACATCCTGCTGGCCGCTGGCCACGGCCAGAGCGCCGATGCGCACCGCCGCGCCGCCGGAACCGCAGGCTGCTTCGATCTTCGTCGCTTCCATTCCGGCCAACCCCAGATGGTCGGCGACGAGTGCGCCCAAGTGTTCCTGGCTGGCCAGTTCACCGGAGAGCATGTTCCCGATATAGAGGGCATCGGCGCGGGCAATGTGCGCGTCGTCCAGGGCATCCAAGACAGCCTGGACCGACAGGTCGCGCAATGAGCGGTCCCAATGTTCGCCAACCGGTGTTTGTCCAATGCCGACGATTGCTACTTCACGCATGAAATATCCCTCCTCACTTCAACAACAACTTGCTGCGCCAGCGAGCGTAGGTGGCATAGTGTATGGGTTGCCGGCGAGCGATGTAATCTTGGGTTGTACGGGCCAGGGAGCGGCGTTTGGGCAATTGCTCGGTAACGACGAAGGAAAAAGCGTCGCTGCCGGCCCCCGAGCCAAAGGAAACCATCAGGATGCGGTCCCCGGGTTGGGCAGCATCCAGACAACCGGTCAGACCGATGAGCGACGATCCGGCGTAGGTGTTGCCGATGTCGCCGACCAGCAGCCCCGGCTGAATCTGCTCGACGGTGAAGCCCAGTTTTTGGGCAGCCCGCTGCGGAAATTTCACGTTCGGCTGGTGAAAGACGGCCAGAGCAAAGTCCTCTGCCGCCAGGCCCAGGGATTCCATCAGGTGCCGGCCGGCAGAGAGGACGTGGTGGAAGTAGGCCGGTTCGCCGGTAAAGCGGTTGCCATGTTCCGGATAGTGCTGGTGCGCTCTGCGGAAAAAGTCGGGCGTATCGGTGACGTAGGAATACGATGCTTCGAGCACGGCCAGTGCCTCTCCGCCCGGCCCGAAAATGAAGGCGGCTCCACCGGCCGCGGCGGTGTATTCGAGCGCGTCACCGGGGCGGCCTTGCGCCGTGTCCATGCCGATGCCCATCGCGTAGTCGGCCATGCTGGAGCCTACCATGGCGATGGCCGCCTGCATGGTTTCGCTGCCCGCTTTGCAGGCAAATTCCCAATCGCCCGCGCTGGTGTTTGGCACAGCACCAATGGCCTGGGCCACAATCGTGGAGGTCGGCTTGACGGCATAGGGCGGCGATTCGCTCCCCACCCACACGGCACGCAACTGCGCGGGGTCTATTTGTGCGCGTTGCAAGGCATTGCGGGCCGCCTCGATAGACATGCTCGCGCTGTCTTCGTCCGGGCCCGGCACCGATTTTTCGCGCACCGGCAGAGTGTTGCGGTCCTGCCCCCCGCGCCAGAGCTGAGATATTTCCTCGGCTGCCAGCCGGTACCGTGGCACATAGGCTCCATAACCGACAATGCCTACCTGACGGGATGGTTTCATGGTCATGTTTATTCCACTCCTTATCATAATGCGGACGCAAGGTGCAAATACTCGTCACACACTTCACCAAAAAAGCCCTCGTTCGCGGCAAGGAAAAGATTCCCAAGGGCTCTATGCTACAGTATAGCAGAAACTGGCTGTCAAAAACTACCAGATTCGCTTCTTTCCAGGCAAAACGGGTGTATTTTTGAGATAGAGAGATAGAGCAAGGAGCAAGCAATGAATTGCCCGCCTATAATTGCGAAACCTGTTGAAACAGGTTGCTGTCGTGCTGGAATAGTGCGTTTTAACGCACTTCGCAGCTAGCTTTGCAGTCGCGACCTCCTTGACGGACAGATTCCTTTGTGGTAGAATGAGCGTGAGCAGGGGGAGAGAATTAATCGTTGCCTTCTCGCCAGTACCGAAGCATGAACCTGCGGCATCTAATAACGGGATAAGCCAGTGAAAGATCTGCGTACCTGTCTCGAAGATTATGCTGTTCCCATGTTGCGAGCCTTGGCATACAGCCACGGCATCAAATCGAGAAATGAATCGAAAGCCGAGTTGATTGACCGCTTGATGAATCACATCCTACAACCAGACATCGTCGCCATGAACCTGACCATTCTCCCAAGCGAAGAGCAAGCGGCACTCGATCGCGTTGTCTCTGCGGGGGGGAAGATTGCTCTCCACAGCATGGTGCGCGAGTTTGGCGGAGTACGCCGGTTGCGTGTCGGCCAGCTTGAGCAAATCAAACCCTGGCTCGCACCGGAAACACCTACCGAGCGTCTCTATTATCTGGGGTATCTATACCTCGGCTACTCTGCCATTGGCGATTATCTGGGGCCTGTCTTTTTCATCCCCCCAGAACTGCTCGCGCTTCTTCCTGCGGTCTCTTCCCCTCCCGTACGCTTTGAGGTAAAGACGCTGGACCAGCCGCCGGCCAATCCGAAACCGGCAGACAAGATGGCCGTGTACGACATTTTCGTGTTGTTGAGCGCGATCCAGCGGTACCGGGCCGGCGGGCAAGAAGGACCCTCCGACCAGACGATGTTTCATCTGCCGCCGGACATGCTTGCGTATCTCCAGCGACGCATGTCCGTGCCACCGGAGCCGGAGCAGCCAAACGCAGAGAGCAACCAGCGACTGCAATTCCTCCTCCGGCTGATTGACCGGGTGGGGCTGGTGGCTGAGGCCAGGGGCAGCAAGCTGCGACTGGACCCCGATGCGACTCGATCTTGGTTGGAACAGCCCCCCACGCAAAAGGACCTTGCGCTACAATCCGCCTGGCGCAGTGATCCACATTGGAATGAGTTGTGGCATGTTCCCACCTTGCGCCCGGAGGATACGGGATGGCAGAACAACCCCAGACGAGCTCGAAAGCATCTGTTGAAGCATCTTGCCCGTTGCCCGACCGGACAATGGTTGAGTTTTCCGTCCTTTGTACGCGCCGTGAAAAGAGTGGACCCCGACTTTCAACGACCAGACGGTGATTACGAAAGCTGGTATATCCGCGAGGCAGAAACCGGTCGCTACTTGCGCGGGTTCGAATCATGGGATTCGGTTGAGGGGGGCCTGATCGCCTACACATTGACCTACCCTGCCCGCTGGTTGGGAATGGTTGATGTTGCCTTTTCCGAGAGGGATGAGAAAAACTCTTTTCCGGCGGCGTTTCGCATCACGGCCGCAGGAGCTGCATTTTTGAAGGAGCAGCCCGACACGGAATCCCATCCACAGAAAATGCCGGCCCCATTTGCCGTGCATTCCGACCTGACCGTAGAGGTTCCCGCCGATTCCAATTGGTGGGAACGACTGCATCTGGAGCGTGTGGCCATACTGCTTGAATTGCACGCTGACTTTTCCGCGCGCTATAGGCTTTCCGGGGACCAGTTGATCGGTCAATTGGAGCGAGGCGCTGATCTGGAACGAATCATCCACTTTCTGCAGCGAGCGGCCGGCGGTGCTCTCCCAGAAGACGTCGCCGGTCAATTGCGAACGTGGGCAAAGCGCTTTGGTCAAGTTACCCTGGGACAACATTTCGTTCTTCAGGCAACGTCGGCAGAGGTTTTGCGTAAGTTGCAACAAACCCCAGAGGTTGCCCGCTGCTTTGCCAAGACAGTTGGTCCCACCACAGTATTGATACACTCCCAGTCACAGCAAACGGTGGTGGATGCTTTGCGGAAGGCAGGACATATTCCAAAAATCGAAGGTGATAACATGGATTGATTAACCAATTGCCCCGTCAGGGGCCCCATTTTCCAAGACCTTGCTCGGAAAATGCGTAGATTCTTTAGATTAGAAAGGAAATAATGGTGTTACCAGAATTTCGCAACGAACCTTTTACAGATTTCTCACAGCCAGAAAACATAGCCGCATTCCAGGCCGCATTGACAGAGGTGCGGAGCCGCTTCGGAAAACGGTACCCGGCAATTATCGGCGGAGAGCAGGTGAACACAGCGGAGACGTTCGACTCCATCAATCCGGCGAACCCACAGGAGATCGTAGGGACTTTTGCAAAGGCGGATGTGGCGCTGGCCGAACGGGCCGTGCAAACCGCATACGAGACCTTCCAAACCTGGCAATACGTCGCACCGGAGGAACACGCCCGCTACCTCTTCAAAGCCGCCGCCATCATGCGCCGGCGGAAGCATGAGTTTTCGGCCTGCATGGTCTATGAAGTGGGCAAGAACTGGGTGGAAGCGGACGTAGACACTGCTGAAGCGCTTGACTTTCTGGAATACTACGGCCGGCAGATGTTGAAACTGGCCGAGCCGCAGGAGCTGACACCCTATCCGCCGGAGGAGTTGGACTTGCGGTACATCCCGCTGGGCGTAGGGATGGTCATTCCGCCCTGGAACTTCGGCTCCATCATGGCCGGCATGACTGCGGCAAGCATCGTCGCCGGCAACACCGTGGTGCTCAAACCCTCCAGCGCCGCACCGGCGACAGCCGCGCTGTTTGCCGAGATCATGGAAGAGGCGGGGCTCCCGGCGGGTGTACTCAATTTTCTGCCCGGCCCGGGTGGATCAATCGGCGACTACCTGGTCGGCCATCCGAAAACGCGGTTCATTGCCTTTACCGGCTCCAAAGAGGTCGGCCTGCGCATCAACCAGTTGGCGGCACAGCCACAGCCGGGACAAATCTGGATTAAGCGCTGCGTCCTGGAAATGGGCGGCAAGGACGCTGTGGTGGTGGACGAAACGGCAGACCTGGACGCGGCGGCAGAAGGCATTGTGGTCTCTGCATTTGGCTATCAGGGGCAAAAATGTTCCGCCGGCTCGCGGGCCATCATCGTGCAGGATGTGTACGATGAGCTGGTAGAAAAAGTGGTCGCCAGGGCCGAACAAATCACGGTCGGGGACATGACAGACCAAAAGAACTGGATGGGGCCGGTCATCGATCAAGCGGCTTTCCGGAAGATCATGAACTACATCGAGATTGGCACGGAAGAGGGCCGGCTATTGCTGGGCGGTCATGCGCTGGATCGCCCCGGCTACTTCATCGAGCCGACGATTTTTGGGGATGTGCCTCGTGAGGCCCGCATTGCGAAGGAAGAGATTTTTGGGCCGGTATTGAGCATCGTAAAAGCGCAAGACTTTGCAGACGCTTTGGCCATTGCCAACGACACCGAGTATGGCCTGACCGGTGCATTGTATAGCCGCGACCGCAGCCATCTGGAACGCGCGCGTCGTGAGTTCCATGTAGGCAACCTGTATTTCAACCGCAAATGTACCGGGGCGTTGGTCAACGTGCATCCGTTCGGCGGCTTCAACATGTCTGGTACCGATTCAAAAGCGGGCGGGCCAGATTACCTTTTGCTCTTCACCCAGGCGAAGAGTATCGGAGAACGGCTGTAGTACCTTAACAGTAAAGGTATCGTACAAGAAGCAAGAAGATGAACCACAGATTTCACGGATGGTACAGATTAAAAAACCAAGAATAATCTGAGAAATCTGTGCAATCTGTGGCTAGCCTTTTTGGTTCTGGCTCAGCCAGGTTAGGGTTTCGGTTGCGCAACCCCGGGAAGAGGCCGGCAAGCAGGTTCAGCTACCGACGCTATCGGCAGGCAGTTTGACCAGCGTGCTGACCAGTTCGGTGATTACGGCTTCCGCGGTGAGGCTGCGGGTGGGGTCATGCAGGCACTTCAGGGCGTGGTCTC
>CAZFFM010000096.1:0-11518 GCA_964517425.1 uncultured Ardenticatenales bacterium | reverse complement strand
CGCCGTAGTTGCCGATGTGCGGGTAGGTCATCACCACAATCTGGCCTTTGTACGACGGGTCGGTCAGCACTTCTTGATAGCCGGTCAAGTTCGTCGTGAAGATCACCTCGCCAAGGCGTTCGCCTCGCGCGCCGAACCCGTGACCGTGGAAAATCGTACCGTCTTCAAGTGCTAATGTTGCTTTCATGGTTTTGTCTCACCAAAAGGGCTCACCACAGATTGCACAGATTCCTCAGATTATCCTTTGTTCTTCAATCTGTGTCATCTGTGAAATCTGTGGTTCATCTTCCAACTGCACCGCTCAACTCTCGGCCGGCAGCGAAGGCGCGTTCGTTCACCATCACGTGCTTCGACGGCACGCGGCGGCGGATCACGCGCAGCCAGACCTCCTCCGGCACATCCAGGAATGTGGAGAGCAGCCCCAGCACGACGGTGTTCGAAGCGCGCGCGTTGCCCAGCGATTCAGCGATGGTCAGCGCGTCCACGAAATGCACCCGGTCGGTGGCACGGCGTGCGACCTCTTCCAGCGTATCGGCCGGCGGGTAGTGCGCATTGCCGGACGAGACGGAGATCGGAATCAGCTCCTGCTGGCTGACGATGGCCAGCCCGCCGGGCTTGAGATACGAAGCCCAGCGCGCGCCCTCCAGCAATTCCAGGGCGAGCAGCACATCAATATGCCCCTCTTCGCCCAGGGTGGAAAGCACCTCGTCACCCCAGCGCACGTGGCTTTCCACCACGCCGCCCCGCTGCGAAAACCCGTGTACCTCCGACTTCTTCACGTCGTAGCCGGCGAACATGCCGACTTCGGCCAGGATGTCGCTGGCCGTCAACGCGCCTTGCCCCCCCACACCGCCGATCAGGAAATCAAGCTTTGGTATCGACATAACGTATTACTCCTCCATGCGTTCAACAAGTCATCAGATCGGAGATAGGGAACGAGATAGAGATAGAGATAGAGATAGAGAGTCTGTTGTCTGCAGCATGGAACCGTATAGCACACGTCACCCCTGGTTTCGCGTTGTTTTGATTGCGCCGCTGATCATGGCGGCCAGCTCATCGGCCTCATGATAGAGTGCACGATATGTGTCTCGTGAAACCAGTTCTCGTCTGCCGGCCACCACCAACAGGCTGATTACTTCATACAACGAACCCTTTGCGACGACGTACAGATAAGCGCGTTCCCGTGGGTTGTCTCGCCCACTTCCTTCGGCCAGATTTGTTGGCACTGACAGCGCTGCCCGTCGCAACTGTTCACCCAACGAAAACTGATACCGTTGAGGAAATCCTTCTGCCAGAATCAAAACACGGTCAGCAAAGCCGATTGCCCGTTTCCAGGTCTCAAACCGCTCAAACTTGAACGTCACACTCTCTCCCCCTCTATCTCTATCTCCTCTATCTCCCCTCTCTATCTCTATCTCCCCCCTCTATCTCTATCTCCCCCCTCTATCTCACGCTTTTTCGCATCCTACGCACTCACATACCGCGAGCAAAATGTTACGCAACATGTAGCTGTACGACCTCTTTTTGCAAGCGATCACCCAATGTGTCTACCGCAACGTCCAAGTCGTAGTCGTTCTGTAGACCTAGCCAGAATTGTGGCGATGTGCCGAAAAAACGGGCCAACCTTAATGCTGTGTCCGCTGTGATACTACGCTTTCCCAAAACGACTTGGTTGATCCAACCAGGTTGTACCCCGATTGCCGTTGCCAAATCATTCAGGCTCAAGCCCATCGGTTTTAAGAATTCTTCCAATAGCACTTCCCCTGGGTGTACCGGTTTCAATTTCTTGGCCATCATTCTTGCTCCTAATGATAGTCTACAATTTCCACGTTGTAGGCGTCTCCATCTTCCCACTCAAAACAAATGCGCCATCGTTCGTTGATACGAATGCTATGCAGTCCAACACGATTTCCGCTCAGTTTTTCCAGTCGGTTTGCAGGTGGGGCACGCAAATCATTCAGTGTAACGGCATTGTTCAGCATACGCAGCTTTCGATAAGCAGTCTGCTGAATATCAGGCGGCAACTTGCGTGAATGCTGACGAGAGAAGACTCTCTCAGTCTCTTTGCTCGTGAAAGACTTTATCATGTCTCAAGTATACAGCGTACTGCCCGGATCGTCAATCGTTATGGCATTACCAGGTGCCTGTCAAAGTTTTGCGTCCACAATCATTCACGCCTGCCCTTACCACAAAGACGCGAAGCATACAAAGTGGGGCAAGCGAGAGAGCCTGCTCGTCGGGCCTATCTCATGTCCCAACATCGAAACATTCAAACTGGCTGTTCTTTGTGCCTTCGTGTCTTCGTGGTTCATTTGAGAGAATTGCCGCGCAAAAAAATGACGGAGACCCGCATTACCGCCCCGGCACGATGGCATCGAAGGGGCAGACCTGCCGGCAGATGTCGCAATCGGTACACATTAACGGGTCAATCATTGCCTTGGGCCGCTTGCCCCGGAAAAGGTGCGCTTCGTCCTTCAGGATCGCCGGGCAGCCGACTTTGAAGCAGATGCCGCAGGCCGTGCAAGGTTCCGTCAACACGGTGAGCACGCCCGCGCCGGGCCGCTCCACGAAGACGCACTTCTCGCGCACCACGACGACCGCCGGCTGCCCTTCCACGGCGAGCGCAGCTTCAATCGCCCCGTCCAACGCTTCCATGTTGAAAGCGTCCACCGTCCAGACATGCTCTACGCCCAGGCCATGCACGACCTGTGCTATGTCCACCGCGCGGTGCTGTTCGCCCATCAGCGTGCCACCATTGCCGGGATTTCCCTGCGCGCCGGTCATGCCGGTCGCGCTGTTGTCCAGAATCAACGTCACCCCGCCACCGCCATTGTAAACCTGGTTGGCCAGCGGGGCGATGCCGCTGTGGAAGAAGGTCGAATCGCCGATCACGGCCACCGACTTGCCAGTGATGCCCGCTTGCAGCGCGCCGTGCGCCACACCGATGCTCGCGCCCATGCAGGTGACCGTGTCCATGGCGTTGAAAGGCGGCAGCACCCCGATCGAATAGCAACCGATGTCGCCGAAAACGGTCAGGCGCTTCTTGGAGAGCAGGTAGAACACGCCCCTGTGGGAGCAGCCCGGGCAGAGCGCCGGCGGGCGGACCATGGCCTCGAAGGTCGTCTCGCCATCGTGCGGCTTGGCGGGCACAGCGGCTTCCTCCGGCGGCAACAAGCCGGCACGGACAGCATGTTCCCGAATGGTGGACGTACGCAGCTCCCCGGTGATCGGGAAGATCGTCTTGCCTTCTGCGGCGATCCCCCACGCGCGGATTTGCTCCTCGTAGAAGGGGTCCAGCTCCTCGACGACGATCAGGTTCTCGACGCCGGCGGCCAGTTCGCGCACCCGCTTTTCCGGCAAGGGGTAGGACATCCCCAGTTTGAGTACCGAAGCGTTGGGGAACACCTCGCGTGCGCAGAGGTAAGCATGTCCGCTGGCCACGATGCCCAGTTTGCGGTCGCGCCACTCGATGCGGTTCTCCTCGAACGTCTCTGCGAAGGCGCGCAGCTTCTCCATGCGTGCTTCCACGATGGGATGCCGGCGTTGGGCGTGGGCCGGAATGAGCACATACTTGTCCGGGTGCTTCTCGAATTTCTGCGGGCCGGGGTCGCTGGCAGTGCGTTCGCCCAGTTCGACGACCGATTTGCCGTGGGAGATGCGCATGGTCGTGCGCAGGAAGACCGGCGTGTCGAACTGCTCGCTGATCTCCAGGCCCAGGCGGACGAAATGTTTACACTCTTGCGAATTACTCGGCTCCAGCATGGGAATTTTGGCGAAGCGGGCGTACTGGCGGTTGTCCTGCTCGTTCTGCGAGCTGTAGATGCCGGGGTCGTCGGCGGTGACGATGAGCAGGCCGGCCTTTACGCCGGAATAGGACGCGGAGAAGAGCGTGTCGGCGGCGACGTTGACACCCACGTGCTTCATCGCGGCGAGGGCGCGGTGGCCGGCGTAGGCCGCGCCGAGCGCCGTGTCCAGGGCGACCTTCTCGTTCGACGCCCACTCCGAGCGGACTTCGTGGTATTGGGCCAGGTTCTGCAGAATTTCCGTGCTCGGCGTTCCCGGGTATGCGCAGGCAAAGACAACGCCGGCCTCGTAAGCTCCCCGAGCGATGGCCTCGTTCCCCAGCAACAGTGTGCGCAGCGGGCCTTCCTCGATGCCGTGTTCCTTCAGGATTTCGTTGTCTACGTGCAATGGCTGCTCCTCCTTGGTTGTATCATGCGTGCAGGTCATACTGCCTTATTGTTGTGCCAGCGATAATACGGCGTCGCCTAAATGGTCATGGCTGACTTGATGATGTATGACTCTACTGAAAAAAGCTCTAGCACCCGTCCTCGGGTGCGGAAAATCGGCCCGAGGACGGGTCTCAGAGCACCTTTTTTCAGTGGAGCCATGTATAAACTCCTGAATGTTCTTGTTGGTTATTCCGATCTGATACTCAATGCCTCCCTGGCTGATTGACAAAAGTCGAAGCGCATTTTCCAGAAGCGCGAAAAGCGCGTATACTACTTTCCTGAGTCCCACACACAGGAGGGTAGAAAATGGAAAACACACTCCACCTTTATGATACACCGATTCAAGTGCTATGTCAACATCGGGTGTCCGTCATATTTTTGCGCGGCAACTCTCTCAAATGAACCACGAAGACACAAAGGCACAAAATAACACAGCATTTTCAGCCACAGATTGCACGAATTTCCACAGATTTTCATCTATGCTTTCTGATTTTCGTATCTTCTCAATAATTCGGGGTGACCAGAACGTCAAGCCCCCCTAACCCCCCAACTTTGGGGGGAATGTGCTCCCCCAGAATTGGGGGCCGGGGGGCGTTCCCCAAGTTATTGAGAAGATACTGATTTTTCCGTGAAATCCGTGTAATCCGTGGCAAAAGTAAAAAACGCCAGCGTCCAGGTTGGAACATTGGATAGGACCGACAATCAGGCTTTCTCGCTTGCCCCACTTTGTATGCTTCGTGTCTTGGTGGTAAGGACAGGGCGTGAATGATTGTAGACGCAAAACTTTGACGGGCACCCGCCCGTACGATAAAATTTGACGAGACACATGCCTTCTGGTATACTGTTATATTGGTAGAAAAGAAGAGTAGTAACGATTGCCGTAAAGCAGGAATATGGAATCCCTGGACGAGGCATAAAGGTATAAATGACATTCAACCCTCAAAACCCCCTGATTGTTCAAAGTGATAAGACTATTCTCCTGGAAGTAGACAACGACCACTACGAAGATGCACGCGATGCCCTGGCCCGTTTTGCAGAGTTGGAGAAAAGCCCGGAATATGTCCACACCTATCGCATAACCCCTCTTTCGTTGTGGAATGCGGCAGCAGCGGGGTTGACATCTGGTCATATCGTCGGCAACCTGGAAGAGTTCGCCAAGTATCCTCTGCCCGACAACGTTCGCATTGACATCGCCGACTACATTTCTCGCTATGGCCGGATCAAGCTGGTGCTGGAGAACGGGCGCATGATGTTGGTTTCCGACGACCGGGCACTGATGGCGGAATTGCAGGGTCACAAGCTCGTCAAACCCCTCATCTACAAACGGGTCACGGCAACGAAATTCCAGATCGACCCGGCCATGCGCGGACAGGTCAAGCAGGTCTTGCTACAGATCGGCTACCCCGCCGAAGACCTGGCCGGGTATGTCGAAGGGGAACGACTGGAGATTTACTTGCGCGACGTTTGTCAATCCACCGGCGAACCTTTTGCGCTGCGCAAGTATCAGGCCGAAGCGGCCGACGTATTCCACGCCGGAGGTGCGGCCCACGGAGGGAGTGGCGTCATCGTTTTGCCCTGTGGCGCAGGCAAAACCATGGTGGGTATAGCAGCCATGGATAGACTGAATTGTGCCACCCTGATCCTCACCCCTAGCACAGTCGCTGCCCGTCAATGGATTCGGGAACTACTGGACAAGACAAGCCTTACCGAAGACCAAATCGGCGAGTACAGCGGTCTGAAGAAAAACATCAAGCCGGTCACGATCACCACATACCAGATGCTTACCTACCACCCCAGACGACGCGACAGTCGAAACTTGCGGTCGGAATTCCCACATTTCTCGATCTTCGATCAAATGAACTGGGGGCTGATCATCTACGACGAAGTACACCTGCTACCGGCACCCATCTTCCGAATCACGGCCGAGTTGCAGGCCAGACGACGACTGGGTATGACCGCTACTCTGGTCCGTGAAGACGGGCACGAGGGAGACGTCTTCTCGCTGGTCGGCCCCAAAAGATTCGATGTGCCCTGGAAAGAATTAGAATCGCAAGGCTGGATCGCCACGGCCGAATGCCACGAAATACGTATTCCCCTTACAGAAGACCGTCGCATGGAATACGCGATGGTAGAACAGCGACAGAAGTATCGCTATTCTGTGGAGAACCCGGATAAGACGACCGTCTTGCTGCAATTGCTGCACAAGCACAAAGATGATACGGTCCTGATTATTGGTCAATACATCGACCAACTGGAGAAGATAGCCAAACGGATCAATGCACCCCTCATCACCGGCAAAACGGCTGTGCGCAAACGAGAAAAGTTGTTCGAAAAGATGCGTAACGGTGAAGAGAAAACACTGGTACTCTCCAAGGTGGGCAACTTCGCCATTGACTTGCCGGACGCCAATGTCTGCATCCAGGTATCGGGCACCTTCGGGTCGCGACAGGAAGAAGCGCAACGGCTGGGTCGTATCCTCCGCCCCAAGCGCAATGGCCTGTTGGCGCACTTCTATGCCCTGGTAACACACGACACCGTAGACCAGACATTTGCCGCGAACCGTCAGAAATTCCTGACGGAGCAGGGCTATCGCTACAACATCCTGTATGCCCATGAAGTGGAAGATTTCGAACCGGCCACGTTGTCTGCCGTGGCCACACCGGCACGACGGGCACTGCCCCCCGGAAACAAACTATGACCCTTTGCAAACCGCGTACTGCGTGAAGATGTCATGCCTGATCACTGACTACTCAATGTCAGAAAGTTAAGATAGAGACCAAGGTGCGACGCACTTTCTGTCGTCAAGAGATACTCAAATCAGCGTCGAAACAGGCAAAATGACAGCCCTTGTAGCACAATGCAAGTGCGTCACACCTTAACTTACTGACATTGACTGACTACTGAGAACCGGCCTATGAAAATACTTCCCAAGAAGAAAAAACAAGAAGAAACCCCCATTCCTGCGGTCGAGATGAAGCACGGAGTGATCTTGGACCGTGAGGAGACCGATTCCCTCATCCAGTCGCAACTTTCATCGTGCAAAGTCGCAGAACTACGTGCAATCGCCAAGCGCCACAAGATCCGTCTAGAAGGAACGAAGAAAGCAAACATCGTTGAACAGCTTTGCAAAGGACTTTGGGATTGCATACAGCGGCCAGACATCCTCCAGAGGCTAACGACGGAAGAGTTCCAGACACTTCGGTTGCTCTACACAGTCTACGGCATCAGCGGCACGTTGCTCTGGGACGAGGCCAAGGATGCCTGGAAACGACTTAACCCAAAGGGCACCGAAGAAAACCTGCGGGATGCACTGAATGGCCTGTTCACGTACGGGTTCCTCTATCCGTGCAACGAGCACGTGCGCATAGACACGGAAATACACTACCACTGGTTGCCCACAATAGAATTGTTACGCCTTCCCGTGTTAAAATGGAAAGCAAAGCCTCATCCCGTGCCCAGGAAGAGAAGACGTTCGTCGCCGCGGGAAACAACCCCTCCCGTGCCCACTGCAATTTGGATGTTGACCTCTTTCTTAGGTCGCGAATCTGTCTATCTGCGCACGCCGTTGAAACGTCACCCGCAGGCGGATCAATTTCCTTGGGTAATGAAGTGGGAACACGACACAAAGGAAATTGATCGCCTTATTCGACAGGGGTTTGCCTATTCGCACGGACGTGGAACTGCTTCCACTCCGATTGTAACTCCTGCACACCAAGTTGCCGAAGACGTTTTGCAGAAACTCTCCCGGTGGCTGGGAACAGACGACGATTTCGCAGATTGGCTTGTGCTGCTGGCAATGGATCAAGCATTGCTACGCCTTCCGGAAAAAACTGGCGGCCCGTTGAACTTCAAACCATCCGTCTGGGACAACTGGGCGGCGCTTTCACCCGATGCGCAACTCAACCGACTTTACAATAGCTGGCAGTATGGCATAGTGGCTTTCACCGAACTGGCCCTGGTCAAGAAGCTCAACCCGAATCTGACCGTTGAACGAACGATTTTGTATTATGACTTTGAGCCTGCTTATCTGGATATGGCACTCCAACAGGCCCGCCAATTCGTTGCCCGGCTCCTGCAAGATTTGCCGGCATTGCAATGGCTGGATTGGCGCGCGTTTGTTGATCAAGCGTATCGCATCAACGCACAATTCATGACCTGTAATTGGCCTTTTGAGGTTTGGGGGTTTCGTGAACAGAAGGGCAAACGACGATTGGACCCCTCAAACCACAATGATTGGAACAAAGCTTATCGGCCTGTACTGGCTGCTATCTTCGAAGGCCCGTTGCGCTGGTTAGGAGCAATGGAAATAACCTACAAAGAAAAGCAACTTGTGGCCTTCCGGTTAACGGAAACAGGAGCATGGTTGCTGCGCGGCGAGGGCACGCCGAAGGTCGCGCCTGTTCGTAAAGTGGGCGAACCACCGGTTGCCTGGCAAGGCAAAGATGTGTTCCACGTTTATGTCTCCCCCGAAACCCTGGACTTCCTGAAAGTGGCCGGCAGAATTGCAACCCCCACAAACCGGCCCTACACGTACAGGGTAGCAGATAAGAACATTGAGCAGACATTCAAAGAGGGCACAAACCCATCGATGATCATCAAGGCTTTCGCAGAAGTCGGTGCCCCCATGCCCGAGATCACACGCCGGCGTTTGGAAGAGACTTGGGCTCGCTTTGGCCAGTTGCACCTATATGAAAACCTCACCGTAATCGAGTTGACTGACGACATGGCCCTGCGTGAAATACTGGCCAACACGAATATTGATGATCACATCATCCACCAGTTTTCGCCTCGCCTGGTGGTTGTGGACGACCAAATTGTAGACAGGTTGCTGGATACACTGGTGAAAAAGGGATATACACCAAAACTTGTAGAGGGCGGTCGGTAGAACAGCGATTATGAAAAGCTTTCGTGATATTCTCAATGCGTATAATGCAGACATACTCAAAACGATAGGCCACGCGCTTGGGATCAAGTCCGCGCGGAAAGCAATCATCATTCGGGAGATCATACGGGTCGTCAGCAAACAGGCGTACATTGAGCAGACCGCCAAAAACCTGCTCCCCCCCGAACGCCAGGTAATTGGCCTGCTGCAAGCTGCACAGGGGGAAACCTATGCATCGGCTGTAAAACACAGGTTGCTGGAGGACAAAGTAATCAAGCGTACCCCCAAAGGGAAGAACCCCTATTCCGGGTACGCAGGCAACCCCGATTATGAGGGTAAACCTGCCTTCGAAGATGTCATTGCCCATTTGACAAAGCGCGGTCTGGTCTTCAGCCGCGACCTCAAGACCGGCCAACCAGCCATTCGCTGGACGCCTTGTGAGATTATCCTGATCCCCAATATCGTGCGTTCCCGCCTTCCAAACTTTGCACCGGACGAACTGACGACGGTGACCACGGCGGCGGAACCGGCACAGGTATTAACCGGGTCGAGCCGTGCTTTCCAGCGCGACTTGGGCCGCTATTGGCGCTACATCCGCGGTGCCAAGGTCTTGCGCTTGACCACGCAAGGGCAGGTGTACAAAGCAGATTTGAAAGCAATAAACGAGTTGCTCAGCGTGCCCAGCGACCTGGGCACAGGGAAGGGAGAAGCAGACAACAAACGGTTGTACTTCATCCGTCGTATGCTCCGTGATCTGAACGTAGTGAAGCAGGGGCATAATGGCAACTTGCTTCCTATTCTTGACACCCCATTCTGGGGAATGCCTGCAGCCGAACGCGTAAAAAGCACATTCCAAGCCTGGCAGGATGGTACCGGCTGGAACGAGGTACTGAACCTTCCGACCCATGCTCGGGGATATCGCCTGGAAAACGCTACCCCGAAGGAACTCGTTGCCGCACGCCAGAAAGTGCTCAACCACATTCAGCAAACCAGCACAAGAAAATGGGTCAGCCTGCACAATCTGACTAATTTGATACGGTTTCGCGACTATGGATTCCTGTTTCCACAACGACACTACAGCTATTACGATTACTATTACCGCGCCACAGACAGGTATTCCGTCCGTTCGACTCCGTACTACGAAATGTGCAACCCGTACGGCATTGGTTTCGTCGACGTGAAAGACGAATTTCAAGGTTGGGATAAAGTAGAGGCGCAGTACATTGCGCACATTGTGTCTGCTCCTCTCTTCTGGATGGGACTCGTGGACCTGGGCTATCCGGCGGGTACGCAAATAGACCTCCAGAACCCTGCGCTTGCAACGGCGTTTCGTTTGACCCCGATGGGTGCGTGGGTACTCGGTTTGGGGCAAGCGGTGGCCATCCAGGAGGAAGGGGGCCGCGTCATTGTCCAACCGAACTTCCAAATCTTGGCCATGGAGCCAATATCCGATCAGGTCTTGATCACCTTGGACCACTTTGCCGATGTCGAGAGTGCCGGTGACCGGGTTATGTCCTACAAGCTCACCCGCCAATCGGTCTATCGCGGACAACAGGACAAATGGGATGTGCCCCGTATCATAACCTATCTGGAAAAGACCAGCGGTACCCCCTTGCCGGGCAATGTCCGCCGTTCTTTAGAAGAGTGGCAAACTCTCCACGAGCGGATCGTCGTTCGGCGAAGAGTTACGTTGCTCCAGGCGGCCAACGAAAAGGTTCTCGACCCATTGCTTCAAGACCCCACCCTGGAGGAAGTTCTGGGCCGACGCGTTACGGAAAATGTGACGTTGACATCGGGCAAAATGTCGCAGACTGTCGACGCGTTGCGCAAGAAAGGGTGGTTCCCGTTGACCACGCCGGCGAAGCAGCACGAAGTGCCAAAAAGTGTGCATGCCGGAGCAGATGGCCAACTGCGCTTCAATCATGCAGCCCCCAGCATCTACGTGCTGGGCAAGGTAGCCCCATTCAGCGAGGTCTCAAACGGTCACTATCAGGTCACAGAGAAGAGTGTTCAAGCGGCCCTGAAACATCGCGGAACAACCGTGGATAGCATCCTGGAATCGTTGCGTTCCGTATGCGTTGGCGAACCGCCCCGCAACCTGGTCCTAGACATCAAGGCCTGGGGCAAGTACTATGGCAACGCCAAAATGGACACGCTCACCCTTGTCGAGTTTCGCGACAAAGGAATACTTAGCGAATTGGCCGGCGATCCCGATATCTCCCCCTACCTAACCCCTTTCAAAGCAGGCACCCGCGCCCTGGCCATCGTTGATCGCGAACATATCGAGAAGTTTCAACGGCTGCTGGCTGATCGCAACATCAAAATCAGGTGGAATTTGACGTAAAAAGTGTATCTTCTCAACATTTCGGGGGAACAGACTTCCGAAGTCTCCAAAATACCGTTG
>CAZFFM010000095.1:0-11593 GCA_964517425.1 uncultured Ardenticatenales bacterium | reverse complement strand
GTGCCTTCGTGTCTTCGTGGTTCATTTGAGAGAGTTGCCGCGCAAGAATATGACGCACACCCATAACGGCTCTTGACAAAACACCCACTTTCAGGTATAATAAAAATAGAACATCTGTTCCCATAACTGGAGACATCAACTGTGGATTCCGATTCTTTGTTGAACCAGCAGGCTGACGTAATCGAAACTGTGCTCGCGCATTTCCGGCTTCCGGCGCGCGTGAACGGCGGCATGGTGGCGCCCCGGTTCATCCGCTTCTACATTTCGCCGGCGCAAGGCACGCGGCTCAAGCGCGTCATCGCCCTGGAGGATGAGATCGCCATGGCCCTTGGCAGTCAGGATGTGCGCATCAACCGGCGCGGAGGCCAGCTCGAGATTCAGGTGCCGCGAAACTCGTTCCACGGTTTGTCCATATTTGCCCTGCGAGAAAAGGTCAAGCCGATTCCGCCCGACACGGTCATGCTTGGCTTGGACGACGAGGGCCACCCGCTTCTTGTCCGGCTTCCCAGTCCCGACGTGGCGCACGTGCTCATCGCCGGCACGACTGGCAGCGGGAAGACGGCTTTGATGCGTACGATTGGTTACGGAATTGTTCTGGACAGCCACCCAAAGGACTGGGGTCTCGTTCTGATTGACCCGAAGGGTCGCGGGCTGCGGCCGTTGGCCGGCGCGCCACACGTCATCGCCCAGGAACTGGGTTCGCCGGTGGAAGCGGCCGTCAGAATGCTCCATTGGCTGGTGGAACTGATGGAAAAGAGAGACCGCGAAGAGATAGACAGACCGCGAATTGCCGTATTCATTGACGAGGTGGCCGACCTGATGCTGGCCGGCGGTCGCGAAGTTGAAATCGCCCTGGCGCGGCTCAGCGGACGGGGACGGGAGGCCGGCGTACATGTGATTGCCAGCACACAGAAGCCTAGCACTCAGGCCGTGGGAAGCCTCGCGCGTGCCAACTTCCCGCTTCGGCTGGTCGGCCGCGTCTTGAGCGCCGAGGATTCCAAGGTGGCCTCCGGCCTGAAGGGTATCGGCGCAGAGCGGTTGCTCGGCCGGGGCGATTTCATTGCCGTGACCGGCGGAAAGTCGGTCCGTTTTCAAGCTGCCTACGCCGACCCAGAGGAGATTGCCTTCAGCGTGGGGCCGCCACCGCCGCGCGCTTGACTTGGGCAAGGTACGTCCACTAGGGGAACGTAGTGCGACGAGAAGGGCAGGATTACGTGAGAGTTGAAAGATCGGAAAGCAAAAGGAGGACGAAATGAGGAAGCTAATTGGATTGGTAGTTCTGCTTTTTTCCGCGACTTGGGGCGGCGTCGTGGCCTACCGGATGAGTACGGAGGCCATCACGGTGTTGGCGACCGGCCTGGTCGTCGTGGCCAGCATGATCGTGCTGGGCGCGGCTCTTGTCTTCTCCCTGCGCCGCCAGCCGGCGAGTTTCGAGCGGCGGCCACAGCGCGGGCGGTACGAGAGCAACCCGTGGGAAGCGCAGCGGCCCACGCCACCCGTCGTCATCATCAATCCGGGCCAGTCTGTGGGAGGGCCAGGGGGGTGGCCACAGGGCCAGCCGGCCGCCCAGTACGGCGGCTACCTGCCGGCCGGCGCATCACCCGCCTGGCACGATCCCATGCGCAAGTTTACCGTGATCGGGGATGAGTGAAGTCGTCGGCGGGCCGGGCAGACTGACCGCCCGGTCGTCGCACAGTGCGTCAATCAGCAGGTCTAATGCCAGCACCGGATTCACATCTCCCGTCTTTATGGCAAGGTCCACTCGGAACAGGTTCGCGATTCCCCGGCGCAGTTGCGCCTGGCTGAAGTTCCGGCTCTGTCCGGCCCCTTTCCTGGCAACATAGGGATGCAGTCCCAGCCGGCCGGCGATCTTGGCCGCAGGCACGCCACGTTGGTTGAGCGCCTTGATTTTCAGCATCGTTCGGATTTGCCGCGTGACCATGGCGATGAGGTAGGGTGGCGCGGCTTCTTCGCCGACGAGCTTGTGCATCAACCGACGGGCTGCGTCGCGCTTGCGCTGGCCGATCGTGTCGACCAGATCGAAGATACTCGTCTGGCGGGCGTCGTCCACGAGGTCTCGCACGTCTTGGGAGCTGATGGGCCGGTCACCATGAACGTACAGGAGCAGTTTTTCGATTTCGTTTTCTGTCCGCTGCCAATCTGCGCCACACATACTGGCCAGTTCGGTGGCCGCCTGATGTTCAATGTCTCCTTCGTTGGCGCGAACGGTTTTCACGATGCGGTCGGTCAGGTCGCGTCCTTTTGGCTGGATGAACCCTTTGACGTGGTTGGGGTATCGTTTCTGGGCCAGCTTGGTGATTGGGCTTTGCGCGAGTGGCGACTTTTTTTCCAGAGTCCCCGGCTCCAGGAAGATCAGGCGTGTTGTTTCGGACATGCCGCCTTTTAGATAGCGAAGCAGCCGACTCTCTGGGTCTTTCTGCTCCGCGGATGCGCCTTTTCTTGCGCGCGGTTTTTGGCTCCGCAGACGAGTGAGCAGTCCGTCGACGATCACCAGACGGCGGTCGGAGGCGAAGGGCATGGTGTTGCAGACGTCCATGATTTGTGAAATGCGGACAGTCTGGCCGTCCAGGCGGCTGGTGTTCAGATCAGCCATGGCCGGATCGCCCATGCGCGCAATCAAGCCGTCCAGGAATTTCCGGCGGCTTACGGTGTCGTCTCCGTAGAACACGTAGAACATCTGGTTATGTCACCTCGACGAAGTGGGTTACGTGGTTTCCGCGCTCTTTCCGGCTGATTTGGGTGATGCTCATCTCGCCAAGGTCGGGAGACGTTGTGACATACTCCTGAACGCGCGCGCCGAGAGGCTGGGCCACGACGGCGGCACAGGTTGCGGCCAGCAGGACGCGGGGCAGTTTGCTCATCGCGGAGCGCGAGCGGCCGGCGCTGGCCACGAGCGAAGACATGCCGGCCAGGATTCCGACGACGGCCAGGTTTGTGCCGCAACGGGGGTGCACGGCCAGAGCGGCTTCGCCAGCTTGCAAACGCGAAAGCGCCTCGGAAGCTGACTGTGCAACGTCTTCGGTGGAGACTTGCCCGTAGAGATAGAAACCTTTCGGAGTGCTGCGGCCGATGAGCCGTACGTACGGATCGTGCGCGGAGAGCAGATGGATGGTGGCGTGTTCAAGGCCGTGGATGCGGCGCGTGCGCCCAAGCGGCCCCCAGTCCAGTATTCGATTTTTTGCCATGTTTCGCTATCCTTTGAGAATCGTATCGTGGTCGGGAACCTTTTTCCAATCTTCCAGGAATCGATCCAGGCCGACGTCGGTCAGGGGATGCCTGACCATCTTTTGTAGAACTTTGAAGGGGATCGTGGCGATGTGTGAGCCGGCCAACGCAGCCTCGACGACGTGGCGCGGGTGACGGACGCTGGCGGTGATGATCTCCGCGTCAAGCCCGAAACGGTCGTAGATGGCGACCAAGTCATGGATCAGCTCCATGCCATCGTGACCGGCGTCGTCCAGGCGACCGATGAAAGGGCTGACAAAGTTGGCTCCGGCCTTGGCCGCCAAGAGTCCCTGGTTTGCCGAGAAGACCAGAGTCATGTTCACTTGCACGTTCGGATCGTCTTTCAAGGCGCGTGTGGCCTTTAGCCCTTCGGGAATGCAGGGAATCTTGGCCACTACGTGGCGATGCCAACTGCAAACCAAGCGGGCCTCGCCGACAATCTCGGCGGCGGTCAGACTGACTGTCTCTGCGCTGACCGGGCCGTCCACAATCTCGCAAATCTCCAGGATGTTTTCCTTGAAGCTGCGTCCAGATTGGGCCGCCAATGACGGATTGGTCGTCACGCCATCCAGAATGCCCCAGCTTGCCGCTTCACGGATTTCCTCAACGATGGCCGTGTCCAGGAAAATCTTCATGCTTGCCCTCCTCTTGATTTGGTAACAGTACCGGCGCGCGGTCTGCGCGCGGCCTTACCGGCTTCCGGCCACAGACTCGGTGCCCGGGATCGTTTCCGGACTTTGCGGGCCCGGGGCGATTGCCGTTGACCCGCCGGAAACCCAGCGGTGCTTGAGTTCGGCCCACTTCAGGCCGGCCCATTCGCGCATGATGACGGGATACATGCGTGGCGTGAAGAGAATGTTCACCGTCAAGAAACATTCGTACGTGCAGAAGCATTTGGTGTCGCGAATCCAATTGCGCGTCTCTTGCGCCTTTTCGCTTTGCCAAATCTTCTCGAAGTCGTAGTCGAAATCGCGCACGTTGCCCAGCACACGTTCGGTCAGCAACTCGCAGGCGAGGACGTCACCGTTCGAGAACATCGCCCCGCCTAACGAGCCGGCATAGCAGGGCAAAAGGAACTGCCGATCACGGACCATTTTGGCAATCAGCTTGGGGCGGATAAGTCGCTTGGCGTTGATGAAATCGGCGAAAGGCATTTTTGTGTATCCCGGCAACTCGCGTGAGAGGTTGTCCTTCTCCAGCACGCGATGGAAATTCTCGTAGTTCTCGATCTTGAAGTTTGCCGCGGCCGGATCAATGGGAGCGCTCCACGTGGCCCCCGGGTCCTTGGGCGCGCCACGAATCAGCAGGCTGAAGACGGTGCTGACCCCCGCTTCGTTGATGAGGTAGTCGTAGATATCCAGAAGTTTCTCGTCATTGTAGCCAGAAACAGCAACCTGGACGGCGACATCAAAGTTTGGATAATGCTTGCGCAATTCTTGCAGCGCTTTGTAGGTCGTGATCGCGCGGTCGAACAGCCCCGGGAATCCACGAAACTGGTCATGTTCCTCACCAATGCCGTCAATGGACACATCAACGTGCAAGTCGATGCCGGGGCACGATTCCAGAATCTCTCGCGCGCCTTCTACGACCCGTCCGGGCATACTGCCATTTGTGGGGATACCGCAGTTCAGCACGTGGTTATTGCGATGGAACACCTTGACGATCTCCGGCAAGTCTGCACGCAGCCAGGGTTCGCCACCGGTCGGGGTGAAGAAAAGGATGTCCTCCATGCTGGCCGACACCTTTTCCAGCTCGTCGAACGTCAGCTCGCCGGCATGGCGGATGTGATCGCCCAACAGACAATGACCACAGCGGGCATTACAATTCTTGGTCACAAAGAGAACAAAATAGAGTGGCGAAGCGCCCCGTTTCCACAAGACTCGCTTTGCATACTTCAGATAGTTGAATCCACTCACAGTGTTACCTGCCCTTTCTACAAGATCCGCACTCGAACGCGGACATTCTTCATCCGCCAGTCGGGAAAAGACGTTCTGTCTGTTCTGGTGGCCGCTTTGTGGTATCTTGTCTCTTGATTAAAGTTCTGACCCTCGCGCGGAATGCGCCCAGGGCATTGATATGCTTCCGCAGGGGAATGACATGATTGCGATACACGTATCGCCGCAAAATGGTGTACAGCTTATGTTTGAAGGGACTGCGTCGTTTCAGGGACAACTCATTGCGCAGTTCGCGGAACTTCTCAAAGCCCTCTGTGATCTCTTTCTGCGAAAGTTGAGGCATGGATAGCTCACTTTTGTCGTCGAAGTAGGTGGTATGCACCTTGCCTTCCTCGTAATACCCTTCGCGGATCGCCACTTCGTGCAACTCCGTCAGCGGGTAGGGATAGAACACGGAGAATTGCAACTGCGTGGGGGCCAGTTCACGGTTGAAATCGACGGTTTCCTGAATCATGTCCGCGGTCTCGCCGGGGAGCCCCAGCATGTTGCAGGTATAGGTCTCCATGCCGTGCGACTTGAAGAGGTCGAGCGTTTCCTTGATGAAACTGTTGGTCATTTTGCGTTTCAAGATGTCGCGGCGCAACTCCTCGTCGCCCGATTCCAGCCCCACGCGCACCCCTTGGCAGCCAGCGCGGGACAGAGCGACGACCACGTCTTCGTAGTTCACCCGTTCCACACGCGTGTTGATCCAAAATGGGATGTGCTTGAAGCGACTGGCATACGCCTCGCAAAAGGCGATGGTCCAATCGTGTTTCAGGGTGAAGACGTCGTCCTGGAAGTTCAGGGTCTGCACGTCGTATGTGTTCACGAGATGCTCAATCTCCGCAATCACGTCGTCCACGGCCCGGTACCGGACATATTTTCCCAGAGGGCGGTACTGCTTTTGCAGGGCAGGCACGGCACAATAGCTGCACTGATAAGGACACCCCCGGCCGGCCATCATATCCACCCAGCCGCCGTTTGCCCGCAAGATGTCCGCATAATCGAACAATTCGCGATCCGCAAATGGGAACCGCTCGATGTCCTCGATGAGAGGGGCCATGGGGTTGCGGAACAGACGGTCCCCGCTGCGCACCCACAAGTTGGCGATATCGGTGTATGCCTCGCCACGTTCCAGCCGATCCGCCAGTTCCGCCAAGGCGTATTCACCCTCTCCCTGGCACGTCACGTCAATATGGGGGTTTGCGGAAACGGTTTCGGTAGCCAGGGTGGGGTGTGTCCCCCCGGAAACGACGACCAGTTCGGGCGCCGACGACTTGATCCAGCCGGCACACTGCTCCACGAAGGGATGCTGGTGCGTGGTGGATGAAAAAGCGACGATGTCGGGAGAGCTTTCTTGCAGTTGCGAAAGGAAGCCTTCTTTGGCGGGCGGTGCTTGCAGATAGAGCAGCGAAGTCTTGTGCCCTTTCGCGCGGAGTACGCTGGAAAGATAGCCAATGCCATGATAGAACTTCTTCGTTCCGTAATACTGCACGCCTTCGACGTCCGGATAGACGAACGTAATGTTCATGAATGATCCCCCAAGTCCTGGCCATTGCCGTTGGGTGGCGAAATCTCAATGGCGGAGGTGTTATCGGGGCGATTGCCCTGGGCGTGGAATGGCGCCGGCTTCCACCAAGCCCATTCCTTGCACGTGTTGCACGGCGAGACTTCCGCCAGATCATCGTTCACGTGCCGGCGACGCAAATCGGCCATGAGCGCCCCGCGCCAGGCCTTCATCACCCCATCTTTCACGTTGCCCAGCGGATGAGCTACGTTGAAATCTCGATCACACATTACCAGACTGCCATCCCAATAAATGTGAACATGGTACCAGAGATTCGGGCAAGGATATCGGGGGAGCAGTCCATCGTGATTCTCGGTTTGCAAAGAACTGATTTCGTCAACCTGGCCGGCCCACGAATCGAACGGCTTCACGTTGATGCGGTCTACGCCTTCTATCGTCCAGTTTTGCACGAAATCGCCAACCTCCGCCTGCGTCTTGCTCATCTGGATGATCTGCAGATTGACCTGCGGCCGATTGTGGCCGTACTGGTTCCGGAGTTCCAGAAAACGGCGGATATTTGCATGGGTCGTTTCGAAACTTGCCCGGCGGCGCACTTCTTCGTACGTCTCTTTTGTGACGCCGTCAAGGCACAGATAGATTTTGTCCAAACCGGCGTTGATGATGCCCAGCGCTTTCTCTTCGTCCAGCAACGTCGCGTTGGTCGAGATTTCGCAGCGCAGGTCATGGTCGCGGCAATAGGCGATCATGTCCAGGAGGCGCGGATGCAGTAGCGGTTCGCCCCAAATGTGCAGCGTCGTCGCCTCCACGTGGGGAGCCATCTCGTCTACAATCCGCGTGAAAAGGTCAAAGTCCATGAACCCTTTCTTGCGCTCGATTTCCTGCCGGCCCGTCGGGCACATAACACAGCGCAGGTTGCACACGTTGGTCGACTCGATGTACATGCGTTGCGGGTACACCCAGGGCTGTGTCTGGCCCATTTCGTACGAAAGCCAACGGGCGGCCATGCCGGCCTGCTTTTGATAGCGATTTGTACGCCGTTGCACCTTGGCGAGGATGTTTTGGCTCATGTCCAGACCTCCCGATTTCCTTGTTCCTTGAGTCGCTGAAATCCGGAGAGCAACCCGGCATTGAGGATGTTTCGCCCCAGCTTGCGGACCGTCGCAGATTGGGAGACCTGATAGAACTGGTTGCCCAGGTTGGCGCCAAAATATTTCCGGTATCGTCGCCGGCGTTTCTCTTCCAGGAATCGTTCGCGAGCGCGGAGAGCCATCGCGCTCAATTCGGCATCATCCACTTGCGAGACGTTCAGGAAGGGTGCAATCTCCGATGTGTAGCTGTTGTAATAGTAGGCCTGTGAGAAATCGGTGCTGTACTGCGTTTCCGGGTGTTTGCTGACCAGCTCATCCCAAAGCTGCGTGCCCGGCATGGGGGTGGCGATGCTGAACATGGCCTCGCTCAAGCCCAGGCTGGCCGCAAACTCTATGGTCTGTTCCATCGTTTCGCGGGTGTCGTTTGGCAGGCCGAGGATAAAGTATCCCTTTGCGCGAATGCCGGCATCTTCCGTCCAGGTGACCGCGTTTTGCACCTGGCTCAGATCGATATGTTTGGCCGTGGATTTGAGGATTTCCTCGTTGCCCGATTCAACACCGTAATGGATTTCACGGCAGCCGGCGAGGTGCATCTTCTTCAGAAGCGGCGCGGTCACGCGGTCTACGCGAGCCAGGCACTGCCAGCGGATATTCAGTTCCTGCGCAATGAAATGGTCCATAATGGCTTCTAGCCGGGGCACGTTGATCGTAAAGAGGTCATCAATGAAATAGAAGTTGCGAATCGCATACCGGCTGATCACCTCTTCGATTTCTGCGACAACGTTTTCAGGGCTTCGCTGCCGGTAGGTCCGTCCGACGATCCCCTTGAAACAAAAACTGCAATTATAGGGGCAGCCACGGCTCGACAAGATAGTCACCATCTGCTCCCCGTTCGGGTTGTAGAGCGGGTACCGCTCCAGGCGAAACAGGTGACGGGCCGGGAAGGGCAAGGCGTCGAGGTCCGGCACCAACGGGCGTTCCGGGTTGCGGATCGCTTCCCCTCCCGCATCCTTGTAGAGCAGGCCGGCGATTTGGTCGAAGCGCCTCTCGCCACTTTGCACCGCGCGGGTCAATTCCCGAAACGTCTCCTCGCCCTCGCCATAGACCACGAAATCTACGTGCGGATCTTGCAGGGTGATTGCGGGCAGTGTCGTGGCATGTGGCCCCCCAATGACCACGGGGCAGCCAATCTGTTGCTTCACGAGGGCAATGGCTTGCTCAATGCTGTACCACGAAGTGGTCATCGCTGTGGCCCCTACCAGGTCTGGGCCAAAGGCGGCCACCTCTGCTATTTCGTCGGCCACCGATTTTTTTGGATCCAGCCCCATGTCATGGATACGGACTTCGTGGCCTTCTTGTTCGGCCACTGCGGCCAAGTAGCCCAAGCCCAACGATGGGTAGCTGTTGACCATCTTGTTCCACTTTGGGCTGAGTAGTGAGATTTTCATTTCGGCTCCAATCCAGCCTTGAAGTATGCCAGGCTCCACTGAAAAAAGGTGCTCTGAGGCCCGTCCTCGGGCCGATTTTCCGCACCCGAGGACGGGTGCTAGAGCTTTTTTCAGTAGAGTCATGCCACTCCCCAAGGAAACGCGCGTTGCCCCTCAACCGCCAGAAGCGTACGGCGTATTATAGTCCCTCGAAATGAAAAATGGATGAATATAGGCATAATTGGGTGTGACAGTCCTTTCATGTTCTCATTGGCCTGATGTAACCTGTGAAGTAACACAATATTATACTCGAAATCAGCCAACAAAGCAATTGACCCGAAAAGCCAACCGTGCTATAATCCACACAACGTGGGCGTTATGCACTGCGCGTAACATCCATCCGTCCAACGGCAGAATATGGTACTCTCATTCCCTTCCGGGAAAACGCAAGGAGGCAATATCCATGAAAATCAAGAGAGTTGGCGTGGTCGGGTGTGGTCTGATGGGTTCGGGGATCGCAGAAGTTTGCGCCCGGGCCGGCTATTCTGTTCTCGTGCGCGAAGTGGATGACCAATTCCTCGAACGTGGCTTGAGCCGCATCAAAAAGTCGCTCGATAAAGGCGTGGCGCGAGGCAAGCTGAGCCCTTCCGAACGGGATGCCGCACAAAGCCGCATCTCCGGCACAACCGAGCTGGGCGATTTTTCCGATTCGGACCTGGTGGTCGAAGCGATTGTCGAAAACCTGGAGCAAAAGAAGGAAACCTTTGCTACGCTCGACCGTGTTGCACCGGCACACGCGATCCTGGCCAGCAACACATCGTCACTCTCCGTCACGGACATGGCCGCCGCAACCGAACGCCCGGACCAGGTCTTGGGCATTCATTTCTTCAATCCGGTTCCGGTGATGCCGCTCATCGAGATGGTACGCACTTTCCTGACCAGTGACGCCACGTACCAGACGGCACGCGCTTTTGGGGAGGGTTTGGGAAAACAGGTGGTCGTTACCAAGGACCGGCCGGGCTTCATCGTGAACGCCCTGCTCGTCCCCTACATCCTCGATGCCGTGCGCATGGTGGAAGCGGGCGTGGCCACGAAAGAGGACATTGACGCCGCCGTAAAACTTGGCCTGAATCATCCCATGGGGCCGCTGACCCTGCTGGACTTCGTCGGCCTGGACACCACCTTGTTCATCGCCGATGCCATGTACGAAGAGTTGAAGGACCCACGCTACGCGGCCCCTCCCCTTTTGCGCCGCATGGTCGTCGCCGGCTACATGGGCCGCAAGAGCGGACGGGGGTTCTATGACTACCGGTAGGCATCACAATGAGTGAAACGCGATTGATATTTCGTTCGCTGGATCAGCCCGACCAGACAGGCCAGGCAACCATCACGGGTGCGCAGACTGTGACCCTCACCTTCAGCCCCGCGCTGTCTCTCTCCCTGCGGGAAGCGGAGCGGATGGGGCGTGAGGCACTGGAGATGGGCAAGGGCGTCGGGGGGACGCCCGTCGAAGGGCTGGCCCGCACGGCGTGGGGATGGAGCGACGAACTGGTCATGATGGCGGCGATTGGCCTCCCCGCCACCTCGCTGAGCCTGCAAAAAACAGGTCCAAATCTCACCCTTCGTGTGCGCTACGAGGATGAGCGGGCCAGTCTCGTGCTGGCACCCGGCGAATTCGATGAACCGGTGGCCGCGGCATTCGCCGCCGCATTGCAAGCCCTGCGCAAGTCGCCGGTGTGAGTCGCAACTTCCGGCGGGTGTCCGTCAAAGTTTTGCGTCTGAAATCATTCACGCCCTGCCCTTACCACCAAGACACAAAGACACGAAGTATACAGCATTTTCAGCCACAGATTGCACGGATTTCCACAGATTTTCATCTATGCTTTCTGATGTTTCCGTGAAAATCCGTGGCAAAAACAAAACACGCCAGTGTCCAGGTCGAAACATTCAACCTGGTTGTTCTTTGTGCCTTTGTGCCTTCGTGTCTTCGTGGTTCATTTGAGAGAATTGCCGCGCAAAAAAATGACGGACACCCCCCCACATCGCCCATCTTGACGAAAAAGGGGTCTGTTGTTATAATTGGGGTAGATGAGAGGGAAGGTTTCTTTCCTTTTATCTGCCTGGTAACGAGTTGGCGGTCCGTCGCAGGGGGCTGACCGGCCCTTTGAGGAACTTCCCGACTCCTCGCCCTTTTCTGGTAAGAGGGCAGGCCACCCACTGAAACCGTAAGGTGGGGCGCCGGCAGATTGCTCTGCCGGCGACGCAAGACGGCAACAGAGAGTAGACCAGCCGGCGTTGACCTCGCGGTCAGAGCCGGTGATGGGTGAAAGGGTGGGGTAAGAGCCCACCAGCGGTCGCAGCAATGCGGCC
>CAZFFM010000094.1:0-11647 GCA_964517425.1 uncultured Ardenticatenales bacterium | reverse complement strand
CCCCCCGTCCCTGCCGGCGCGCCGGCGATGCCCAAACCGGCAAAACCCTTGTCACCGCACTCGTCGGATGACATCGGGGTGTTGGTCCACAAAATCGAAACACTGGCTCCCTATTTGCCCTACGGCCTTTTGGACAGATTGATCGTTGACCCGCTAAATCCACAGATGGCCGGAGAGCATCGCCTGGTGACGGCCCTCTTTGCCGACGTTGTCTCGTGGAACCCCATCGTCTCGGCGCTGATCCATCAGGCCCCCCAGACGCTGACAAACATCTTCAACACATACTTCACCTCCGTACACCAGATCGTACATCGCTATGGCGGCGGCGTCAACAAGGTAGATCCTTCTTTGCACGGACATCGTCTGATGGCCCTTTTCGGTGCCCCTATTGCACACGAAGACGATGCCGAGCGGGCTGTTCTGTCTGCTCTGGAGATGGAAGAGGCGCTGGCCAAAACCAACCAAGCCATTCGGACAACCTGGGAACAAACCAACATTCCGGGAACTCTGCCGCCACCCTTGTACCAACAAATCGGCATCAACACCGGATTCGTCTTCGCCAGCAACGTGGGAGATCGCCACCGTCAAGAATACTCCATCATGGGCGATGAAGTCAACCTGGCCGCTCGCCTGATCGGTGTGACCAAAGAGAATCAAATACTGGTCAGTGCAGCGACCTATCACAAGCTTGCCGACCAATTCGTTGTGCGCGAACAACCGGCGGTGCGCGTCAAAGGGAAGGCCTTGCCTGTACAGACCTACCAGGTCTTAGGCGCACAGCGTGAAACCACGCGCGTCGTCCACCAAACCACTCTGGTAGGCCGGACCTCCGAGTTGGAGGCGCTACGCAGTACCTTGGACCGGGTAGAGCACGGCGAGGGGCAGATGATGGCCATTGCCGGCGACGTCGGCGTGGGCAAAACCCGCCTGCTCGACGCATTGCACGAAGCGGCTGAACTTCGCGACTTTGCTGTGCTGCACGCCACCTGTCTTTCCTATGGACAGAACGTCCCCTACCTCCCGTGGACAACGCTTCTCCGTTCATACATGGGCCTGAACGAGGCAGATACGTCGGACCAACGGATTGCCAAAGTCTACGACACTTTGAAAGACTTCGATCCGGCATGGCAAGAACTGGCCCCGCTTTTGAATCCTTTCGTGGGCTTGAATCTCCCGGAGAATGATTTCACGCGTCACCTGGATGCGAAGACACGCCGCCAGCGATTGTTTGACCTGATCCTACACCTGCTCCAGCAGGCTGCGACCCAATCCCCACTTCTCCTGGCCATTGACGATCTGCAATGGCTGGACAGCACGTCTCGTGATCTGATCCAGTATATTGCACGCAACGTTGTCACACATCGCCTCCTGATCGCCGTGGCCTACCGGACAGAGTCGGCCACTGAGGTGTGGGACCAGTTTGCTCCCTGCGAGAAGTTGATCGTGACCGATTTGCCGGCAGGAGACAGCCTCTCTCTTGTCTCCTCCATGTTGGGCACCTCCGTCGTTCCCGCTCCTCTTGAACACCTGATCATGGAGCGAACACAGGGCAACCCCTTCTTTCTGGAGGAAATTGTTCGTGCCCTGGTAGACCGCAAAGCCTTATATATCGACGAAGAGGGTCAGGGACACCTGAATCCCGACTGGGAGGATATAGACGTCCCCGATACGATCCACGGCATGGTCATTAGCCGCATCGACCGCCTGTCCGAATCCAACCGGCGCATCTTGCAGGTTGCTTCCGTCATCGGCCAGACTTTTCCCGTGGATGTCTTGCGCGGTGTATATCCCCATGCCAGCCGGCGGACCGAGCTCGTGGACCGCCTGCACCAAATGAGCACGCGAGGGCTGACCTTTTTGGATCACCCGGACCCAGACATGGCCTATGCCTTTAAGCATACCATGATTCAGGAAGTGACCTACGAGAGTCTGCCGTTTGCCCGCCGGCGGGACTTACACGCTCAGGTAGGGCACTTCGTGGAAGAGACCTACGCCACCAACCTGCTCGAGCGCTACGATTTCCTGGCCCACCATTACTACCTGGGCCGGGTCTGGCCCAAAGCGACAGACTATGCCATCAAAGCCGGAGCGCGCGCGCAGGCCGCCTACGCGAACGAGGCGGCCATCACCTATTACGAGCGCGCCCTGGAGCTGATTCGCCGCCACCAGGCCGCACCGCCTGCTGTGGCAATCACGACTGCCGAGGCTCTGGGCGACGTGTACCACCTGACCGGTCAGTACGGTGCGGCCAGCGAGGTGTACCACTTTGCGCTGGAATACGAAGAACTCTCTCCGGCAAGTTGCGCGGAACTGCACCGCAAGGTCGCCCGCGTCCGTCAGTTCCAGGCCGATTACGACCAGGCCCTGGCCGAACTGGACCGCGCGGAAGAGGCCCTGGGGCAGACACACGACCCCCTCGTGCTGGCCCGTATTGGCAACGACCGGGGCTGGGTCTTTGCCCGCCAGGGACAGTACGAAGAAGCCAAGGCCGCGTGTGACCAGGCCTTGCAAATGCTCGCACAGGTCCAGCCCAGCGAAGACAGCCGGCGAGTTCGCACGCGCATCTACGACAACCTGGGGTCTATCTGCCGCTTCACCGGCGAACACGACCGC
Organism: uncultured Ardenticatenales bacterium; assembly: GCA_964517425.1. Taxonomy (GTDB): domain Bacteria; phylum Chloroflexota; class Anaerolineae; order Ardenticatenales; family JAADHH01; genus JAADHH01. The sequence goes on along the minus strand of CAZFFM010000094.1, from coordinate 9,034 downwards.
TCGATTGCCTACCTGCAGAACAGTTTATCATTGAAAGAAGAACTGGGCGACCAACAAGGTATAGCCATCGTCTATAACCGTATTGCTGCCGTACACTGGGCACGAGGCGACTATGAAGCCGCCGCCGAGTACATGGAACGAAGCCTGGAAATCCGCAAGCGTATCGGCGACCGCTGGGGCGTTGCTACAGCTTATAACAATCTGGGTATCGTCTACTACACCCAGGGACAGTACGAACAGGCCGAGGCCTGCTATCAGCAAGCATTGAGTACATGGCAAAAGGTTGGGGATGTCTCCGGCGTAGCCTTTTGCCATGTCAACCTGGGAGAACTGTACTTCAGCGATGGCAAACTGGAACAGGCCGCCCAACACCTGGAGCAAGCGGAAAAGTGGCTATCCGAGCTCGGTGAACAGGGGCCTCTCTTCGATGCCCGCAAGTGGTTAGCCCAGGTACGGTTGGCGCAAAGCTGCTGGGAAGAAGCCTACCGGTATGCCCAAACGATGCTGGACATGGCCGGTATGCTGGGGAACTCGGAAACGGAAGGCGTTGCCGACCGTATCTATGGCCAGGTACTGGCCGTCGCTCCTGCCTCTGAGTGGACCATTGCGGAGGAACACTTCCGCCGCAGCCTGGACATCCTCGGCAACTCCGAAAATGAGTTAGAGTTGGGACGGGCCCATTATCAGTTTGCCGTGGCCCTGCGCCGCAGACGCCCCGAACGAGAAACGGAAGCACTAGACCATTTGCGACGAGCCGCAGAGATCTTCCGTCGCATCGGCGCAAGCCGCGACCTTGCCCTCGTGGAAAAATCTTGAAACCCGTTGCGGAAAAACTGCTTTGAAAACCAGATGTCAGTCGTCAGTAGCCAGTAGCCAGTCGTCAGAACGTGGTGCGTATTGCGTAATGCGTGTTGCGTGCCGCTCGCCCATTGAAAATTGACCGTTGATCATTGACCATTGCGCCCCGCCATTTTCATCCTTGGTGGCGCGCGCCGTGCGCGCATGGGCACTGATACGAAAGTAGGGGCGCACCCTCGCGGTCGCCCTACGGGACAGGCGCAAGGCCGTGCCCCTACCCCAAATTATTGAGAAGACACGGATTTCGCCAGCCAGGAAGCGCACTTGTTGCGAGACCTCTGATAGATTCATCCCTCACTAGGACTACCTTCCCATACCTCACCTGATTTTGTGGGACTAAAATCCCATTGAGAAATCTTCCCCTTTATGGTTAAATGAAGACGAGTAGCGCGGCGTATCCCTATCTAAAGAGCCCAAGACACAACGCCTACAAGTGCCAATCAAATATCTACAGAAACTGGAGTCTGGAGATAATCATTTTGACCGTATTTTGACCGTATCACACGGCATTTTCAGCCACAGATTGCACGGATTTCCACAGATTTTCATCTATTCTTTCTGCTTTTTCCGTGAAAACAGGTGATCATCCGTGGCAAAAACAAAAAACGCCAGTGTCCAGTATAGAAACATTCTCTGCACACTTCGATGCTCGTGACATTCGATGCCCGTGATAACGGACCGGCCGGCCACATTGCTCCAGTTATCTCGAAACACACCAGGAGAAGTATCATGAACAGCTCACAGTCTTTCTTACCCGCAAAGTCTAAACACCTGCTCCATGGAATAATGATCAGTCTGTTCGTGGTTTTCATCATGGCCTCATTCGTGTCCGGCGTGGTGGCTACCTCTACCGATCCGCTTCCCAATACAACCACTACCGCTACGCTTACCCCTACCATTACAACCACACCCGCGGCGAGCAGTGCAGACCTGCTCATCGATCAGTACGTATACACATGGCCTGATACAGCGGTTCCCATCGGCGTAAACATCGGTGATCGCTTTTCCGTAACCATCCGTAATGCCGGTACCGCCGACGCCATAGGGTTTTGGGCCGGACTCTACCTTTCGCCGGACAGCACAATCAACACCGCCGATACTTTGTTGCCGAACAGTGCGCAGAACATCAGCAGCCTAGCCGCCGGCCAATCCATGGCCCTGGTTTTCCCGTCCAGCGTACAGATTCCATCGGCGACATCTCCTGGCCCGGCTTACCTGGGTCTGTTCGTAGACAAGACCAACCTGGTGTCCGAATCGAATGAAAACAATAATACAAGCGCGATTTCCGTGACCCTTGTCAACATAACACCAACCCCCTCCCCAACGGCCACAGCCACGCCAACGGCCACAGCCACGCCAACAGTCCTGCCAATGCCTGACCTTGTCATCTACAAAGGAATTGAAGGCGCAGCGACTATAGGGGGAGTAGCTCTTTTTCGAATAGACTACCATAACGTGGGCACGGCTGATGCACACAATGTCCGCGTTACCGATACGCTGCCTGCCGGCATGTCGTTTATCACCGCAACGCTGGACACAAGCGGCGCATCTGCCCCTTTGAATCCCGATAGCATGGCCGGCAACCAGGTTTCCTGGAACACAGGGACCGTACCGCTTAGCGGCACACACACCATCTTCGTACTGACCACCCTGGATGCTACCATTGCCGCAGGGGACATGATCACAAACCGTATAGAAATCGGCAGCACAGACCCGGAGATGCAAACATACAACAATGTGTTCGACTTCGCCACAACGATTTCTGCGCCCAACATGACAGGAACCGTGTTGGACCCAACCGGTCACCCTGTCGAACTTGCCGAAATATCCATCTCCAGCGTGCTGGCCACGTACATGGCCGGCCACACCTGGTCGCGGTTCGACGGAAGTTTTGCCCTGGGCGGATTGCCGGCGGGAGCGTACCACGTGCAGGTAACCGGCCCGGCCGGCTCTTCATTACCGGATGCCCACCCCTTCACCGTCACCCTGCCCGCAACCGGCACACTGGACGTAGGCAATATCTACCTGGGACCGCCCCAGATTGCCGGTGTTGTCACGATGCCAGACGGCGCCACCGTCCTCGGCGGCGCACAAGTTGTGGCCGAAAGCATTGATGGCACACTCAATACCGTCGTAACTGCCGATAGTGTGGGACACTTTGAGTTCTGGGGTCTTCTGCCGGGTACGTACCACATTCAATCCTATCCCCCACCGGGCAGCGCCGCCTATACCCCCTCGTTACCAGTGTGGGTATACCTGGCCGACGGCACGTATCCTCACGATATGGGATTCCTTCCTGTCACCTATCCGAATGTTACCGGAGTAGTAATGGACCCTGCGGGAAATCTGGTGGCAAATGCACTCGTTTCGCTGCATAATCCAGACGGTTCTCTTTCCTTGGAGACAGAAACAGGCCCTCAGGGAGATTTCGCTTTTGGTGGCGTGCCGGCCGGATCCTATCAATTGATGGCCCAACCGCCCATCGGCTCACCCTTTGCTCCATCGGTCATCATGCCCATCGCAACCTACGTGGCTACAACCGGAACCTACACGCTGTATCTGACCGAGCCATCCATCACCGGTCAAGTGACGGACCCCACGATGCAAGCCGGCATTCCCGGGGCCACTGCCCTGTTGCACGACCCCACCTGGCAACAGGCAGCGGCTGCATTCGCCGACCAGAACGGATTCTTCAAACTCGGGGGACTGCCCGACGGCACCTACCAACTGGAAGCATTTCCTCCAGAGGGAGTCGCCGCCTTCGCCCCTTCTAAGCCAATGGACGTGGTTGTCGTTTCGGGAACAGTGACCGATGTGGGCGAAATCCCTGTAAGCTGGACTATGGCGGAAGGAAAGGTGCTGGAGCCGACAGGATTTCCGCACCACGATGCACACGTGCACGTGCAAGCAGACTTGAATGCTCCGCACAGCGAATGGGACGTGCAGGCCAATTGGGCCGGCCAATTCCGGCTGGGCAATCTGGACATCGGTACGTCCTACTGGGCCCAGGCCCAACCACGAAATTACGGCCAGGGTTGGGCCGATTCTGATCCCGTGCCCTTCAGCACATCTTCGCAGAATGTGCCCACGATTACCCTGATATTACATCGCGCCAATCTCATGGGACAGGTTGTTGACGAAAAAGGCGATCCCCTCGCGGATACGCCCGTCCTCTTGTACCATGATACGAACACTGTATCTCCTACAATTGCCGGCCCCATCTTAGCCATCCAAACGGTTGTTTCCCCCACCGAGCGGTGGGTCGGCACTGACCACAACGGGCAATTTGCCTTCGGTGCCCTTCCTGCGGGAACCTATTGGGTGCAAGCATTCCCACCACCCGACCGCGCCGATCTCTTCCGTTCGGATCCCTTGCAAGTTCAGATCGTGCAGGGCACCGTCAACGACTTAACAGCACCGCTGGTCTTACAAACGGCAGGGAAGCAGCTTACGGTTGCCGTCCAATTTGCGGATTCTTCCTTGGCCACAGATGGCCTGGTCCATGCCAGTCAACGGGGCAGCACCCTGGACGTTTCCGCCATTGCCGGCAGCGACGGTGCCTACCATCTGGGGCTGGCCGGCGGCGAGTGGGAAGTCTCCGTAGAACCGACGACGGCGACCGCCGGCTGGATATACACAGAACCGCCTCAAATCGTGACCTTTGACAAAAGCAACGTGCCGGAGAGCAAGTCCATTACCCTGACTGTGACGACGGCCGACGCTCATGTGGTGGGCATGGTACTCAGGCCAGACGATACCCCTCCCCCGCACGGGAGTGTGTTTGTGGATGTGCGTGGTGACGACGGTGTCGGCAACGGTCAGCTCACCGACAGCAACGGACACTTTGATATTGCTGTACCACCCGGTACGTATAATGTATCTATCTACGCCATGAGTGGCGACCTGTTCCCCCCCGAGATCCCCCCTGTCCGCGTCACATCGGGTAAAGTGGCCGATCTAGGAACCATCTATCTTCAGTTGAAGACAGCGCATATCACAGGAAAGGTGGTCCGCGCTGATACCGGGGACGGAATTGCCGGTCTGGAGGTAAAAGCGGGCACGCTCACCGGCAACCAGGCACAAACAACAACGGATGCCGGTGGGTACTACACCCTGACTGTGTCCACGGGGGTATGGTATGTGGGCGTAGATGTTCCGCCGGATGTTTCTCTTCTGGGTGAAGTCCCCGTCCAGCGAGTCAAAGTAAAGACCCCGGGCGAAACGGTCAGTGGGGTGGACTTTACGTTGACGCCCGCACCGGCCACGGTACAAGGCTCGGTCGTGAATGAATTTGGCCAACGATTGCCCGAGGTAGACGCGTGGGTCTATGCCCGCGATGCAAACAGTGCTACAGATGACATTATCGGAGGGGCAGCCGTTAGCAAGGGACAATTCGCGTTCCAACTGCCGGCCGGCAGCTACCAAATTGGCCTCTACCTTCCCCCCGGCTCTCCCTACGTGGCCGACCCAGAACAAAGCGTCACTCTCGGCACCGGCGACGTCGCCACGATGACCTTGACGGTGCGCGCGGCAGACGCTTTCATTGTCGGCCAATTCGATCTGGGCACGAGTGCCCTCACACAAATCGCACCACAGCCACAGGATGTCTTGGGGTACGTCTATGCCTCCGGTGGTGATGGACAAGACTGGCACTCCGCGCCAATCCATGCGGACGGGAGCTTCACGCTGACCGTGGCGGCCGGCACGTGGCAGGTCAGCTACGAATTGGTCACGGACAACTATGTGGCTCCAGCCCAACAGCACTTCCGGGTCAGCGTACAGACCGGCGAAACATACGACCTGGGTACGATTCCGCTGCTCCGTGTCGACTCGGAAATCCGAGGCGTGGTGCAGAAACCGAGCACGGCCCCCTACCCGGGTGCAACCGTATGGGCCATACGCCAGGCTGATGGCCGCCAGATTCGGTTTACCGCAGAAGCGTCGGATCCCGATGGCTCGTTTGTACTCCGCGTACCGGCCGGCGTTTATCGGGTCGGTGCGACAGCGCCCGGTGGCAGTGGATTCCACGCACCGCCCATTCAGACCGTGGCCACCAATCCGCAGACTCCCGCCGAAATTACCCTGCGCTTCTGGACGGCCAGCGCCCGCCTCGATGGCATCGTGGGCTTCCCGGGTACAGGGGGAATTATCGGCGTAGAGGGGGCCTATCTGTGGGGCTGGTCGGAAGAAGGCGCCCATGTTGAAGGGACCAGCAACACAGACGGCAGCTACAGGTTGTGGCTGAGCCCGGGTACATGGCACCTCGGAGCGCTCTACCAGGACGGGAACCACACGATATTTCGTAGTGACGAAGTAGTGCTGGCTGTGGCCAGAAGTCAGCTTCTCACCCACAATTTCGCCCTATACCCTGCCGGCACTCTGCCGTCCGGGCGTACGGTTTCCTTCGACGCCAACGAGGTGCAGGTGATTCATCTGGACGATGGTACAGAAGTGCGCATTCCGGCCGGCGCGCTGGCCACATCAGGTCGCGTATGGGTCGTCATCGCGCCCACGGTCAACGACGTGCCCCACACCTGGGAGGCCAAACCCCTCACCTTTGGCTATTCATTGCAAGCCTTCGACGACAACGGCCGCGAGATCACGGGCAACTTCAACAAGAAAGTCCTGATCACATTTCCCTACAACGAGAGCGACCTGCCCGCCGGAGTCTCCGAAGAGAACATCGTGCCCCTCTATTACTCCACCACGGCTAATTCCTGGACCCCGGTGGACAGCTATGTTTTGGATACGGTCAACAACCGGGTGGCTGCAGAAATCACTCACTTCTCCGTGTGGATGGATAGCGTATGGATGGACAGTGTATGGATGGACGGAGGCGGCGTGCAGTTCTTGCCCCTCATTGTTCGTGGGGGATAGGAGGCAGAGCGACAGAGATTCGCGGATGCCCGCCGAGCCTATGACAATTGCAGGGGGTGCGGGTGGCGTGTAACGGCGACAGTCACGCCCCCCACCGGTCATGAAAGGTGCGTGACGCAACGGGCGGGAAGTCGCGAAAGTCCGTCCAGCCGGCCAGCGGCCCGGGCAGCGTCGGGATGCGCCCGTCGCGCACAAAGGGCCGTTGCAGGAAGTAGGCCGTGCGCGCAGCCAGACGGTACAGGGCCGGCACGCCCGCAACCCACCGGTACAGCCGAAATGCCCAACGCAACGCCGGCGGCGCGACAGGTGGCGCGCGTTGTACCTCATCGTCACGCAGGTCGAGCAGCATGCGCGGCAGGTCAATGCGTACAGGGCAGGCATCCCGGCAGGCCCCGCACAGCGTCGAAGCATGGGGCAATTCCGCAAATTCGTCCAGCCCATCGTAGAGGGGTGTAAGGACTGCACCAATTGGGCCGGGGTATGTGCTCCCATAAGCGTGCCCGCCAATCTTGCGATAGACCGGGCAGACGTTCAGGCAGGCTCCGCAACGGATGCAGGAAAGGATTTCCTCGTACTTGGTTCCCAACAAGTCGCTTCGGCCATTGTCCAGAATCACCAGATGGAATTCGTCCGGGCCGTCTCCTTCGCCCGCCCGCCGTGGGCCGGTCACCATCGTGACGTAACTGCTGGCCCGCTGGCCCGTTGCACTCCTCGGCAGGAGTGTGAGCAATGGGGCCAGCGCCTCCCAGGTGGGGACGACCTTTTCGATGCCGATGACGGCCACGTGGATGCGTGGGAGCCCGGCCGTAAATCGTCCGTTGCCTTCGTTGGTGACGATGACGACGGTGCCGGTTTCGGCCACAGCAAAGTTGCCGCCGGAAATGCCCATGTCGGCAGCCAGAAACCGTCGCCGCAAAGACTGACGGGCCACTTCGGTCAGGGCCGGGATGTCGTCAGGGATGTCCGCCTGCCCCGTTTCCGCGCGAAACAGTTCGGCCACTTGCTCTTTTGTCTTGTGGATGACGGGCGCGATGATGTGCGAAGGGGTTTCGCCGGCAAGTTGGATGATCCACTCTCCCAAATCGGTTTCATCCACGGTGATGCCCGCGTCCTCCAACGCTCGATTGAGGTGAATTTCCTCGGATGTCATAGACTTGGATTTTACGATGCGGTTCACCACGTGCTGCACGCCCCGTTCGCGGGCCAGGGTGGTGATGATGCGCGCCGCGTCGCGGCCATCGTGCGCCCAATGTACTGTGCCGCCATTGCGGGTGACCGAGTCGGCCAACTGCGGCAAGTAGCGATCCAGGTGGGCGATCGTGTGGCGACGAATTGCCTGGGCCTGGATGCGCAGAGCCTCCACATCTTCCAGCTCGGCCCAGGCCTGCTCGCGTCCCACGAGGAAGCGCTCCGACGCGGAGCCCAACGCCTTTTGAAGCTGCTCGTCGCGCAATGCCTGGCAAACCCGTGCATCAAATGGAGGCGACGCCGTTGTGCGATTCATGGGGTCTCCTCCGCCGTATGGGCCAGGATTTGCGCCAGATGCATCATGCGGACCGGGGAACGCTGCCGGCTCAAGCCGCCACCGATGTGTGCGATGCAACCGGCGTCGCTGGTCACGACGACGGGAGTGCCGGCGGCCTGAATGCGCGCAATCTTCTGCTCCAGAAGCCCGCCCGATATGTCGGCCATGCGTACCGCAAATACGCCCCCAAAACCGCAACACCAATCGGCCCGCTCCATCTCTACCAACTCCAGGCCCCGAACGGCTCGCAGCAATTGGCGTGGCTGTTCACGGACCGTCAGGCCCCGGCTCAGGTGACAGGCATCGTGGTAGGTGACCGCTCCGTGATAGGTCGCCCCGACATCTTCGACTCCAAGTACATCGACCAGAAACTGGGAAAACTCGTAGGTGCGTGCGGCAATCGCTTCGGCTCGCTCTTTCCAGAGGGGATCACCGGCAAAGAGGACCGGATATTCGTGGCGCACCATGTACGCGCAAGAACCGGAGGGGGCGACGATGGCTTCGGCCTGCTCGAAGGTGCGGATAAAGTGCTGGGCGAGGGGACGGGCATCCTGACGGTAGCCGGCGTTAAAGGCCGGCTGGCCGCAACACGTTTGGGCGTCGGGGAAGTCTACGTCCACGCCTACCCGCCGCAGGACGCGGACCACGTCCTCCCCGATGGTGGGATAAAACAAATCTACCAGGCAAGTTACGAAAAGAGAAACGCGCATAGAGTAAACCAGTCGTCAGTCGTCAGTCGTCAGTCGTCAGTCGTCAGTCGTCAGTCGTCAGTCG
>CAZFFM010000093.1:0-11657 GCA_964517425.1 uncultured Ardenticatenales bacterium | reverse complement strand
TGTCTTTGTGGTTCATTTGAGAGAATTGCCGCGCAAAAAAATGACGGACACCCACTTCCGGCGGCAGGCGCTGCCCGCTCATTCGCGTAACGCCCCTACCGGCTCCGCAATCGTTTGGTCGTAGGGTATGGTGGTCGCTCCGCCTTCCATTTGCGCCCGCCACGATTGTGCGTACCTCCCGCCCTGCGCCAGCAAGTCCCTGTGGCTGCCCGATTCCAGGATGTGGCCGGCGTCCATCACGTGGATGATGTCGGCGTGCATGGCCGTGGTGAAGCGGTGGGTGATGATGATGGCCGTGCGGCCGGCGACCAGCTCGCGGAAGCGGGCCAGCCAGTCCGCCTCGGCCCAGGAATCCATGGCGCTGGTCGGCTCGTCCAGGATGACGATGGCCGCCTTGCGCAGGAACGCGCGGGCCAGCGCCACCCGCTGCCATTCGCCCACGCTCAGTTCCGCCCCGCCGAACCACTTGCCAAGCACAGTCTCGTATCCCTTCGGCAAGCGCCGTATCGGCTCGTCGGCGCCGGCAGCTCGGGCCGCCGCTTCGATCGCCGGCATTCCGGGCGAAGCGGACAGGTCGCCCGTGGCGATGTTGCGGGCAGCGGCGGTGTGATAGTGAACCGGCTCTTGAAACAGCACCGTGATCTGCCGGTGCAGCCAGTCGAGGGGCAGGTCGCGCAGGTCGCTGCCGTCCAGGGTGACGCGGCCCGCTTCGGGATCGTAGAAGCGGCAGATTAGCTTGACGAGGGTGCTCTTGCCCGCGCCATTCGCCCCGACCAGGGCCACGATCTTCCCGGCCGGGATGTCCAGATTGAAGCCGTCGAGGGCCGGACGCTCGCTGCCGGGGTAGCGGAAAATGACGTCTTGCAAACGGATCTCGTGCGGTGGCCGGTATGCCGGTGCGGCCAGATGCGGCGGATCGGTGATCTGCGGCTCCAGCGCCAGGAATTCAAAAAGGTTTTCGAGAAAGAGGACATTGCGATACATCTCGCCGATGCTGTTGAGCAGGGTACGCATCATGCGCTGGCCCTGCGAGAAGGCCTGGTAGAAGAGAGCCACGTCGCCCAGGGTGACGATTCCTTGCACCGCCTGCCAGGCCATCCAGCCCATGGCGGCACCCATGGCCAGAAGTCCGACGCCGCCGGCAGCGAGCTCCGCCAGGGCCTGGTCGCGAGCCAGGTCCACGCGTTCGGTGCGCAACGTTTGGCGCAACTGCTGGTACGCGCTCCGGAAATGGTCACCCAGGGCGAAGAGACGCAGCTCGGCGGCGGCGTCCCGTAAGGTGAGGATCCAGTCGTAGTAGCGCGTGCGGCGGACGGCCATCGTGGTGCGGATGCGCCAGCGATGGAAGCGCACGGTGTAGCGCACGACGACGTAGAGGGCCGGCAAGGTGCTCACCACCAGCAGTGCCGGCAGCCACAGGCCATAGGGGGTGAGTACCGCGGCCATGGCCACCAGGGTGATGCTGTTTTGCACCAGGCTGCCGGTGTTTTCCAGCAAGGCGACCGGCCGGCCCATCGCATCCACACGGGCGCGGTGCATTTGATCGTAATACTCCGGCGTTTCGTAGAAGGCCAGGTCGAGGGTGACTGCCTTTTCGTGGATCAGGCCGCTGATGTGATCCTGCACCAGCTCCGATTGTGCCGTGCGCACCCAGGTCGTCAGGCTGCGCAGAACCTCGGAAAGGAGCAGAACGGCGGCCATCAGAGCCACCAGCACCAGCGTAGGCCGGATGGCCGCCCAATCGGGGCCTCCGCCCAGCGCGCCGACCAGGCTGTCCACGACCGCCTTGGTCAGGTAAACGGTGGCCACGGGCAAGACGCCTTGCACGAGCAGCAACGCTGCCCAGGCCATTGTCCAGCGCCGGGCGCTCGCCCAGACCAGTCCCAATGCTTTGGGAACGTACGGCAGTTGGGCCAGGGCCTGGTTCAGCTTAGGGAGTTTACGTCGAAGTGGAGTCAATGTGTATTTTGCTCTCGCGCGATACCGCCCTACCTATCGATACACCTCCCTGCGGTGCCTGACCTTGAATATCCGTACTACCTTTTCCTCATCATCAATCTCATAGATGACTCGATATTTCCCGACCCTGATCCGCCAATCGTTCGTTGCACCGGTGATCTTGCGACATCTAGCAGGCCTTGGATTCTCGGCCAGGGCTTTGATGTGGGAGATGATGCGGAAGAAAACATCCGCCGGCAGCTTCTTCAAGTCCCGCTCCGCTGTTCGCTCGATGAAGACTTCATACACTCGGTTGATACTCCTCCAAGAAGTCTTCCAGTTTTCTAAACTCCACGGTTTGCTTCCTCATCTCCTCGAGTATCTTCAGGTCCTCCACGTCCTCCAGCCGTTCCAACACTTCCTGGTATGCGTCAATATCAAGGATTACGGCCGCAGGTTTGCCGTCCCTGAGAACAATCTCAGGCAACGGTTTCTTGACCCGTACTTGCTTTGCAGCACTCATAGAGAAACCTCCCTAACTCACATTACAGAACAGGTGTGATGCGTCTCTGGCTGTTGAAATAAGTGTGTCGTACCACCAATCTTACCCCAACCCCGCGCGGTTGTCAAACGTATTCGTGCACCATGCTCATCTTGCTGAAACTTGCCACCAAGTCACAAAGAAGAAAGGATTGAACGTTTGACAGGGCATCGCTGCCTGGCGTATAATTATCTCAGGTAAGGGTACACTTGGGTGGCCGTCATTTTTTGCGTTTTGGGCTAGGCGGGGGCGGCTCCGCATAAATGACAGAGTAGGGGCGAGGCATTCCCCTTGGCCGCGTTCTTCCTTACTCTATTGGGCACGCTAAGGGGATTTGCCCTCCTCATCGGTCTGTGGAAATGCCTCGCCCCTACTCACCGCATGGCCAGACGCAAAAATATGACGGACACCCGGTACACTTCACCTTTAGCGTTCTCTCAGGAGAGCAATCATTAAATTGGCAAATAGATGATATGAAAAAGCGACCAGGTCTTGCCTTGCACCCAGTAAGCGTCACTATTGTCATCCGTTTAATTCACCCACCGGCTTCGCCACATTCATCGCCCTAGCAGTTCTCTCACCGGTGATGGCCTACATCCTCCGGCAGACGCACAACGCGCAGCGCGTGCCCGCCAACGGGTAGTCAGGAGGGGGAGTAACCGTTCAGCCAGGCCCCCCTAACCCCCCAACTTTGGGGGGAAACCGCTTTACTCCCCCCAGAATTGGGGGGCTGGGGGGGGCTACCGACCGCTGCTGAGACCATTCTCGCTAGTGCTTGAGTGCTAACCCCCACGCAAAGAATGACGGCCACTCCTCCTCCCCTCCAATTTTGACAGAGTCCGAAACCTGGTGTATACTGGTTTCGCGTCGTTGCCCCAACGTGGCTGAACCTGTGCGAGGAGTTCCGTTCAGCCCGCCCCGATAACCAACGACTGACATCTGACGACCGACGACTGGCATCTGGCATCTGATGACTGGCAAAATGGACAACCTGTTAGAAGTACACAATCTGAAGAAGTGGTTTCCCATTCAACATGGCCTGGTGGATACGTTGCTCAGCCGCCACCGGGAATACGTGCGCGCCGTGGATGGGGTGGACTTTTCGATCAAACGGGGCGAGGTTTTCGGCCTCGTCGGCGAAAGCGGCAGTGGGAAAACCACGACCGGCCGGCTCGTTCTGCGGCTGATCGAGCCGACCGCCGGCACCGTCCACTTCGAAGACCAGGACCTCGTGTCCCTCGGCCGCGAGGACTTGCGCAAGTTGCGCCAGCGTATGCAGGTTGTCTTCCAGGACCCTTACGCTTCACTCAATCCCCGCATGCGTATCGGCGACGCCATCGGCCATCCTCTGCTCATCCACAACATCGCGCGTGGCCGTGCGAAAGAAGATCAAGTGCTCGATATTATGGAAAAAGTAGGACTGGTGCCGGCGGCCACGATCTACCGCAAATATCCGCACCAGATTTCCGGCGGACAGCGCCAGCGCGTAGTCCTTGCCCGCGCTCTGATAATGAACCCCGACCTCATCGTCGCGGACGAGCCGATTGCCATGGCCGATGTGTCGGTGCGCGCCCTCTTACTGGAGCTAATGATCCACCTCAAAGAGGAATTCAACCTGACCTACTTGTTCATCACCCACGACCTGGCTACGGCGAAATACATCTGCGACCGCGTGGCCGTGATGTACCTGGGCCAGATCGTGGAACTGGGGCCACTGCGCGCTCTGTATGCGCGCCCGCGCCACCCCTACACCGAGGCGCTGCTCGCCGCCATCCCTATCCCGGACCCGCGTGCGCGCCGGCAACACGATCTGCCGCGCGGCGAAATCCCCAGCCCGCGCAATCCTCCATCGGGATGCCGCTTCCACCCTCGCTGCTCCTACGCGGAAGACATTTGCGCCGCAGAGGTGCCCCCCCTCGTTACCTTGGGTAGCGAGCACCAGGCAGCCTGTCACCTAGCCGGCAAGCTGGAGTTGCAAGGGGCAGTACGGAAGTAGTGGACATCTTTTTACGGAGCGGGGTAAGGGTACGCTGGCACAGAGGCCCGTCTGATCAAAGGGAAATAGGCATCGGTGTTGCTGGACACCAGAGTGGAAGTTTGACCGAGCCCTTCGGCGTAGTCACTTTGGTTGCCGGCAGCGTCACGGGCCCGCGCCCGGAAGTAGTAGCGGTGCCCACGCTCGCCGGTCAATAGCGCCGACTGCCCGGTCGTATCCAGAATCCAGTCCTGCCAGCTTCCATCTAGCCCGTCTCTCATCTGCATATCGAAGGCAGCCACGCCGGACGTTGCGTCTACGGCCGCCCAGGTGACGGTGAAAGATGGCGAACTAACGAGTGGAGGCGAAGTTGTGGTTACAACCGGTGGCTGCACATCAATCGGCACGGCGTAGGCGGGACTGATGCCGCTGTGACCCTGCTGGTCTGCCGCGCGGAATTGCACCCTGTTTGCCGAGGCGTCCTCTTGTCCGAAAGGAATTGTCGTTGCCATCAGCGACTGACTGCCGGGTGTGCCCAGGACGGTTGCCGGCTCCCAGCCGCTCCAGGTGCGGCTGCCGTCACGCGAATAGCGATAGGCGGCGCTGGCCGGATCGAGCGCACCGGCCGCCTGAGCGCCCACTTGTGCCGTCGGGGTCAACGTTTCCGTGACCCATTCGGCCGGCTGGAAATCGCGCCACCCAATCGCCGGCGGCAGGTAGTACACCCGGTCGTGCAGATCGGACGATACGTTTCCTGCCCCGTCAATCAGCTTCGCCGTAACGTCCTGCCAGCCGGGGGTGTCGGAGACCGCCCAGGTGGTCGTCGCGGCGAATGGCTGCGGATAGCTGACCACCAACACGCGGTCGAGCCACAGACTGGCTGTCCCCCGAAAGGCTGTGCGGAATTCCAGGCCGGCCGCGCCCGCCTCCGTGTAGTTGAAGTCAACGGCAAATTCCTGATAAACCCCGGCTTGACGGAAGTCCAAACTTCGCAGTCGGTGGATGCCCAGGACCTTCTGGCCGTAGTCGTCCACAATATCCAGATAGGCGACCTCCTCAGCCGTGGTCACGTCGTCCGTTTTCAGCCGGAAGTAAGCCCGATACGCATGGCCTGCGGGCAGGACGCTGGTGTACGGGCCATACCAGGCCCCGGCCGGATCCGACCCTGCCTGCGCAAAGAGGGCCGATCCGTCCAGCGCATCGCTATCGGAGATCACGCGGCCCACGCGCGTCACCCCCCCGATGAGCTCTCGCGCAAATGCGCGCTCCTCCCAGCGCCAGTCGTTGCTGAAGGCCACGGATGTCAGCCCGCTGCCGTTGGCCGCATCGCTGCCACTGAGTGACACGGGGACAGAAATCGTCTGGCTGGCTACTACCGGGATGTCCATCGTTCCGGTTGGAGGCACGCGGTCCAAACCAACGTGGACGGGGGCCAGGCCGGGCGCTTCGTTGCCCGCGGAATCGCGCAGCGTAACCGTGATTGCGATACCGTCGCCGGTGAGTGGTTGGTCTGGTAAAGTGGCCACGTCCCACACTGTTTGCCAACCGTCGCTGCCATCGCTGTCACGGTTCAGCAGCGCTGTTTGGTCGCCGGCATTGTCGTGGAATCGTGCCCAGAAGTCTGCCTGGGCGACGCCGCTGGCCCCGTCACTGGCGTTGGCCCGGATCAACGTGCGATTGCTCGTCAAATAGTGGCCCGACCAGGGCAGGGTCACAGCGCCGAGCGGAGGTGTGGCATCGTTCGCTGTGCCGGCCGGTACTTCGATAGAAACGCCGGTGTAGTAATGGCTGAGAATTTGCTGGTAGACCCAGTCAAAGGGGGAGGAAGCCCACCGCTGCGCACCGGTCTGCCCCATGCCCCGTCCGTGACCGATCCGTGCATGACCGAAGCTTACCGGGTCGTCTACGGCCCGCAGGTAGGGGTAACCGGCGCGCCCTGCTGTCGGGCTGCTGTTCTCGGCAGAATATTCAGCCAGAATCGGCTGTCCCTCGTAGGCGATGTACTGTCCGCGGGTAGCCTCGACGGCGGCATCGCTGCGCGGGTCTTGCGTGTCGCACATCAGTTGGTAGCCGGTTGAATCATTCACATCGTAGTTGGGATGATTCTGCAGAACATAACGCCAGGCATACGTGCGAGCGGCGACCGCCTGAGCCTGGAGCGCTTGCGGGTTCCAGCCGGCCGGCATTTCTCGGGGGACGACCCGTTTGACATACGTCTCGAAATCTATGATGTCAATCTGCCAGGCAGGCACATCACGACACGTATTGTTGGGGTGATGGAGAACGCGGATGGTGGCCGGGGGTGTCAGTTGCTCTCCCGAGCGTGCGCGCGGCCCGATGGCGGGCAATGGCGGCGGAATCGGCAACACTCCCGACGGTGAGATTTTTTCCGCGCCGCCCCCCGGGGCATTCGCGTCCAGGAGAAACACGTCCCCGTTGCTGGCGACAGCCAACCACCGGCCGTCGGGCGACCAGAGCGGGGAATCGTCAACAGCCAGGTTCGTGGAAAACTGGTAACTTTCTGAACCGTCCGCCGCGACGACCCACAACTGGTTTTCGCTTGTCCCTGCCGCGCGAAGCGGCGTACGAATGATAGCGATTTGCCGGCCATTCGGTGCCCAGTGCGGGATGCCCAGGTTGTCGCCATCCGCCTGGATTAGCTGGCGTTGGGCCAGCCCCTCGGAAGAAACCGTCCAGAGTTCTCCTCCGATAACGTAAGCCAGGCGCTCCCCCTGCGGAGACCAGGAAAAGCTGCTTACCGATTGTCCTGGAGCCAGGATTACGGTCGCTTTGCCGGGCCGGACCAGTTGCAGCCCATCTTCGGTTCGCACGGCCCAGCGGTCGCCGGTTGGCGAAAGTCGGAACGAGGATGTGGTTAAGTCACCGGCCAGCGGATGGGGTTCGCCCCCCTCACGCCGTACCAGCCAGGGCCGGCCCTCGCGCACATAAATGATTCCCTGACCGCTCGGGCTCCACTGCAATGCGTGTCCCCAGTCCGCTTGAGCCAGGCGCTGCACATTTCCGGTGGCAAAGTCCAACACGTGCAGATCTGCCAGGTCACTGCCGTTGAAGGATAGGTAAGCGACTTCCTGGCCATCGGGAGAAAGGGCCGGGTACGATGCGTTTTGGGCCAGGCGTGTCTGGTTGCCGTTCAAATCTACTTGCCAGAGATCGGTCAGCAATTGCCAGCCGGTTTTGATGGGCACTTTTCCGCTGAGCCGGGTGATGAGCAGCCCTGTGCCGCCGGCCTGCCAACTGACGGGGTAGGAGATGCCGTCGTTGGTGAGGTGAGTAACGCCGTTGCCCTGTGCCCGGACGCTGACGCCGGTTACCAGGAGCAGCAGGATGATCGTTACGGCTTGGGTCAAACGTAGCTGCTTACGGTGAATCACGTCTCTTGTTCCTCGATAGGCACGACGTGCAACCGGAACCCTTCCACAGCTTGCACACGGATCGATTGCCCGGCAGGCATATCGCCCCCGCCGTCGGTTGTGGCGGCCCAACGCTCTCCGTTGACGAACACATAGCCGTTGGGGGCGAGAGGCTTGATGACATGGCCGACCTTGCCGATCAGACCCTCGCGCCCGGTGCGGGGCCGTCGCCGCCGGATGCGGATCGCGGCACCCACGGCAAAGGCAAAGAATCCGCCGGTCGAGAGCGCAACTGCGACAATCAACGATGTAGGCACGGCGTTGAAGGGCGAGTTGAACAGAACCATCGCACCCAACGAGAAGGAGATGATGCCCCCGATTGTCAGCACGCCATGCGTTGCAGCTTTTACGTCTACAACGAAAAGGATGAAGGCCAGGGCGATAAACAGCAACCCGGCAAAGTTGACGGAGAGGACGCCCATCGCGTAGAGGGCCAGCAGCAGGGAGATTCCGCCGGCGATTCCCGGCAAGTAGGATCCGGGGCTGGCCAGTTCAAACAGGAGCCCGTTCAAGCCAATGGTCATGAGGATAAAGGCGATGCTGGGATCGGTAATGGCGTGTAAAAAGCTCTCAATGGCGGTCATGCCGATGGGGCGGGTCTCTGCCCCGGCCGTGTGCAGGACAATGGCCTCTCCCTGGATGGTTGCCTCGCGGCCGTCCAGGTCGTTGAGCAGCGAGGGCAGGTCGGGTGCGATATCGTCTATGACACCCAGTTCGAGTGCGTCCTTCGCGTTCAAGGATTTGCTTTGGCGCACGGCAGATTCGGCCCACTTCACGGCCTTCTCGCCCCGGTGTTCCGTGTGTGCGCGGATATTGGCAACCATGTCGTTGACGAGCTTTTCACTTTCGGTGGCGGCAATATCCTGGCCCTGATTGCCGACGGGATGGGCCGCGCCAATGGTCGTTCTGGGGGCCATCGCGGCCAGGGGAGCGGCCATGGTGATGAGCGTGCCGGCGGAAGCTGCCCGTCCGCCCGACGGCCAAACGTAAACGACGATGGGCACGCGCGCGGCGTCAATGGCCCGCACGATGTCGCCCATCACCTGCACGGAACCGCCTGGCGTATCCAGGCGGATGACCAGCAAGGCTGCCCCATCTTGCTCGGCGGCATGGATTCCGCGAGCAATGTAGCCGGAGATGATGGGCGTGATCGGCCCCTTGGCGGTCAGCACGTCCACGTGTGCCGTCTCGCTTTGCGCCGCGACGGGGGAAAAGAGGCTGGCGAAGATCAAAAGCAAGTACAGCAGTTTGCACCCGTGAAACTTTTGGTTTCTGTGCAAGGTAATCGTACCTCTCCAGCTAACGAATGATTTTGATTTGCTCTGGGTCGTTCACGATGACCTGTGGAGCGCCGCGGTAAAGGCCAATTTTTCCTTCGACAGTGACGCACCGTCCGTCGAAGTACGTTTCCGGCGGGTCGGGAAATCGTTCCCAAAGGTCAGGAAAGATGACGACATAGAAATAGCCGTCGTATGGGTCGTGGGAGTTCAGAAACACCGCCTGCCCGGAGTTATGGGTGCGGACCACCTGGAAGATGATGGAACCCCTTTCTCCGACGTGTTGCATAGCTTCGTCTGCCGGCCAGGCCGAAGGTTCCGCGCCGGTGCAGACGAACGGGACTGCGGAGCCTTTAGGCAGGGGCACCGGCGTGGGCAATGAGCGTGTGGTCAATACCACGGGCGTCGGTGTGATGACAAGCTGTGACCAGATGCCTCGCTGGGTCTGTTGAGCTTCTTCTTCCACACTTTGGAGCAAGGCCCCGTACTTCAAACCGGGCTGCGTCGTGTCTGCTCTGGCATATCCCCCGCGCACAAGGGCCACATTGACAAACGTTTGATCGACCCAAACATAGCGGAGCAGGCGGCCTTCGGCGTCTCGATCCGTGTGGTCTGCCTCCAGGGCGACCTGCTTCCCTTCCACGAGTGCGCGGTTGGCTTCGCGCGCTTCCAGGCCATAGAACGCAGGGGGTGCCGAAGGGGGATTGCCAATGGCCGGAGCCTGGACTCCCAGGTAGCGCACCTGTTGGCCGTTTTCAAGTTTCACAGTAGCTCCATCCAGCACCTCTTGTACGGTCGCATGGGTGATTTTGGCACGTACTGCCGTAGGCGTGCCCGAACTGGCCAGCAATGCAGCCGTTCGGTTTCGCAGCGACGGGCTGCCCAGCAACACGATCAGTGCAAGCAGTGTTGCCATGCCAACGCCGGCAAACACATATAGAATTGAAGGGGTTAGCTTCTTCATAAAGATAGCTGCCCGTTCTGTGTAGGATGCCATGCCATGTGTGGTCTCGTTTTTGGCCGTCACCTAACCCAGCTTCTGTGCTCTTAGCGCCCCGTTTTAGGCTTTAGAAGTTCAACTTCTCCAAGAAGTTGAACTTCTTTGGGTAAAATGTTGCTACTCAGGTAGGGCCCGTGCCGGATTAAAATCGGCACTGAGTTGCCCCGCCAAGCCGCTAAAAGCGGCTGAATTCCCGCCGGACAGTCGCTTCAGCGACTTTCTCTCGCGGCCAGTGACGGCTTTAGCCCGTCACGGCAAGGCAGCCTGAGTTGTAACAGGAAAATCAGTTTTTGCCGATACGTCGTTCTGTGCCCTGGCGGATGCGTTGGATGTTCGGCAATAGGGAAAACACAATCATGGCGGTCATGCCTGTTCCGTAGATCAGCAGTTCGGGTGATTCCCAACCGATGAACACAAAGGCGGCACCGACCAACAAGACTGCTCCGGTCACAGCCAGTGATGCGACTGAAGCCATGCGGGACAAATAGAGCATGAGCGCACCGATTGGCACGACCAGCAAGAAAGTGGGCGGCGATAGGGCCAAGGTAGCGCCCAGGTTCGTCATCGTGCCGGCCCCTCCGTGAAACCCGAGGAAAACGGACCAGTTGTGGCCGGCGATGGCTCCCAGGCCGGCTACGGCCATAGGCAGTGAGCCTCCCCCCAGCGCGCGTACCAGAAGGATGGCGACAATCCCTTTTAGCGCATCGCCAAGCGCGGTGAGGATGCCGGCTCGCTTTCCTGCGGCTCGATATACATTTGTGCCGCCCGTCCGGCCGCTTCCGTATTCACGCACATTTACGCCGTGCATTTTCCCGATGAATATTCCGATAGGGACAGCGCCAAATAAGTATCCGATCAATCCTGCTGCAATCACATTTAGGTAATACAAGGCTTTCTCTCCTCCTCATTGGTTTTGCCAAGTAGGCCGTGGTACGGTATAATTAACAAAGTTATGAATGCAGAAGCACAACGTACAACCCAAGGAGGCATAGACTGGATACCCCCAATTTAATACACGTAGTGACCGAAGCCCTGGTAGACAAAAAGGGCTCCCGCATTATGGTACTTGATCTGCGTTCGCTCACCACGATCACAGACTATTTTGTAGTCGGCACCGGCGAGAACGAGCGCCAGATCAAAGCTTTATTAGAAACTGTTAAAGCACAGGCACGGTCTGTTGGCGTGCTTCCCCTGCACGTAGAGGGTATGGCTCAGACAGGATGGGTCATCCTGGATTATGGTGATATCGTGGTCCACATTTTTGGTCCTGAGGAACGCGAATACTACCAACTTGAGCAGTTGTGGAAAGACGCGCCCTTGGTTGTTTCAATTCAGTAATCTATTCATTTCCAGCATCCGGCGAGGCACGATGCCCAGGCGAGTCGGTGTCACCTCCATGACCTGACAGGTGGTCGACCCAAAAGGGCGTGCGTCATATTATTGCGCGGCAACTCTCTCAAATGAACCACGAAGACACGAAGGCACAAAGAACAAC
>CAZFFM010000092.1:0-11659 GCA_964517425.1 uncultured Ardenticatenales bacterium | reverse complement strand
GTCGGAGGAGGCACGCAACGGCTGGCCCTGGCCTTGGGCAAAGCGCTGACCATGGAAATGGTGTTGAACGACCGCCGGCTCACCGCCCAAGAAGCAGAACATTTCGGCCTGGTCAACCGCGTCGTGCCGGTTGAACACTACCTCGATGAAGCCATTCACCTGGCCCAGTCTATCGCCGAGCAAGCGCCTCTGGCCGTACAGCTGGCCAAAGAGGCGGTCAATCACGCCTTCGAAACGACTCTGACCGAGGGCCTTGCTTTTGAACGCAAGCTCTTCTATTACCTGTTTGCCACTGAAGACCAGAAAGAGGGCATGAGGGCCTTCCTGGAGAAGCGCGCACCGCAGTGGAAGGGAAGATAGTCGCCCATTTGTGGCAGTTTCAGGGGTGCACTTCAGAGTCAAGGTTAGACTCACGGATAGCAAGAAACACAGATTCATATTTCTTGGGTTTTTATCTGTGTTCTTTTCGATCCGTGAGTCCAGCTACTTATCGGTTGGAGGTGCAACTTCGCTATTTATGGTTACGCAGATTCTTCATACCGACTGGGCCGGGCATTGCCAGAGGCTATGGGGCGTGGAACGGTTGTGAACCTTGAGGCCCAGAACCCAAAACTCGAAACCCCGAACCGGTAGTCGAACGGGCTATGAGTTGCTCGATTCAGGAGACCAACGCAAACTGGAACGTTTCGGGAACGTTGTCTTGCAGCGCCCGGCGCTTCAGGCCATCTGGTCACCGCACCGGTCAAGGTCAGATTGGGAAGCCGCAGACGCGAACTACATACGAAGCTCTAGCGGAGAGGGAAGCTGGCAATACGATCACAGCTTGCCCGATTCGTTCGTTCTGCCTGTAGGCTCTATTAAGCTGAAGATTAAGCTTACTGACTTCGGCCACCTGGGATTTTTTCCTGAGCAACAGGAGAGCTGGCTGTGGATTGCCAGGAAAATCCGTGAAGCGGGCCGGCCCATCAATGTGCTGAACCTCTTTGCTTACACGGGAGGAAGCACGTTGGCCGCGGCCGGCGCCGGCGCGGCGGTGTGCCACCTCGACTCGGCCAAGGGAGTGGTGGCCTGGGCCCGGGAAAATGCCGCCCTCTCCGGCCTGGCCGGGCGACCGGTGCGCTGGATCGTGGAAGATGTGCTCAAATTCGTCCGCCGCGAGCGCCGGCGCAAGCGCCGCTACGACGCCATTATCCTCGACCCGCCTTCGTTTGGGCGAGGGTCAAAGGGGGAAGTGTGGAAGATCGAGCGCGACCTCCCGGCCTTGTTGCACGACTGCCGGTCGCTGCTCAGCGACCGGCCGCTATTCGTGTTGCTGACCGGCCACTCGCCCGGTCTCACCCCTCTTGTGCTGCACAATTTGCTGGCCGACATGCTGGCCGGCCACCCGGGCCACATCGCCATGGGCGAGATGACGCTGACGGAATCGGGCAGCGGCCGGCGTTTTCCCAATGGGAGCTATGCCCGTTGGGAGGAAAAATCCTCCCCGTAAGGCGGCAGGACACCAAACCATGAGCAGCCCTTCGAATGTACTGCTGACCAGCACACAAAACCCGCGACTCAAGCGTGTCGTCCGTTTGCGCAAACGGCGCGAGCGCGACCTGCGCGGCGAGTTGCTGATAGAGGGGGCACGCGAGCTTGCCCGCGCGCTCCAGAGTGGCGTTACCATACGTGCCTTGTACTTTTGCCCGCCACTGATCCCCCCCGCGGATGGAGAACAATTGCTGGAGCAGGTGCGTGCGCAAAAGGTCACACCCGTTCCGGTGAGCAGGGCTGCCTTCGAGAGAATCGCCTACCGGGAAGGGTCGGATGGGTTGGTCGCCGTGGCGGAGCAGCCGGCACGCAGACTCGATGATCTGTCGCCGGTAGGTGAGTACACGCTGCTGGTGGTCATCGAGGGGGTTGAAAAGCCCGGCAACCTGGGGGCAATTTTGCGTTCCGCCGATGCGGCCGGTGCCGGCGGGGTCATCGTTTGTGACCCGGCCACGGACATCTACAATCCAAACGTGGTGCGTGCGAGTTTGGGAACCCTCTTTTCACAGGTGGTCGTACAGCGAGAGACGCCGGCTGCCATTGCCTGGCTTCGAGAACGGGGCGTGCGAATCGTCGCCGCCACGCCCGCGGCCGATCTCGTGTACACGGAGGCAGACCTGCGACCGGCGACGGCACTGGCCATGGGCAGCGAAAAGGCGGGCCTGAGCACGGCGTGGCTGGCGGCAGCCCACGCGCGGGTGCGCATTCCCATGCACGGTCAAGCCGATTCGCTCAACCTGGCTATGGCCACAACGATCTTGCTCTATGAGGCCGTCCGCCAACGCGCATCGAAGAATAAGGGTTCACAGGTCCCGTCTTGGGCTGGAACCAGTCAAGTTTAGACTCGCGGGAAGAAGGAAACAGAGGTTCCTGCTCAGGGGAGTCGTTAGCGTGCTATGGTTTGGATGAAGTCCAAAATGTGTTGCCATACTTCTTGGCGTGCTGCGTCTGCGGGAAGGATGTGGCCGGAGTCGGCTATCCAGATCAACTCCTTTTTCGTGCTGCTCACGCGTTGGTAAATCTCTTCTGCGCTGTCCAGGGGCACGTTTCTATCCCCTTTTCCTTGCAAAATCAAAATGGGAGTGGAGATGCGCGGGAGTTCTTGGCGGACGATGGCCACAAAATTGATGAGTTCGTGTAATGCGGGCACGCTGATTTTGTTGTAATGCCAGATGCGGTCCGCAACGGTTGGGTCGACGGCATCGTGGAGGATTTCTGGTACGGGCTGCTCCCGGATGAAGTGTTTGAAAAGCCCAATGAAGCGGAGACGCCAGTCTTCTGAGGCGAGATGCGTGGCCGTGGCCATGACGACGAGACCGCAGACGGTATGCCGCAGGCTGATGTGCATGGCCAGCAGACCGCCAAGGGACAATCCCACGACAATGACATTGTTGCAGTGTTCGGAGATCTCTTGCCAGCCTGCTTCTGCGGATGCAACCCAATCTTGCCAGGAGGTCTGCGCGAAGTCTTGCAGGGTTGTGCCGTGGCCTGCCAGGCAGATACCCGACACGGTATAGCCTTGCCCGGCGAGGAATTCCCCCAATCCACGCATTTCAGGAGAGCTGCCAGACCAGCCGTGGATGAGCAGGACTCCCGTCTCATTTCCTCGATAGAAGAACGGGCCCCTGTTCAAAGCTGATTTCATGATTCTTGCGCCCCTTTGTCTGTTCCCTGCGCTTTGTTGAGCCAGGGCAAGGCATTCCTCTGTAATTGCTTTACCTTTTGCCGGACATATCCCCAGACGTATTCCGATGTGTCCGCTTCAAGCGGGTCGGCTTGCGGGTCTCGCAATTGATCGTTTCCGTAGATTTTGGCGTAGGATGCAGGCAACTTATCCGGCAAGTCGGTTTCCCTGCCGAGCATGGTCGCGTAGGCCCGTGTCCAGGATTTGGACACAGCGGGCAGGTAGTATCCCCCTCCTCCTAGCACCACACATTTGGACGACAAGGCCAAAATGGTGCGAAGCGTTTCCAGATAACCTCGTGTCGTCACATTCAGGTGGGTCAAGGGGTCTTGGTAGTGCGTGTCGATTCCTGCCTGGACGACAAGGATGTCTGGAGAGAACAACTCAATTGCCTGAGGCACTACCTGCGTGAAAGCCCAATGGTAAACCTCGTCGTTTGTGTATGGGGGCAACGGGATGTTCAGGGCGTATCCTTTTCCCTGTCCCACCCCGATTTCATCTACATCGCCGGTGCCGGGAAAGAGGAAGGTCGGCCCCTCGTGAATGGAGACAGTGAGCGCTCTGTCGGAATCGTAAAACGCTTGTTGTACGCCGTCGCCGTGATGGGCGTCAATGTCTACGTAGGCCACGCGATAGCCGCGCTCGAGCAGAGAGCCAATGGCGATGGCCACGTCGTTGAACACACAGAAGCCGGAGGCCTTTGCCGGCATGGCATGGTGTAGCCCTCCGGCGATGCTGAACACGCGACCCGCGCCGCTCTCTACCACTTGCGCGACGGCTGTCAGGGAAGCGCTCACCTGCCACCGGAAGGCGTCGTACATGCCCTCGAAGACCGGGTTGTCACCTGGCCCAAAGCCAAAATCCTGGGCTTCGGCCACGCGGTTGCCCTGGCTGAGGGATTGTACGGCGGAGACGTATGCCGGTGTGTGAAACGACAGGAGGTCTTGTTCGCTGCACAAAACGGGCGGAACAATGGTGGCCCCTTGCCAACCGAACACGCCGTAACTTTCCAGCAATTGGAATGTGCGGTGCAGGCGGGCGGGTTTCATGGGATGGTCCGGCCCATACGAGAAGCTCGAAAGGACCTTGTCGTATACGAATGGCACTGTTTTCCCTTCGTCGTTCGGTAAGCGTTCAGGGGCTACCCTGGAAACACCTGCTTCAATCTCCTTTTTGCCACGAATTACACGAATTTCCACTAATTTGTTTGCTTTTTTCGTGTAACTTCGTGTAATTCGTGGCAGATTCAGGGAATGCTGAACGGTTACGTCGTTCGTTGTATCCATAGTTATCTACTCCTCCGTGTTGTGCGGTGGCCGTTGCAGCCTGGAATTCAGGCCCATGACCTTTTGTGTCCACTCCAAGGGGTTGACAAAAATCTCGCCGATACGCACCTCCCAATGCAAATGTGCGCCGGTGGCCAGGCCGGTAGCGCCAACCGCGCCGAGCGTCTGGCCCTGGCGAACTTGTTCGCCTACCGATACGTCAATGCGGGAGAGATGGTAGTACGCGGAATGGACGCCGGCACCATGGTCCACGATAACGGCATTGCCTCGCACCTGCAACGTTTCCGCCAGGACGACCGTGCCGCTGCCGGCGGCGTGGACCGGTGTGCCCGTGCCGGCGGCAATGTCCACGCCGCCGTGATAGCCGGTGGCCGGCCCCCCGTTGTAGCTGCGGCGTGCGCCAAAAGGGGCCGTCAAGGGGCCCTCGACCGGCAGGACAAACGGCCCAGTCCAAAGGGGGTGTGGCGACGTTTTCTGCCAGACGAGCTTCAGGCGGGCTGTTTCGGCCTGAACGATGACCGGGTCCAGCAACTTTGCCCGGCTGGGCGGCAAAGTGATCGCCTGGACCGGGAAATCAGTTGACGTGACCTGGACCATCGCTGTGACCTCCTGCCAGTTTCCTTCGGGACTGCGGGCACGAATGACCAGCGGCCGTGGTCCCAGTGCGCTCCATGGGGGTATGCCAATCAGCGCCCAACTTGGTTCTGCGGACGTGACGATGTAGATCGGCTGGCCGTCGAAATCGGCTGTTACCCGACTCCCAGAGGTTTTCTCTATGCGCAACAAGAGCGTGTTCCCCTGCTGGACGACGGGTGGGTCCCAGCCCAGCAAGCGCAGAGTGGGCTGCCGCGTGGGGGACGGGGTTGGCGGAAGCGTTGGGGAGGGTGCGGCTGTCGCCGTTGCCGTTGCCGAAGGGGTCGCCGTGCGGGTGGGAGGCGGCGCGACGGTTGCTGTGGCCGTGCACACCGGCGTTGGCGTAGCGACGGTTCGGGAATAGGGCGTCGCCGTCAAGGAGCGCAAAGAGCCACATCCCAACAAGGTGAGCAGCAGAATTGATAGAGTAGCCCATCCGCATCTGTCTCCGGTTTGTCTCTCCAAGAAAACACTCCTGATTCTAGCGGGCTTGTCTTTGCAGAAAAGCCATTGACCAATTATAGAACAGGCGTCGAGTTTTGGCAATCTGCAGAAGAACACATGAATTTCTTGAACAATGACAGTTATTGACAGTTCATGGTCTGGTGTTGACAGAAAGAATGTGTTTGAATATATGTAACTTGAAAAAAAGTAAGCGATTGCTAGATGATTTATTCTAGGAAAGGCAGAAATATGGTTTTACGATGTCCCATTTGTCAGAGTCCCAACCCGCTCGGCATTACGGTTTGCACATCTTGCGCATCCACGCTGGTCAACGTATGTCCGCAGTGTGATTTCGACAACCCGATTGATTTCAAGTTCTGTGGAAACTGTGGGATCACTCTCCAGGAAGAATCGCCGGCTGAATTGGCTACATTGGACGAGAACTCTTGGAAGCGTTTGCGCCGCTACGTGCCGGAGCACATCGTTGACAAGTTATTGATGTCGCACGGCAATATCGAGGGAGAGAATCGAAATGTGACCGTCCTCTTTGCGGATCTCGCGGACTTCACCACGATTTCTGAAAAGATGAACCCTGAGAGGGTCTATGACATCCTGGACGAATGTATGCGCGGCTTCGCAACCGAGATCCGGCGGAACGAGGGCACGGTTGACAAATACATGGGCGACGGAATCATGGCTATTTTTGGGGCACCTTTTGCACACGAAAATGACCCGGAATGCGCGGTTCGCGCAGCCCTGAGTATGATAGATTTCCTCCACCAATTCAACAAGAAGTTGGAGCAAGAGAATGGGCTGCGACTGCACGTGCGCATTGGTGTGAATGCCGGCATGGTCACCGCCGGCATGGTGGGCACGGAGTTTCGCATGCAATACACCGTAGTTGGCGATGTTGTGAATCTGGCTTCCCGTCTGGAAGAATTGGCGAATCCAGATAGCATCTTGGTCAGTCGTGCGGTACTCGATTCGACAAAAGCGCTGTTCAACTTTCTGCCCCGAGGTTCGGTGACAGTAAAAGGTCGCCGTGCCCCCGTAGAGGTCTACGAAGTTCTGGGACTCCGCAAGCATCCGGGCCAACAGCGCGGCATACATGGTTTGCGTGCGCCGATGATTGGGCGAGAGAAGGAACTGAACCAATTGTACGAAGTCATCACAGGATTGCAACAGGGCAATGAGGGCAAGGTCATTCTGCTCACCGGTGAGGCCGGTGTTGGAAAGACACGGCTGCTCACAGAGTGCCGCTCGCTGATGTACGAACGCAACCTGCTCGTAGTGGAGGTGACATGTCACTCACACACGACAGAGCAGAGCTACTGGTTATTTCAGGAATTCTTCCGCCAGGCCTTTGGGGTGCGTGCCGGAGATGATGAAGAGACCAAGGAGCGAAAGATACAGGATAGCGTGTATTACCTTTTGCCCAACGAATTTCGCCGGGTGCTCCCTTTTGTCGAACATTTGCTGGACTTGCCCATTTCGGATGCAGACACCGCCAGAAAGATGGGGCGATTGAGTCCTGAGAATCGGCGCACGCAGACCTTCTTGGCGCTGCGCCAGTTGGCCGTTGCCGTAACCCAGAAGAATCCGCTGGTTGTCGTAATAGATAATCTCCAATGGGTAGATCAGGATTCGCTGGACCTGCTGTTGTTTACGCTCCCGCTTGTGAAACAGTGTCCCCTCTGTTTATTCTTGATTTCGCGCAATCATGAGAGCGAAGCGGCGTCTATCATTCATCAGTTTGGATTGGAGACTTTGCCCGGTCAATACTTGCCTCTTACTTTGTTGCCTCTCTCTTTGTTCGATAGCTACAGGCTGCTCGACTCCCTGCTGGAGATGCCGGCCCTGTCGCCTCAACTGCGACAGGGAATCCCCGAGTTGTCAGAGGGGAATCCCTTCTTCTTGGAAGAAATCGTCCGTTTGCTGATGGAGGAGGGGGCAATTTGGTGCGACAACGGAAAATGGCGTTCGCAACCCGACTTGACGTTGAAAGAGATGAGCATCCCCCATTCCATTCATGCTTTACTGGCCAGTCGTGTTGACCGGTTGCCGGAACATTTGCGGTACATACTCCAGTGCTGTGCCGTAATCGGGCAGAACATTCCGTACGCATTGCTGGAGTCTGTGGTGGGGCCTGAGTTCGTAGATGTTCTGGATGGAGCGCTTGAGGAACTGGAGCATCGTGAATTCCTGTGCAGGGACGGATCGGAAGAACGGATCTATGCGTTTTGCCACATCCTCGTCCGTGAGGCGATCTACCGAACGATGCTCACCCGCCGCAACAGGGAACTGCATTTGCACGTCGCGCACTGCCTGGAAAAACTCCACGCGGGACGGCTGTACGAGGTACTAGATTCGCTTTCCTATCATTTCGACAAGGCCTCAGATCCCGATCAACAATCGGATCTGCCGTACGAATTCTTTGCCGAGGGCGAGGACGTCGTCGGACATGAGGTGGAGAATTTCATGCACGAGGAAGGTTCCCTGAATTAGGTTTTTTTGGCAGTCCCAGATCACTGTGAAAGAGTTGCCACTCAGGCTGCCTTGCCGTGACGGGCTAAAGCCGTCACTGGCTGCGAGAGAAAGTCGCTGAAGCGACTGCCCGGTGGAAATTCAGCCGCTTTTAGCGGCTTGGCGGGACAACCCAGTGCCGATTTTAATCCGGCACGGGCCCTACCTGAGTAGCAACGTGAAAAATGAAAACAGAAAGGAGTAAAAAGATGGTTTTGCAAGTTCGTAGGATTACGGGGAGAGAGCGTGCGGTACTGGATCGTTGGACTGCAAGCGATGACCGGGAGATGCAAATGCGGGCTCGTATTATCTTGCTTTCCAACGAAGGGTACCGGGTACCGGAGATCGGAGCGATTCTGGGTCGTCATCCCACGAATCTCCGCAAGTGGATTCACCGTTTCAACGAGCATGGCTGTCAGGGACTCACATCGAAGAGGTCGGGGGGGCGGCCCCCACACTTCACAGATGTGCAAAAGCAACAAATCGTGTCCCTGGCCCAGACAAACCCCCGAGAACTGGGGTTGAACTTTAGCCGGTGGACGCTGCATCGCCTCGCAGCCGAGGCGCGCCGGCGCGAGGTTGTGGACCGCATCAGCCACGAATACGTACGCCAGATACTCTACGCCGCCGGCCACACATCACGGGGCAATGGCAAAACGAACGGGAAGGGGAAAAATTCCGCTCGCGGATAACCTCTCCTTGAAAACAGGCCACCGCCGCGGATCGGGCAATCGCATCCAGGCTCAGGCCGGACTCGAAAAACACCCCTGGCAGGGATATATACCGTGCTGCCGGACTGGGTGCCAGCCCAGGCTCTGTCATTTATGTGGGGCCAAGGCAAGGGCCTCTTCATTACACCTGGTGCCAGCTTGCCAATTTGAGAAAGGAAGGATATAATGGTGGACGTTGAGCGTTATGAGAAAGGGAGTTCTGATACCATACCAATGTCTCTGAATGGTAAGAAAAATGCAAAAGCGGCAAAGACGCCCCGGGGTTTTTGGCAATGGTTGACAGGAAACGGGAGCCCAGATCTTCACTATTTCATTCTACCTCCATACGAGATTCCAGATATAATTGTGATGGAGGGTGTTGTGGTGGAAAACCGTGGGCAGGCCCCGGCATATAACGTGCGAATCACGCTGGAATATGATCAGCCCGTGGACCGCTTGCTTCACCATCTGCGCGTGATCAGCGAGGCGCCTTACATTGTACGCAGTGGAGGCGATAAACAGCCCTCCGCTACAATTCGGCTCCAGCAACTTGATTCCCACCAGCGAGTGATCGTCTATTTTTCCAGCCATGACCAGATCGCTCCTCGGGTGAAGGTTTCGTCGTACGAGAAAGTCTCTCCCGTACGGGTCACGTTGCGCGAATCTCCCGAGCAACCGAACTCGGGCGATTGATTTGTTGGAAGGAGGGTACATCTGATGGGCAAGCCCTGGCTTCAGTTCTATGACGATGGCGTTCCCGAGGCATTGGAATTTCCCGATGTTGGCTTGTCCACCATGCTGGCCCAAACAGCAGAGCGCTATCCGGATCACATCGCGTTGATCTTTTACGGCCGCAAGATGACGTACCGGCAGTTAGATCAGCAAACATCCCAGTTTGCTGCTGCCTTGCAAGGCCTCGGCGTGCAACAGGGGAACCGCGTGCTGCTTTTGCTTCCCAACACACCGCAGTTTGTGATTGGCTTCTATGGAGCTTTGCGCGCCGGCGCCCGTTTGGTTCCGACGAACCCGCAGTACGTAGAAAGAGAACTTGCCCATCAGATTGAAGATTCTGGCACTGAAACCGTAGTGACCCTGAGCCTTTTCTACGACAAAGTTGCCGCGGTTCGCCATCAAACGGGCGTGAAGCGGGTCATTGTGACCAACATCAAAGAGTACTTCCCTCCTGTTTTGCGCATCCTTTTCACGTTATTGAAGGAGAAGAAGGAGGGCCACCGCGTCGATATCAGCGGCCAGGCCGAAACCTACTGGCTTCAGGAGCTGTTGGCGCAACACAGGGGCACTTCTCCCCAACCGGTTCCCGTCAATCCGGACGATGCGGCTGTGCTTACCTACACCGGAGGTACGACCGGCGTGCCCAAAGGGGCGATGCTCACCCACCGCAATTTGGTCGCCAACATGATACAGACGGCGTCCTGGCTCGGCGGCGTTTCCCAAGGGACCGAAATCATCATGGGTGCCCTCCCCTTCTTTCACTGCTATGGGATGACGACGGTCCTGAACCTGGCCGTTGAGTGTGGGGGGGCCATGGTTTTGATCCCCAATCCTCGAGACCTGAAGAATGTTTTGGGGAGTATCAGCAAACATCGTCCTACCCTGTTCCCCGGTGTCCCTACGCTCTACGTGGCGATCAACAACTACCCAGACATCAAAAAATATGACCTGTCGTCCATTCGTTCTTGCATAAGCGGTTCTGCTCCCCTGCCGCTGGAGGTGCAGGAAGAGTTCGAACGCATCACCGGTGCCGAACTCGTGGAAGGGTACGGACTCACGGAAGCGAGCCCGGTGACCCACGCGAATCCGTTGCGTGGCAAACGCAAAGCCGGCACCATTGGCCTGCCGTTTCCCAATACGGACGCCAAGATCGTAGACCCCAACACACGTGAAGCGATGCCGCAAGGGGAAATCGGTGAACTGGCCATTCGTGGCCCGCAAGTGATGAAGGGGTATTGGAACCGTCCAGAGGAGACCGCGGCGGTACTGCAAGATGGCTGGCTCTATACCGGGGACATCGCGTCTGTAGACGACGAGGGTTACTTTCGAATCGTTGATCGCAAAAAGGACCTGATTATTGCCAGTGGCTTCAATGTCTACCCGCGTGAAGTGGAGGAAATTCTATACGAAAATCCGAAGGTCATCGAGGCCGCGGTCGTGGGCGTGCCCGATCCCTATCGTGGCGAGACGGTGAAGGCCTTTGTCGTCCTTCGCGCTGGAGAGCAAGCTACTGAGGAGGAGATCATAGAATTCTGCCGTACACGACTAGCGCCCTACAAATGTCCACGCTCTGTGGACATTCGTTCCTCCTTGCCCAAGTCTACGATCGGCAAGATATTGCGAAGGGTGCTTGCGGAAGAAGAAATCACAAGGATTTCCCCAGAAACGGAGCAAAACGCACAGAATGCCCCCGAGGCTTGACAAGTTGCACGCCATTGTTTATAATCTTAGTTATGAGCTTTGGTTTAGGTGAGGTTGAGCGCGCCAGAGAAGGGGTGTCGCCCGAGAAGCAGCCGTGCAGAGGGCGTAGCTTTGCTGGCGAAGGTGACTTTTCCTGGGGGCGGGGTATGGTGGAGGTTGAGCGTGCTGGCCGGGCCGCCCCATAACAATGCGCTTGCTACCGACCGCCAACCTGGGTTTCACTTGAGGTGGTGTTTAATTCAAACAGGTCAAGTCAGCGAACGTGTCTTCAAATCAAAGGCACTGCGCTGGCGAAGGGGTGTTTGAACTCCAGCCTTGGCTTATGGCGAGGTTGGTTTCGGGCGGCGGCAGAAGCGCGGGGCGTTAGGCGGCCTCGTAGTGGCCCAGTCCTGGCCGTGAAGAACGAAATTGGGGGT
>CAZFFM010000091.1:0-11690 GCA_964517425.1 uncultured Ardenticatenales bacterium | reverse complement strand
TGGTGGTAAGGGCAGGGCGTGAATGATTGCAGACGCAAAACTTTGACGGACACCCAATTCATTGCACGCAAGGTTGGTTTGACTTCCCAGCGGGGCTATGTTATAATCTTCGAGACGCCACCCTAGCTCAATAGGAAGAGCAAGCGCTTCGTAAGCGCTAGGTTGTCGGTTCGAGTCCGACGGGTGGCTCAGGTTTTCCTCCCGGTTTGCACCGCATTCGCCGACCTTCCAGCAGAATAGTCGTTTGCTCACCGGCCTATGTTATGGTACAATTTATTGAATGGGAAGGGTTCCACCACAGTCTGTTTAGAGGTTGACATGGTAAAACTTTTAATGACTTGGGACATACGAACGGGGCAGGAAAGCACCTATCTGGATTACATTACCAGTGAATTTGCCCCGGCGCTGATACGGCTGGGCCTTGAACCCACGGAGGCCTGGTATACGGTCTACGGACAGGGCCCCCAGATTCTCGCTGGCAGCGTGACCGACAACATTGACATGATGCGGAAGATATTGGGCGACCCGGAATGGGAACAATTGCAAGAGCAGTTGCTGCAATATGTGGAGAACTTCAACTATAAGGTGGTCCCAGCCACCGGTCGTTTTCAACTCTGACTGCGTTACGAGGTGACTATAGACGTTCAGCGAATGTTTTGGACAGCCGGTTGCCATGACTGAAGCCGTCACTGGCGGCACGACAAAGTCGCTCAAGCGACTGCCCGGCGGGAGTGCTGCCGCTTTTCGCGGCTTGACGGGGCAGCCCAGTGCCGATTTCAAGCCGGCACGGCCAGACGGCACAGGCTCCTGGGTCAAAATCATTGCCTGAAGACCTATAGAATAATCGTCAACGTTGGCACGATCTAACGTTCCAACATTCTGACGTACCAACGACTGAGGCCCATGATGTCCGGGATCAGCACACCCCACGACCACTTTTTCAAACAGTTGCTTTCCCACGGGGAGGCGGCCCGCGACTTCATGCGCTACTACCTGCCCCCCGAGGTGGTGAAACTGCTCGACCTGTCCACCCTGGAAGCAAGCAAGGATACCTTTGTCGACACGGAGTTACGGACGCATTTTTCGGATCTGCTCTACAAAGTAGCCTGGAAAAAGGGAGGCGAAGCATATATCTACGTGCTGTTCGAGCACAAGAGCTATCCTGATGAGGGAGTTGCCTTCCAGTTGTTGCGCTATGTGGTGCGGATATGGGAGCAAGACTTGCGACAGCAGGGGCAAATGTTGCCGATCCTGCCGGTGGTGTTGTACCACGGGGTAGCGAGATGGAAGGTAGCGTTAGACCTGTGGAGCTTGTTCGACGCACCGGAAGAGATGAGGGCGTACGTGCCGGACTACCGGTATTGTCTGTGCGACCTGTCGGCCTACAGCGACGAAGAGATCAAGGGAGCGGTGTTGTTGCAGGTGGGATTGCTTACGCTGAAATACATTCTGCGGGATGATGTAGAGACGCATCTTGGGCACATTTTGGGGTTAGGGGCGGAACTGTTAGGCCAAGAAACGGGGTTGAAATACCTGGAGACGTTGTTGCGGTATCTGTCGGCAGGGACGGATAAGCTTCGGGAAGAAGAGCTACGCAGAGTTGTGGAGGCGATAGTCCCGGAAGGAGGGAATTTGATGGCCACGATTGCGGAGAGATGGATGCAGCAGGGCCTGGAGCAGGGCCTGAGACAGGGCGCACTGCTACAACTGTTACGGGTGCTGGAGCACCGCTTCGGGCGGGTATCTTCCGGGGTGGAGGTGAAACTGCGCACGCTGGATGCCGCGCACCTGGAGAGCCTGCTTGATGTGGCCCTCGACACCACTTCGCTCGATGCGTTCATCCGGAAAATAGACGATAAACGATAGGCGGCAGGTGACCGCGAGCCCGTAGAGGGGACAACGCCCCGAGGTATTTGCGCCGTGCTGTATTACGCAGCAGTGCCCATGAACGTTTGTGCACCGCCAAGGATGAAAACCGCGTCGAGCGTGGAGTGTAGAACGGCTCTGGAACGATGAATGCAAAACGATGAATGATGAACGACGTGAAACGTAATGTGTCAGACGTGGTGCGTGGTGCGACGAGCGACGCAACACGCACCACGTTCTGACGACTGGCGCATGGGGACTGTTATGAAAATGGACGACGAGTTTCGGGTTTCGAGTTTTGAGTTGCGTATTGCGGGTTGCGTGTTGCGTGCCGCTCGCCCATTGAAAATTGACCGTTGATCATTGACCATTGCGCACCGAGGCTTGCATGGCACAGCTTCCATGGCCTACGTTTCAGGCTTCATTCTCTAGCCCGGTAACGCAAGGCACACGGTACAGGCGTACCGGTTCCTCGTCCAATCCTTCCAGTACGACCGGTTTGTCGAGCGGGATCAGATTCTCGAAACGGTCTCCCAACAGCATCTTCGTCTTCTCATCGACATGGATTTCTCCCTCGGGGGCGCTCCGCTCGGCCAGGCGGTCGGCAAACAGTGCCGGCGTTCCAGCCATGACCTGCTCCGCGGCATCCTCCTTCAGCGCGATTTTGCCGGTGGAAATCCCAATGCCCAATCCAACCGGCGTAAAATCGGGTCGCTTTCTCTTCCAGGCTTTTACCAACCGGTCGAAATGGGCACGCATGTCCAGGGCCGTGCGCACAGCATCCAGCGGCTCATCGAACAGGACGACGACCTTCTCGCCGGCAGCCGATTTTTGGACCAGGCCATTTTCACCGACGGCCCGTATTGTCTGCAAATAAAATTCCTGGAGGAATTGCAGCATCCCCGTTGGTCCCAAGGTGGCCGTAAGCGTGTGCGTATTGTTCAAGCAGGCAGCCAGCACCGTCATTTCCCGTTCTACGGTTTTTTCGCCTTTCGTCTCCGAGGAGCCGTCACGTTCCATGTAGCGGCGCGCACTTTCCTCCAGGGCGTGTTCAATATCTCGCTGCAAACGGGCGTTGCGCGTCTGCACGAGCTTTTGGGCGAGGGCTGGAAAGCGAGATTTTGTCTGGTCGAAGTGTTCCCTGCTCAGGCTTAGGAGTTTCACGTTGCTCACCGCCGTAGCGGTGGTCGAGTGCAGGACGTCTTCCAGCAGGGCAGCTTCACTGAAGTGGTCGCCTCGCTGCAGGCGGTGGATGTTGAGCGGCCGGTTTTGGGAATCGGCAGAGCAGACTTCCACCTCGCCCTCGGCAATGATGTACATTCTTCGGGCGGGCTGCCCTTGCTCGATAATCGTCGTGCCGGCGGGGGCATTTTCTGCTTGCAGGTTTTGGGCCAAAGCCAGACGTTGGGCCAACGGCAAATCGTGAAACAAGTCGATCTGGTCAATCGGTGACAGATTGGGGGTCTCCTGAGCCTTGCGCAGCAGTTGTAACTGGTGATCGGCCTCTGCATAATTCTCTTTGATCTGCAGGGCACGCACAAACGCTTGTGCTGCCGGTTTGTATTGCTGCAAAACCTGGAGTACCAGGCCGATATTAAAGTAGTGATGGGCGTTGTCCGGCTCCAGTTCTACCGCCGCCTCGAACACCTGTAGCGCGCGCTGGTAATCCTCCTGCTCGAAGAACGTAATCCCCAGGTGGTTGTAGGCATCCACGAATTCTGGATGGCGTCGAATGGCCTCTTTTTGGGCAGCGATGGCGTAGTCCGTATAGCCAAGCTGGCGAAATACGCAACCCAAATCGTAGTAGGCATAGGCAAGTTGGGGGTCCAGTTCGATGGCCCGGCGAAACATGGCGATGGCTTCGCGGAATTCGCCTTGCCCCTCGTACGCCAGGCCGCGACACAGGTCGAAGATGGCGGACTCGTGCGGGTCGTCCGCCACCGCACGCCCGATCTCGGCCAGCCCCCCTGATTCGTCGGGAAGCGTGGCCAGCCCGCGCGCTGCCAGCCACAGCCGGTGGTAGTTGGTTCCATCGTCCACAATGTCGCGGTACAAGGCGGCGTGATTCTCGACAATGCCGAAGAGGAGCGTGGCTGTGCCGCCCCACATCCGCAACCCCGCCTCGTCGGACAAATAGGAGGCCAAGCTTTCATTGCTTTCTTGGATCTTCAGTGCGGCGAAGTACTCGCGAACCGCCTGGTGCATGAACTCCACCTGAACGCGGTCGCCCGACAGGCGGATGATCCCGGAATGGATCAGTCCCTCGAAGATGTCCTTCGCCGAAGCATTTGTCGGTGTGACATAAGTAGCCTCGCGGACGATCCAATAGCAACGTTCGCTGTGGATACGGGTTACGCGGTCGTGTTGCATTTCATAGGCCAGTTCGGCCAGGGCTTGCCTGCTGACGTCCAGGTTCACGCGGCTGCGCGTGCGTCCGAACAAGCGCCACCATTCCGCTTCTGTGCGACGCAAGAGATTGTCCGTGAATCGCTGGAAGAGGATGCCCCGATTCATGGGCAAGGTTTCCTCCTCGGAAGAGTCGTCTGCTATGCGTGTAAGCATGTATAGCACGAGCGGGCTGCGGGCAAGCTCGGTTAGGGCCGCGTCGTCCAGTACTTCGCGGGCCAATTGCTTGCCTCGTTTGTCGCCCAGATAGCGCATGGCGTAGCGCCGGATATCATCGTCCGACAAGGGTTCAATCAGCAAGACATCCATGCCGTCCATGGGCAGGTATTTTTCGGTGCGGCATGTTACAACGAGGTAATGCCGCTTGAGCAAACGTTGCATGGCTTGCCGCAACTCACCGCGCTGTTCGCGAGGCACCTCGCCGAGACCATCGCAGAGGAACAGGAAGCGCTGGTCGGGCGAGAACCCGGCAATGTCGGCTTCCGGGTCACCCTCCAGCAGGCGGCTCAATTGGGCGGTCTCCTCGATGCTGTTGAAGTTATAGAAAAGCAGAGCATCGTGAATGAGTTGGTGGAACGTGCGGCCTTTGCGCATCAGGTTGAGCCGAAGGAAGACCGGGATTGGCTCCGCGGGCGCTTCCTGGCGCAGGCCCTTCCAGGCCCGGCGGGCTTGTGCCTGGGCCAGATAGCGAAGCAGTGTGGTTTTGCCCGCGCCGGGCGTACCGAGTACCACAACGTTGTTCGGACGTGCTAACAGATTCAGCAGATTGTCCGGTTCGCCTCTCGCCTGGGGCTTCGCGGTCCCCTTCGCAGAGATTTGGGACGGCTGATCATTGTTTACCGAGCGTTCGCGGATTGTGGCGCGCTCCCCGGCGATCCAGGCCGGCGGGGAGCGCAGGGGAAACCCGCGAAGCGGCACGTACAGATCGCGCCAAATGGCGAAATCGGGGTCGTTCATCAATCCGTGCAGGTATCGCTGGAGCGGCGGCAATTGCGATTCGGTTTGCGCCTCGTGGCCGTTGCCGGCGAATTGGAAGAGCATGCCCTTCCAGCTCCAGAAATCTGGTGATTCGCGGGCCATGCGCGTCACAAACTTGGTAGT
Organism: uncultured Ardenticatenales bacterium; assembly: GCA_964517425.1. Lineage (GTDB taxonomy): Bacteria > Chloroflexota > Anaerolineae > Ardenticatenales > JAADHH01 > JAADHH01. The sequence goes on along the minus strand of CAZFFM010000091.1, from coordinate 6,317 downwards.
GGCCCAAATGATGATCGGCTGCTTGATGATCGTCGTCGTGTCGCGGAACAAGTTGAGCGAAGCGAGGAATTGCTCTTGCTGTTCGGCGTCGAACTTCTCCAGGCCATAGACGAACAGGGCAATGTTTTCGTAGCGCCCGATGAGTTCCAAGTCTTTGAAGCCGGAGCGCTCCGTCAAGTCCCGAAGGAGGCGCACCAGGTTTAAGTCGTGCTCGTTTACCTCCACCGGATAGAGATAGATATTGGATTCGCGCAGCTTGTTGTGGAAGAATCGGAAGAGTCGTTTTCGGAGGGGAATATCGTCACATTCAACGGTGGCGATGCCCCCCAGTCTGCTCAGCCGAATCATGTTGATAAGCAGGTTGATCTGTTCTGGAAAACGAGCGTGCAGCTCCTCGTCGGTCGCTTGCGCGAGATGGCCGGCGATCTGATCTTTTGTCATGCGCTTTCCTCCGCATTGGGCGTTCGCTCTCCCAGCAGCATCTGTACAACGGGATGCAGGTCGTACCAGTACCCCCCGTTGCTGTATTCGAGGACACAGAGCGATTGCAGATATTCCCAGGCTTCTTCTGCGTCGTGACACGATTTCGTCTGGTGTATGCGTTTCAGTATTTCGTAGTCGGCCCGGCCCAACCACCTGCTGTAGTCTTGCTTCAGGCGTTCGAGTACCCAGGCATAGGCCTCAGCATCAATCACGGGATGTTGGAAAGTCTGGCAGTAGAGGCAGCTATCCTGCACCATTTTTATGAGGTGGCGAACAACACCGCCGCTGGTGACCGCCATTTGTTCCACGATGCCAGGGACGAAAAGCTCGGGGGAGACCCGGCGATAGACCATTTCGACGAGCCGCTTCAGGTCGCCCGGTTCGGCAGACCCGTTGTGCGTGGCCACCTTGAACATGGGCACCGCGTAGCGTTGGTACTTCTCGAAGCTGGGCGATTCACCTAGCTGGTACATCATGGAAACGGGGGCGGTATAGATGGCCATACAGTTGAGCAGGGTCAGGAAGGGGCCATCTTCGCGAAACACGCGCACGGCGTCATCTTTGCGCAACTTGTCGAGATCATCGATGACCAATAAGACGGACATTCCCGTAAGCTCGCGCAATTCTTCCAGCAGGTTGTTGACCAGTTCACGCAATTCGGGCGCGCGCTTCTTGACCAGCCGGCGCACTTCCTTGCCGCGCGTGCCGCCACCACGGATGTTGATCCCAATGAGACTCATCATGTTAAGTAAGCGGCCAATCCCCACCTGCCCACCAGCCAACTCGATTTCCGCGCCGAGAGTGCTGGAGGTGAACGTCTCAACTTCCATGCTGATCCATTCGGTTATCTTCTCGATGGTATCGCTGGAGAAGGTGATGTCCAGTTCGTGAAGCCGGTCGTAGACCCCGGCCACGATGGAGAAGGCGATGTCGGTATAGTCCACGTCTTGCAAGTCCAGTAGGTCGCTGGCTGAATAGGATACAACGAAGAGGTTGTCGCGCAGGTCTTCTTGTGTGGCGATGTCCTTGACCAGGCGGTTGATCTCCGTGGACTTGCCACATCCCAGGTGCCCTGTAACCAGGAACTTGGTGTCCAGGCCTTTGGCGGTGCCAAGGGCCAGCGCCTGCTTCAACACTTCCAAGCGCGAGGTTCCTGAAGCACGGGCAACATAGAAGTAATCCAACTGTTCATCCCGCAGAGGCAGCCGGTAGTCGGTATTTGCGTAGGCCTCTTCAAAAGTGTGTGCTGAATGAGGAAATGGCGGTCGGGCCATCCAGTGTACCTCCTCGCTCATTTTGTTGCGTTGCCGGACACCATCAGTTCCTTGTTGCCATCTGGGGAATTTACACATTGCCCCGATTGATGGAGAATACAGTTTTCCCCGCTTAAGGAAGGCTTTGTCTGGGATCGTTTGTGAAAACACGCATCCAGATTATTTGATAAGAAGATAATATCATAAAATTGAAGAAGTGTCAAGGAGTTCATTCATCTGTTTGCGATGGGTGTGCGTCAAAGTTTTGCATCTGCAATCATTCACGCCCTGCCCTTACCACCAAGACACAAAGACACGAAGTATACGAAGTGGAGCAAGCGAGAAAGCCTACTCGCCAGGCCTATCCAATGTTCCAACCTAGACGCTACGTTTTTTACTTTTGCCACGGATTACACGGATTTTCACGGAAAAATCAGAAAGGTCAATGGGAAATCTGTGGAAATCCGTGCAATCTGTGGCTGAAAATGCCGTTTATACGGCCAACGTGATTTTCGCGAGACTCCAGTTCCAACGTCGAAACATTCAACCTGGCTGTTCTTCGTGGCTTCGTGGTTCATTTGAGAGAATTGCCGCGCAAAAAAATGACGGACACCCTGAACACTGGGGCCGTCATCTTTTTGCGTCTGGCCGGCAACGGATGAATCGCGCTGCCTGGGTCCGCACTAGCCTTACGGCTCGCAGCCCTCGTCCCCGAGGGCGTTGTCTGACCGGCAAACGCACCCAAGACGCCCCCGTGGACGGGGACTTGAGCTCCGGAAGGCAACATCCAGGCTCCGTCATTTATGCAGAGCCACCCCCCCCCCGGCCCAAAACGCAAAGCGTACAAAATGTTTCGCGCGAGCCTCGAACATTCACCCTTGTTTTTCTTTGTGACTTCGTGTCTTGGTGGTTTAACAATTAGGGGGGCCAACCTCAGCCCAACGGTTTGTTCAGGCGCTCGGCGGCGCTGTCCCAAAACACTTTTGGCTCACAACCACTGACCTGAAATCGCGCAGCTTACCCTGAGGCGAAGCCGAGCCGCCTGCAACTGGGGTTGTGCGGAAGAGCCATTGCCCTAACGTTGCTACCTTATGGGTCTCGGTCCTACTCTAACCAACATTTTCCCAAGATTTTCTCCAGTGAACAAACCAATGAATGCCTTGGGCGTATTTTCAATACCATCAATGATTGTTTCTTCCCACTTTATCTGGCCTTCTGTTATCCATTTCAGCATGTCTTTATGAAACTGTGGCAATTGGTCATAGTGATCTGAAACGATAAACCCTTGTAGCAATAGCCGATTACCGATGATTGAAGTGAGATTTTTCGGGCCTGGCTGGCCTTCAGTCTGATTATATTGCGAAATCATCCCGCAAACAGGAATGCGCCCAAACGGATTCATGTTGTCTAATACTGCTTCTAGATGTTTTCCACCGACGTTCTCAAAATAAATATCGATTCCACTTGGACAGTGTTTCTTTAACGCAGCAGATAAGTCTTCTGCGTTTTTGTAATTGAATGCTGCATCAACGCCAATCTCATCTAACAACCAAGCCACTTTTCGATCAGATCCAGCACTCCCGACAACCCGACATCCTTTTATCTTTGCAATTTGACAAACGATTGAGCCGACCGCACCCGATGCGGCCGAAACGTAAACCGTTTCATTTTCTTTTGGCTGACCAATATTGAGTAATCCAACATAGGCCGTCAATCCTGGCATTCCCAGAACCCCAAGATAGGACTGGATGGGTATTGCTAAGGGATCAATTTTCGTCAATCCGTCTCCATTCGATACGAAATACTCCCGCCAACCTTCGAAATTTAATACATATTCCCCAACTTGGAATTTATCTGTATTGGATATGGCAATTCTTCCGATAGCGCCACCAGTTATTGTTTCCCCAAGTTGAAATGAGGGTGTGTAGCTTTTGCGATCAATCATTCTACCCCGCATGTAAGGATCGACCGATATATAGACATTTTGGACAACGATTTCCCCAATTTGGGGTTCCCGAACTGGAACATCTACAATATCAAAATCACCTTCAGTTGGAATGCCAACAGGACGTTTTCGTAAACAAATTTCTCGACTAATCATTTCACTCATTTTCCTCCTCATTTACATTGACTTGCTGCACAACGTCACTCAGCCGCCGCGCGGGCCACCGAAACCAACCCCGCCGACGACGCCACCTCACCCCCAGCGTGCGGCCGGTACCCGAGCGCGCAGCGCGGTCGGCGGGAACGATTTGTTATGCACGCCGGCCTCCTCTCTGCGAAACAAACTGGCCCTGGAGCGCCTTGCCTCGCGCGTACCCCTCCGCTGGCGAGGATTCCCCTCCTGTATCTCTCTATCTGTGCCAATACCTTCGTCAGCAGATCGATCGCTCTCATCAAAATCCTCAACTCTCTGTCACCGACGGCTTGGCCGACCTTATGTTATGCCAATCCAACTACAAGTTGCTTGCCTACTGCACAAGCCAGTCGTTCCAGCGAATCCAATGTCACAGCTGTGTTGTCGGGATCAAGCAAACGGTCCACTTGTGAACGACTTGTCTGGAGGCGCTCAGCAAGCTCTGTTTTGGTCAGTTTCATCTCGACCATGGCGTCCTGCAATTGCAGAGCCAATAATCGCTTGTGTGCTCTTACGGTTACCTCTTCGAGAATGCCCTCTTCTCTGAGAAAATCATCAAAGTTGCTGCCTGTGTGTTGATTCATAGGATCACCCTGCTAGCCATAGGTTCTTCCGGTTACGGACCAGACTCAGTTCTCGAACTGGCATTTTCTGTGTTTTCTTGATGAATCCGTGAAGTAGAGCAATCTCGCCAGCTCGTACAGTAAAGCAGACACGCGCAATGCGCCCCCCCTTCAACCGACTTCGCACTTCCCAGAGGTCGGTCTCCACTTTGCGAACCAGTGGCATCCCCAGGGGCCAGCGGAACTGTACGAGCTTGATGTCCTCGCCAATCGTTTTTCGGTCATCCTTGCTCAGCTTTCGGAGCCACTCACGTGCCGGTTCTCGACCGGATTCGGTACGGAAGAAAACAACACGAAGGATGGGTTCGTCATTCATTGGCTATTATTGTACCATGCAAGGTACATCTCTCCAAATCAAACCTCGCGGTGATATGCTTACGCAAATACGGTGTTTCTGCCAGCTAGCCTGTCAGTGACGTCTTGTTGCCACTGAATGCACACCCGCCGGCGACGGTACGCACCCCTCGCGCACCCGCCGGCGAGGCCCACCTTATGAGCTAACGGCTGGCGATTGAGCTGCGCGATCTGCTTAGCTCTCCGCGCACGACAGGAGCAGCGTAGCTGCGTAGAGAGTGGGCAAGCAAGGCTCTCGACCGCGTCAGCCCCAATCGCTGGTTAGGTGGCGGCGATTTCCTGGGCAAGGTCAGTCAAGGTATGAGCTTCTTCTTTCCATACATCGCGATACTGCCGACTAAGCCAACCAGGAACGCCGCAGGACACCCAATGATTGCTAGAAAGAACGACAGCACACTCAAACCCCGCAACAACCAGCCAACTACTGGCACATCTGCCGCCATCTGGCCTAACATGTAAAAGACATTATGCAAGACGACGAAGAGGGCAAAGCCAATCACAGATGCACCCAGCAGAATCAGGAAGTTCTTGGCTCTCCGCCAAGGGTGCACGAATGCGAGGATCAGAACGCTAGCTGCTATAAAAAGCAAGAGAAGGCCCGGGGGGTTGTCGTTGATCCCAATGATGAGGGCACTGACCAATGCAAGCCCGCATAGTGCCAGCAAGATGAGCGTTATACCCTTCGTCCTTCTCGTGCTACTGGTTGCTGAAGATCTCTTCATCAGAACAGCCTCCTTATCCCTGTTCCGGATGGTGGCGTCAAGGCCACAGGTACAACCCCCGCCGTCCTAACGGACGGAGTTAAGCCGCCCTGTCCCCTGTCGTTCGGCAACCCGACGACGGCCCCCCGCCCGCCTGACGTTCGTCGACTGCCGGCCCGTACTCGGGGTCGGCTTCAACGAGATCATCCCAGAAGTCGACCGATGCTGTGGCATCGCTACCGGCGTCAAAGTCATAAATGGAATCGTTATTGAAATCCCAGCGGTAGGTAAGCGAAGCACTTGGATCGGGAGAAAACGATCCCGCCGCATCCAATTCCAGCACCTGACCTATGTCGATCGAATAGGGTCCACCCGCGTCTGCTACGGGATCATTATTCGTTACGCTCAAGTTGATTGGCGCTGTGTCGCTTCCTCCCACTCCATCGTCCACGGTGACCGTTAGGGAGTAGTTACCCGGCGAGAGAGTTCCGCCCCCCGCCACGGCAATCGTCGCACTGCCCCCGGTGCTGCCGGGGTTGACGGTAAACGACGGCGCATTCGTTCCACTGAGGGTGTATGAGAGGCTGTTCCCTGCATCCGGATCGTTGGCGTAGACTGTCCCCACCATCGACGTGCTGTCGCTGACCGAGAAGTTGTAGCTGGGTGCATCGCTGCCGGTTGCATCCACGAACACCGGATCATTATTCGTTGCGCTCAAGTTGATTGGCGCTGTGTCGCTTCCTCCCACTCCATCGTCCACGGTGAC
>CAZFFM010000090.1:0-11718 GCA_964517425.1 uncultured Ardenticatenales bacterium | reverse complement strand
GCCTGACGAGTGGGCTTTCTCGCTTGCCCCGCTTCGTATACTTCGTGTCTTTGTGTCTTGGTGGTAAGGGCAGGCGTGAATGATTGTGGACGCAAAACTTTGACGGCCACCCCAGCCGGTTATGGATTGACGACGTTCTGTGGCACGCCTCCCTGGAAGGCCACGATGTTGTCAACAGCGACATCCAGCAGGCGGGCTCTTGCCGCGCGGGTGGCCCAGGCGATGTGCGGCGTGACAAAGCAGTTCCTGGCGTGCAGCAGGGGGTGATCGGGGCCGGGTGGCTCTTCGGCCAGCACGTCCAGGCCGGCGCCGGCGATCGCCTGGCTGTTCAGCGCCTCGGCCAGAGCTTGCTCGTCAATCAGTGCGCCGCGCGCGGTGTTGATCAAGAACGCGGAGGGCTTCATCAGGGCCAGTCGCTCAACATTGATCATCTGAGCCGTCTCTGCGGTCAGCGGAACGTGGAGACTGACGACGTCGCTGCGGCGCAGCAGCTCGTCCAAGGGGAGCGGGGTGGTGCCGGCAGGGGGCGTTGCGGGAGGGGTTCGCGCGCTAAAGACGACCTCCATGCCAAACGCGCGGGCCAGCTCCGCGACGGCACGACCGATCTGGCCAAAGCCGACGACGCCCATGGTCAGGCCGCTCAATTCGACGAGTGGGGATTCCCAATAGCAAAAGTCTTTGGCTGCGGCCCAGCCGCCCCGCGCTACGGACCCAGCGTGTTGGGCCACATGCTGGGTCAGGTTCAGGGTGTGCGCAAACACCATTTGCGCTACGGACTGGGTGCTGTACGCCGGCACGTTTGTGACCGGAATGCCTCGCTCGCGGGCCGCCGCCACATCCACGATGTCGAAGCCGGTGGCGAGCACGCCGATGTACCGCAGCGCCGGCAGTTCGGCCATCAGTTGGCCCGAAATTCGCGTCTTGTTGGTCAGCAGAATCTCCGCACCCTGCGCGCGGCCCTTCACATCCCCTGCCGCAGTTCGCGGATATATTTCGCAATCACCCAAGGCAAAGAGACCCTCCCAACTGAGGTCGCCGGGGTTGAGTGTGTGGCCGTCCAGAACAACAATTTTCATCTGTTTGCTCCTGTTCTTGTGTTGTTAGTTTGTGTGGGCAGGGCCGGCTGCGCCGGTACCGGTACGAGCGATCACCCAGGAGGTGACGAGAGCAGCACGGCGGCCGACCCCGCCTGTAGCGTTACTTGTGTGACCGGCGTGTAGGTCACGGTCCAGCCGGGCGGTTCCAGCCCATCGCCCGGAATGTTTCCGCCGCCGGAAGGTTGTGCCTGGTAGTATGTGCCGCCCAGATTGACCGCTTGCGATCCGGGTCCGGGATTGACCAGCACCATCCCGTTGCTGTAGGGGCGCGTGTATACGCCCCAGCCGGCGTTGTAAAGCTCGTCCAGGCTTGTGGGGATGTTTCCGCTATAGGCACCGATGGGAATCTCGTATTCCGGCCACCATTCCGGGCTGAGGCCGGTGTCCAGGTTGACAAAGGTACGCGTCCCCTTGATGAGCAAGTAGCTGCCGAGGGTAAACATGCGGGTCGTACTATTGTCCGTGCGGTACGATTGGGCCAGAATGATCTTGTCTTGTCGAACCAGGCCCAAGACGCGGTTCAGTTGCAGACGCCAGTCGTCCGCGCTGAAGGCGGCCCAGGCGTCGTAGCCAAATCCTTCGATCATCACGCCGTCGGCCCCGCTGTAATCGGTGGGATTGCGGGTGGTGACCCACGTCCCGACGTTGGGAATGAAGGCGTAGCGGCCCCCGAACTGACCGACCACAAAGGCGGTAAAGTCTTCGATGCGCTGCGCCCAGGCATTTTCAAATCCGCTATCAATGGGCGGCAGGGCCGGGTCAAAGCTGTAAGCGCCAAAATAGTTGGGCACACTGAAACTATCGGCGAAGAGGCCGTCATCGTCGTTGGCCGCCAATTGGCGCAGCACCTCGCCGATCCAGTAGCTTCGCCAGCCGGGATCGTTCAGCTCCATGACGTACCAGCCCCAATCGCAGTTCAACACACGCGACTGCCCGTTCCAGGGGAAGAACCAGCTTGCTTGCACAACGGCATCGCCGGGCCACTCGACAACCCACTGGTTTCCTTCCACGATGCGGAGTTCCGAGCCGGTCGGCTGGCAGCCGTTCTGGATGGCGCGATAACCCAGGCCCAATCCCAACCGGTAATGGAGGATCAGGAAGTTCGGGTTGTAAGCGCGCAGCCGGTCCGCTTCGGAGCGGACCATCTTTTGCGTGCCTGCGTAGTGTGTCGCCGCAAACTGCACCTGGGCGTTGGACATTCCCTCAGTCAATTGGTCGTTGAACACATGGATGCCGGTGGTTGTATCGGGCCAGGTTCGATGGCTGCCGGCCGGTGTGGCGGTGGGGGGGGGCGTGTTGGCGCACGTTTCGCCCCAGTGGGCCGCAATGCGCATCACGTCCACAACATCGACCGCGCCATCCAGGTTGAAATCATAGGCTGCGTCGTAGGAAGCGTCGCCGGCTTTGCTGCCCCAACGCGCAACCCCCTGCATGATGTCCGCAATGTCTATGATCCCGTCGGGCTGCAAGTCGTAGCGGCAGGCACCCGGAGGCGTTGGCGACGCGGTTGGCCCGGTTTGCAGGTCCGGTCGCGAGGGAACCGTCTGCGCCAGGGACGCCCCGGCCAGCGCTGCCAAAATTATGAACAACAAGCCGATTCTTGCGAATGTTCGTGTCATGTCCTGTACTCGCGTGCTGCTTCCATCGTTCTGCAATACCTTGCCATTATTGTACCACAAAAAACCATTGTTGTCGTTAAGACAAGAGTCCCAGCACGGCTGGGTAAGTAGGGGCGAGGCATTCCCGCAGACCGATGAGGAGGGCAAATCTCCTTAGCGTGCCTCATAGAGTAAGGAAGAACGCTGCCAAGGGGAATGCCTCGCCCTACAGCACGATCGACCAATTTGCGTCTGCAATTCGCCTGGGGTATAATCCGTATGGCGAACCGGGCAAAGTCAGAATCACGTAGAAAAAGGGACATGAAGGGGGACGTTCATTTATGTTGGATTTGGCAAACGTGCCTGCCACCGAAACAGAATTCCGGCAAGCGGTACAAGACGCCGTTCCTTTTCGGCCCATCTACGTAAAGATCAAGCTGACCTGGCTGTGCAACCTGCGCTGCCGGATGTGCAACGTGTGGCGGCAGAGTCGGGAGAACCGCCTCACCTTGCCGGTGATCCGTTCGCTGGCCGGTGAACTGGTGGAGCTCGGCACGCAAAAGGTACACCTCTCCGGCGGCGAGGTGCTCATGCGGCCCGACATCTTCGAGGTGGTCGCCGCCTTCGCCGACCGGCAAATCCAGGTGAATCTGACCACCAACGGCACCATGTTGACGCCGGAACGAGCCGCGGCGCTGGTCGAAAGCGGCATTCACAACGTCAGCATCTCGCTGGACGGCGCTACGCCGGCCATCCACGACGACTTGCGTGGCAAGGGCAACTGGAAGCGCACCATTCGCGGCATCCGCAACCTGCGACGTGCCGCCAAACATGGCCGGCGCAAGCTGCACATCCGCATCAATTTCGTGGTCACGCGCCGGAATTATCAGGACGCCGGCGGGTTGCCGGAGATCGCCTACCAGGCCGGCGCCGACCGGCTCACGCTCATTCCTGTGGATGACGGCGACGGCCGGCTGCGGCTGAACAAAACGCGCATTCACGTGTATAACGAGGAGGTGGCCCCTTTCCTGGCGCATAAGGCCCTGGCCTACGGCATGATTTCCCAGGCTGCGGAGGCCTATCCGTTTGGCCGGGAAAAGCAAGAGGTGGAATTGAGCAAGGCCGGCCTCTATGCGCGCGGCTTATACGAAACCCAGCCTTGCTACATGCCCTGGATTCATGCCATGATTGGCCCCAGGGGAGAGGTTTTTCCCTGCTGTATGTTGCGTTCGACGCGGCATTTCGGCAAGTTCACCGGCGGCAAGCGGTTCCGCAAAATTTGGGACGGCAACGCATTTCGAGAATTCCGCCGCCAAATGCTCCTCACCGGGGAGCGACCGGCCGCCTGCCGTTCCTGCGACGACTTCCTGGAAGAAAACCGCTTCCTGCATGAATTGGTGGCCACACCTGGACAAACCTAACTCAACATGCTGAATGAATCGGTTTCCTCTTCGCTGTCAAAGGCCAGAAAATCATCGTCATCCATCGTGTCGGAAATCGAATCCCAGCGGCTATAGATCTGCCCCTGGACGGGTGCCGGCAGTGGCTCCAGCGCTTCGGGGGTGAACGGTTGGCCTTTCTCGAAGCAGTCTCGACACAGGAGGCCAGAATCTCCGATGCGCGTGTGCGGTTCGCAAGCGGACCGCCCGCAGTTCGTGCATTTGTGGGACGCTTTTTCTTCGCACTGGCGGGGGAGAAGATACCCGATAATGAGCTCACATTGTTTTGCCATGTTCAACTCCTGATGATAGAAAGATGAAAATCTGTCTGCTTGCTGATACGTACCCGCCCGATGTGGGCGGTTTGGCCGTTTCTGTGCAACGCAATGCCCGCAATCTGGCCCGCGTCGGCCACATAGTCCACGTTGTCTCTCCGCACAAGGCGGCGGCCCCCGGAACGTGGCACACCGCCGCCGACGGTCCGGTGGTCGCGCACCGCTTTGGCCCGAGTGCCCGCCAGCGGGAGACGCTCGCCGCATGGTTTGACGGCATCGCTGCGTTGGATGCGCGCTATGATTTCGACCTCTTCCACGGCCACTTCATCGTCTATGCCGGCTATGTGGCCACGATGGTCGCCCGGTACGCCGGCAAATCCTCCGTCGTCTCCGTGCGTGGAAATGACCTGGACGTTATGCCCTTCGACAACCGCCGCGCTCCCTTTGTGTTCAAATCGCTCGAATGGGCCGACGCGATCGTTGCCGTTACGCATGACCTGGCCCGGAAGGCACAAGTTCTTTCGGGCCGCACCGACGTTCGCGTCATCCACAACGGTGTGGACGCACAACGCTTCGCGCCCCAGGCCCCTCCGCCGGCCCTGCGCGCCACGCTGCAACTGGACGAGCGCCCTATCATCGGCTTCACCGGTGAGGCACGGGCCAAGAAGGGGCTCGGTCGAATGTTGCGCGTGTTCGCCCGGCTGAACGAAACGCTGGCCACGCAAATGCTCCTCGTCGGCGGCGTTCGCCAAGAGGACCGGGCGATGGTCGCATTCTTTCGCCAGCAGCATCCAGACTTGCCCCTGCACGTCGTGCCCCCGCAGCCGCACGAGGCTCTCCCCCCCTACTACGCCCTCTGCGATGTCGTGATTCTGCCCTCCCTGCGCGATGGGCTGCCCAACACCCTGCTGGAAGCGATGGCCTGCGGCCGGCCGGTCGTCGCCAGCGCGGTCGGCGGCATGTTGGACGTGCTGACCGACGGTGTGGACGGCATCATGCTGCCACCGCAGGACGATTCCGCCTGGGTCGATACCCTGCACCGCCTGCTGCGTGACCCGCAGACACGGGAGCAACTCGGCGCATCCGCTCGCCAGACCGTCATCACGCGCTTCACAACAGAACAAGAGCTGGAAGCGACCCTGGCCCTGTACGGTGATGTGGCGGTTGGCCGGTAGCGGCTATGAAAACAAATGTCACGTGCTGCGTGTTGCGTAATGTCTGACATCGGCCTACTGCCTACCTGCCTACCTGCCTACCTGCCTACTGCCTACTGCCTACTGGCATCTGATTACTGTTTTCATAGCAACAGCCTGCCATACACGTCCAGCAGCCGTGCGCCGGCCTGTGCCCACGTGAACCTTTTGCGTACCTTTTGCGCCGCGCGCCGGCCCAGGGCCTGTGCCTCCTCCGGGCGATTGAGCAGGTAGATGACCTGTTGCGCCAGTTCGGTGGCGTTGTCCGGCTGAAAGTAGCGCACTTCCCCCTCGCCCAGCAGTTCCCGCACGACCGGCAAGTCGGCGGCAACGATGGGACGGGCCATCGCGGCGTACTCCAACAGCTTGATCGGGCAACACCCTTGGGTGACGTTTCGGTCCGAATAGTTCAGCGGCGCGAGACAGACCGTTGCTTCCTCCAGATGGCCGGGCATCTCTTCCGGTGCTACCGGTTCGCGGAAGCGGACGTTCTCTTCGTCGAGGCCGAGCTTGTGCGCCAGCTTACGCAGCCCCTTCTGGTGACGCTTCTTGGCCGGGCCGATCAAGTGCAGCTCGGCCTCCGGGTGCGCGGCCACGATGACCGGCATCGCCCGGATCAGGGTGTCTATTCCTTGCCAGGCGGCCAGCGTGCCGGCATAGACCAGACGCGGAGGGTGCGCGTTCCCCCCATTTGCCGGTCGAAATCGTGCCGGCGATACCCCGTTCGGGATCACGGTGATCTCCGGCTCGTCCACGACCAGGCTGCGCAGATAGGTGGCGCTCACCGAAGAGACGCAGATGACCGCATCCACCTGTCTGAGAATGGCCTGTTCTTGGGCCTTCAGTTTTCGGGGGAGCGCGGCTCCCTTGATGGCCGGGTAGTGATATTTCAGCTCCACGCTGGGCAGCCCGTTGGCTTCGAAGATCGCGCGATAGGGGTAGCCAAAGTGCTGCCGTGCGCGCAGCAGGGCCGCGCCGCTCCAAATGTCCCGGAAATGGACGACGTCGTAAGCGCCTTCGTGCTGTCGTACATGTTCCCACACCGCATCGCCAAAGCGCAACGCCCGCTGCAAGAAGTTTCTCTCGTCGCTGCGGAAACGGATGATCTGCGCGCCGGCCCAGGTTTCGCTGGCCGGCATACCGTCCAACCCTGCCGTGAACAGGGTGACGCCATAGCCCGCCTCCACCAGAGAGCGGGTGAAGTGGGTGATGTGACGGCTGGCCCCCTTCGGCGAGGGGACGACATCGAACGCGGTGTACAGGACGTTGGTTGTCATTTCTTTCGCTTATGTCCGTCGCCGGGTGTTGGACGTGGTGCGTGACCCGTGGTGCGTGTTGCGTGTTGCGTATTGCGTGTTGCGTAATATTTTGCATCTGACATCTGACATCTGACATCTGACGACTGGCGACTGGCAACTGGCGACTGGCATCTGACGACTGACATCTGACGACTGGCGACTGACATCTGGCGTCTGGCGACTGACGACTGACATCTGACTTCTGACGACTGACATCTGACTTCAAAGCAACACATGGTGACAATACGGGCAGCGGTCCGCGCCGATCTCCAGTGGCCCGCCACAGGAGGGACAGCGCATCAGTTCCGGCTGGTAGTCCGGCTTGATCTTCAGTATCCCGGCCTCGGCAACGGCAATTTGCTCGCGCACGCCCCGGCTCCGGTTTAGGAACACATCGGCGGTGATCTCTCCTTCGCGTTGCATACGCTCGATGTCGGCCAGCTCTTCCCGCAGCATCTTCTTGCGGGCGCGCAAGCCCTCCAGGGTAATGTCCTGCGCGGTGTAGACCAGTTTTTCCGGTTCATCCCCTACCATCCGGCTAAGGATGACCGCTACGATGGCAATGATCAGCGCGACCAGCAATCCCAGCGTGATCGGGCTGTACCACAGGGGGGGCGTTACCAGGCGCATCTTGACGGCAGACACCCCGCTGCTCGTGCCGACCAGAAACGTGCCATGTTTGCCGAAGTCTCCCGTATCCAGCGTGCTTCCCGCTGCATCGTAGCTGCCGGCCAGTGAACCGCTCGACCCGTCGAAAACATACACCTTGCTGGCGACCACCAACAGTTCGTTCCGGCCATCGTCGTTGTAATCCAGGGTAGACAGCTCGAGCACCTTGCCCGATACGCTGTGCTTCCACAGGGTGCTGCCGGCCAGCGAATATGTGGACACGCCGCCGTTCTTCCCCCCCAGCACGACCTCTGTCTGGCTTGGGTCGCCGTCGATTTCCAGGAAGCGGGCCTCGTTCACCCGGCTGCCGATGAAAGCCTGCCACAGATAACTGCCATCTTTGGCCGACATTAGCCAGACCTGGCCGTGCAGTCCGCCCAGTAGAATCTCGCTGGTCCCGTCCCCGTTCATGTCGTAGGCCCGCAGCCGGCGCAACGATTCGGGAAACTCCTTCTGCCAGACCGGTTCGCCACTCCCTTCGAGGACCACGACGTGGCCGCCGTAGTCGCCTGCGGCCAGGTATGTGTGGCCGTCCGCCTGCACGTCGTCGCTCCCCCGCACATAGAGATTGGCGCGGCTCGTAGAAGGAAAGTGGTATTGCCAGCGGATTTGCCCCGTGTCTCCCTCCAGACAGACGAGGACGCCGGCGTCGGTGCCAAAAATGACCTCTCGTTTCCCGTCGCCTTCGAAATCGAGCGATGTGCCGCGTGTGGGCGATCCGACGTCCGGCACGCGGCTCTCCCACAGCGGCTCGCCGTCCGTGGTGTAGGCCGTCACCAGTATGTTGTGTCCTTCCGGCCGGGCCACGGCGAAATTGTCCACGCCATCGCCGTTGAAATCGCCCATGGTCGTCTTGGCATTGATGACCTCCTGCCGGAGCAGCACCTTGCCCTCCGGCGAGGCAATGACCACCTGCGTCGGCGTTTGCACGAAGACCTCGTCTTTGCCGTCGCCGGTGAGGTCAATCGCTTTCAACGTTTCGGGAAGGCCGCCGGCCACAGACAGGGCCCATTGCCGGTGGAACGTGAGCGAGGGCTTGTTTACGACGCCGGTCAGGTGCAAGACCACGCTGCCGGCCAGTACAAAAAGGATCAGGACGATGGCCAGGATGAGGATCATGTTTTTCATGGTTGTGCTCCCAATGTGGACAAAATTGCATCAGGTACGAAACGTTATGAAGGCATTATGAAAAATATGTGCCACGTGTTGCGTGTTGCGTGTTGCGTGCTGTGTGTTGCGTTGCTCGATGCTCATGTATCGCTTTGCGGGTGTAACTTTTGAAACAGCGACGGGCTGCCGGCCGTTGCCGGGCCAGGGGCGATCGGTTCCAGGTGGCTGTAGAGGGACCGCAGCGTTTCCAGCAAGGGAGTAACGGGCAGGGTGCTGTTTTCGCGTATGGTGTTCACTTCTGCCTTCACGGTAAATATGCCGTCTCCGCCGGAAACGGTTGCGTATTCCAGTGGATACCCGCTGCGCGGTACGCCGCCCACGCGGTACAAGTTGGAGTTAACCACGAGCTTGGCGGCCAGTTGTGTGTGATGAGCCACTGTGCTGCCCGCTTTGGTCTTGACTTTGTCTGTCAAAACCAGGCGCAGCAGGTTGCCATCCACCAGTTTGATCTTTGCCTGGAACCAGGAATCGCGGTAGTACACCTTTCGTTTTCCACTCAGGTTGCGGGTCACGCGGAACTCTTTGTTCTTCTGCCTGGCCCCGCTCAGGTCCAGTTGCCCGACCACCCGTCCCTTGCGACCGGTGTCGTCCCGCAGCGTATAAAGGATCTGCTTGGCCGCCGCAAAGTGCGGACGCATTTCTTTCGATTGGTAGCGCGAGTTCAGGAAGAAGCCTACGAGAACGGCGGGAAAACCAAGGACGAAACTTGCGCCTCCTAAAACAAATCCAAAAGGGCCGGCAACGAATGAACCAAAGAAAACGAGGAGAAAGACTCCAACGAGGAGGAGTGCGCCACAGCTGCCTAGGGCCTTTCCGGTGGTGCGCAACCGTTTACGCCTCTGTGCCAGGCGATCCACGTCCTGCTCCATTTTCTCCATCGTGTCGAGGATGACCTGAGGGTGATGGGCCATCTCCAGATAAATGTCTCTGTCGCTCATTTATCGGAACCTCTCAAACTCGCTATCTATTGGTCGTCAATACATCCAGCGCGAGCATGATGCCGATTACAGAGGATTGTGATGAGATCTTTCCAGTGGTGACCATGCTGCGGATGTCGGCCAAGGGCACGCGGTGCATACGCAGATCTTCCGTAAGGTCCAGATGGGGTGGCCCGTTGGGGCGCGATTCTTGCGCCAGGAAGTAGTGCATGCGGCTGGCCGAACGGTTTGGATCGCGCACCAGGCTGGCGATATGTTGCCAATGATCACTGGCGTGCCCGGTCTCTTCGGCCAGCTCGCGCTTCATGCCGGCCAGCGGCGATGGGTCGTCATCATCGAGGTAGCCGGCCGGCAAGTCCAGCATGTTCTGGGCCGGCCCGTGCTTGTATTGTTCCACGAGAATCACCTGCCGGTCGGCAGTGACGGCGAACGCCATGACTACGTCCGGCTCTTCACCCCAGAGGTAATCTTCGATCACGTAGCCGTTGGGGAGTTCGACTTCCTGCTCCCACAGGCGCAGCCACGGCTGGTTGTCAACGACCAGGCGCTGCTTGCGGATGGTCCAGGGTGCGGGTGAATGATTATCATTCATGAATTCATCTCCGCAAAGTTTTTCAGGATGCGCAGGCCATTGTCCTGGCTTTTTTCCGGATGGAACTGGATGCCAAAGACATTCTGCCGCCCGGCAACGGAAACGAAGTCTATTTCGTAGTCGGTGGTGGCCAGCACCAGACCGGGGTCGTCGGGGAGGACGTAATAGGAATGCACGAAATAGGCAAACCCACCGTTCGGGACACCGGCGAGCAGGGGACTTTCTCTTGTCCTGTGAATCTGGTTCCAGCCGATGTGCGGCACTTTGCCGGAGATGCGGAATTGTACCACTTTGCCCGGAAAGATGCCCAGGCCGGCGTGATGTCCCATCTCTTCGCTCTCGTCGAAGAGGAGTTGCAAGCCGACGCAGATGCCGAGGAACGGCCGGCCGCTCTGCACTGCCTCCTGGATCGGTGCGATCAGATCGAGCGCGCGCAGGCTGTCCATGGCGTCCCCGAAGGCTCCCACGCCTGGCAGGACGACATGGCTGGCCTCGCCGATCAGAGCGGCGTCGCGGGTGAGCGCCGCTTCGCAGCCGATGTGCTGGAAGGCTTTTTGCACGCTGCGCAGGTTTCCCATGCCGTAGTCAATGATAGCGATCACTCCAAAACCCCTTTCGTGGACGGAATCTGCCCGGACCGGCGGGTGTCCAACGCCACCGCTTCGCCCAGCGCGCGCCCCAATCCCTTGAAGGCGGCTTCGGCGATGTGGTGGCTGTTGTCGCCGCTCAGCAGGCGGACGTGCAGGGTGATGCCGGCATTTTGGGCCAAGGCGCGCAGAAACTCCGGCACCAATTCGGTATCGAACTGGCCGACCTTTTGCGTGGGGAAGGGCAGGTCGCAGGCCAGGTAGCCCCGCCCCGAGAGGTCCACGGCGACCAGTACAAGCGCTTCGTCCATGGGCAGGGCGACGCTGCCATACCGCCGGACGCCGGCGCGATCGCCCAACGCCTCTCGCAGGGCCTGGCCCAGCACAATCCCCACGTCCTCGACCGTGTGGTGGTCGTCAATTTCGGTGTCGCCCTGCGCGCGCAGCGTCAGGTCGAAGAGGCCGTGGCGGGCCACGTGGCTAAGGATATGATCCAGGAAGGGCACGCTGCTGTCAATGTCGTACTGCCCTGTGCCATCCAGGTTCAGTTTCAGATGGATCGTCGTTTCTTTCGTTTGGCGGTCAATTTTGCTCTTGCGCACGGTATGTCATTCCTCATTTAGATTTTGGATTTTGGATTTGCGATTTTGGATTGGAACGTTTCAGATGCCAGTCGCCAGATGTCAGTCGTCAGAGGTCAGGTGTCAGAACGCGTTGTGCGTTGCGTTGGCACGTTTCACGCCATCACGTGATTCGCTCCACGCTCCCTGCTCCACGCTCCCTGCTCCCCGCTCCCCGCTCCCTGCTCCCTGCTCCCTGCTCGACGCTCCACGCTCCACGCTCTACGCTCTACGCCCCCCGC
>CAZFFM010000089.1:0-11752 GCA_964517425.1 uncultured Ardenticatenales bacterium | reverse complement strand
GCCCCCCTAACCCCCCAACTTTGGGGGGAATGTGCTCCCCCAGAATTGGGGGCCGAGGGGGCATTCCCCAGGTTATTGAGAAGATACGTTGCCGCGCAAAAATATGACGGGCACCCCCTCCAGGGGGCCGTCATTTTTTGTGCGCCAATATACCTTCCTGAAGAGCAAGACTCTCGCGACCATTCGTCATGTCGGGTGTCCGTCAGATTCTCGCATTTGCGGGGCCTGGGCGTTGGCCTGAAGCGCTTTGGCAAATTGTGTCACGTTGTACCGCAACAAATCAACATAGCGGCCGGAAGCGATTGTTGCGCCGAGCGGGTCCAGGTAGAGCAATTGGGTGTGGGTTTCCTGGGCAATCGTCTCCGCTACTTTGGCAGAAAGTTGCGGCTCGGCGAAGATCGCTCGCGCTTGCACGCGCCGCACGGTGGCTATGAGCTCCGCGAGTTCGGCGGCCGACGGCTCACGACCCGGCGTTGTTTCGATTACCGCAGCCTGCACCAGGTCATAGCGCTCGGCAAAGTAGGCGAACGAGGGATGGAAGGCAACGAATTCTCTGGACGGCCAGCTCGCCACCTGTTGGGCGATCTCCGCGTCCAAGGCCTGTAGCGTTGCAATGTACGCGGCCGCCCGCGATTCGTACGTGGGGCGACCATCGGGATCCGCCTGGATCAACCCGTCGCGGATGCGTTCGACCTGTCGAATAGCGTACAGCGGATTCAGCCATACGTGGGGGTTCCCGCCCGATTCGTCGGCGTCTCCCGCCAAGACGGGGATGCCTTGCGACGTGTTTACGACCACCAGATCGGGGTTGTTGGCTGCGGCGATCACCTTGTCTGCCCAGTATTCCAGCCCGATGCCGTTTAGCACCAACACCCGCGCGTCGCTTACGGCCACCGCCTGCGCTGGGGACAGGACGTAGGTGTGGGGGCTGGTGCCGGCCGGTACCAGGGTCGTTACCTTCACCCGCGCGCCCCCCACTTGCTGGACAAAGTCGGCCAGAGGGGCAATACTCACAACGACAGGGAGTTGTTTGCTCGTCGTGGCGGGCACATCGCCGACCGGCGAACCCGAACATCCGGCCAGGGTGGCGGCCAAAATGCAAGCCAGTATCATCAATGTCAGCACACGGTTTGCTTTGCTCATGTACACCTCGAATCGTTTGTCGGCACGTCCGGTGCAACGAAGAACCGGGGTCGCTAGGAAAAAACCGCCACAAGGACGGGACGTTCTCGTGCAAAACTCCGCTGATGCAGCTTGATACGTTCAATCTCGTGGAGTGTTTCAGCTGTTAGATAACTCTCCCCGCAGTGTGGACAACTCACGACCGGAACATCCTCGATGACCAGTAAGTTCTCCCCCTTTCCATAACTGCGGGTCACGTGACGAACGCGAGTTCCTTCTTCTCCACAAATGTCACATCTCATTGCTCTCCCCTTGCTATCATTCCAGGTACACTGTAATGATCACCAACTTACCCGTGATACTCAGTCTGGCAACTACAACTACCGCATCGCCTGCAACAGTTTCGCCTTTGACGAGATACTTCCACGCTGCTGTGATGCGGTCTTTCTGCCGCTCAATGATTCTGCCGGTGAGAATGCCACGCTCAACGTCAAAGATGGACAGGTTGTCATCGTCCATTTCCTCTTCGGCGTGTAAGGTCATCACGTACTGTCGGGTACGGATCCTTTCCCGCATTCGCTTCAATATACGGTCATACATTCCTCTCTCCCCGGCGAGTTGGTTGAAGCACATTATACCAGAACAGACAGCGCCATGGCAAAGTTGAGGTTGGCCCCATCCTTTAGGCCACGGATCGGCAAAAGTAAACTGCGCCCCTTGGTCGGTGTTGAAGATGTCAAGCGTACCTTGCCCCAGGACTTGCCGCAGCGCAACCGGGCACACGCTAAATGGAGTTTAAGGAAAGCAGGAGGTACGCAATCGCTCGTTCTCAGCCGCCTACTTGAGACAATTATACACCATGGAGGAACGCTTTGTCAAGGGGATTTCTGCCGGAACACAGGGCAATCGTACAAAAATTCAGGGGAAGAAGTTCGACTGCTAGCAGAAGTCGAACTTCTACGCATACGCACGCAACAGCTAGATGGCCAATAAGAAGAGTGGAGCAAGGAACAGGGCCGCCAACCCCAAAGCCCACGCGGCTACCCTGGTCATGTCAGGTCCGTTCCCTTCACCGCTTTGTGCTTCAGATCCTGGGGTGACACTGGGGGCCACGACTGTCGGGGTGATCGTCCCCTTTGCCGCAAGCGAGGGCGCCCGCACACGGAGGGAAATGTCGTCCACGGACATACTGGTTATGCCATCCTGGCCGTCGTTGAAGACGCCAAACTGCACAGAAATTGTCTGGCCTGCATATTGCGCCAGGGAAAGGGAAGCACGTTCCCATGTTTCTTCGCCGGAGCGAAGCCGTAAGAGGGGGGTTTGCGTACCTTGCGCGTCCTGGATCATGACGTATTGCACGTCGCCGGCGTTGTCGTTTGATTGCGGGCTGTACCAGAAAGAAAGCTCCGCTTTTTCGGTGTCGGTCGGTATGGTCACTTCCTGAGAAACGGCAGAATAGCCGTACATTTGTTGCACCGAGTCATTCAGGCCCAGGAAGAGGGCTTGCATTCCGGAGTAGGCCGCCCCTTCCGAGATTTGGGGCTCCACCGTCGATTCAGGTGCGGGCACCCAGCCTCCATCGTTCTCGAAGTCGCCGTTGACCAGCAACTCCGTCCCGTCGGTTGAAGCGATGGGTGCGGCCAATCGCCCGCCTCCCTCGCCGCCGGGCGACGGTGTGGGCGATGGGACGCGCGCCACCGTTTCCGTTGGCGCTGGCGATGGCGTCGCCGTGGGAGGCACTGCGGTCGGCGTTGGTGACGCAGCCGAACTGACCGCCACCGACTGCGACGTGTTCGCGGTTGGGCTGTTCGTTGCCGGCACAGTGGCTGTCGCCCTCGGCGTGACCGTTGCCGTCGCGGTCGCCGTCGGCGTATCCGTCGGCAGGGACGTGGCCGTGGGTGGCGGCGTATCCGTGGGAATCATCGTGTTCGTCGGGCGCGGCGTGCTGGTCGGCGCCGGTGTATTGGTGGGACGTGGCGTCGGCGTGTGGGTCACCGTGGGAGTCTGGGTGGGGGTCGCCGTCTGCGTCGGTGTGAACGTCGGTACCGGCGTATCGGTTGGCGTAGGGGTAGTTGTGTGTGTTGGAGATGGGGTGGGGGTTGGCTGATAGCTAAAACGCAGGTGCAGCACAGGTTGGTGATTGGGGCTGTCGGCACTGGCCAAATAGTAAAGGGCGTCCGCATTCTCTTTTCCTTTGAGCAGCAATCCGTAGTTTTGATCCCCATTCCAAACCCATTGCTGTGCCATATTTGTGACGGAGAAGGAAACCCAGGCATCGGTACGGTCCAGAAGGGTTTGACCCTCCGGCAAGGTTTCGCGGTCCGTACCACTGCCATCGGCTCCCGCTGTGGTCCAACTGGTCGTAGATGAAGCGCGATTCCAGGTGGACGACGCCACGTCCCAAGACCGCAGCAGGCGGAATGGCTGTACCGTGATAGCGCTCTGGCTGCTACGGTAATACACCCAAAGGTCCAGTCGTGCATCCTCGATCACAGCATTGGGCGGAACCTGTGACAGGTCGAAGCGTAACAGCGCGCTAAAGTCGTCGGGACGCACGCGAAGGTTTGTGCTGCTGGACGTGTTTACGTCCGCGTTCCAGCGATTGATGTCGGTATCTTGCAGGCCGGCCGGGCCAACGGTCATTTCCACCTGCAGAGGGGTGGCCGTCGGGCCTGGAGTATCGGTCACCGTGGGGGTGGCCGTCGGTGTGGGCGTGTATGTCGGCGTGTTGGTTGGTGTTGTAGTGTTTGTCGGTACCGGCGTTTGGGTGGGCGCAGTCGTCGGCGTAGGCGACGGTGACGGCGTCTCCGTCGGCCCCGCCGGCCTGGGCGTAGGCGAAGTCGTCCAGGTTGGCAATCTCGTCGCCGTGGGCACGGGCGTAGCGGTGGGAACTGCTGTGGCCGATGGCCCCGGCGTTGGCGAGGGCAGGCTTGTGTCCCAGAAGCCGGCAACCTGAATCATGTGGATCGTCTCGTCGCCATCTTCGTTGGCATTCAGCCGAAAATCCGCACCGCCGGGCATATTGTTGTGGAAGTAGGCATCATTGATCGTCCAGGTATGGCGCATGAAGGTTTTGGTGTTGGTCTTCTGCAAGCTGACCGAGCGGAGCGTGCCGCCGTAATCTTTGTATTCCACGGACAGGGTATCGGTTCCCTGGTCCAGGTAGATGAGGGACAACCGGTACCCCACCCGGCCACCCGGCAGGGCGCGCGGTTTTTGGCCGGCGTAGGGGTAGCCGTCGTCCACGTTGAATGACATGTAATGTTGGCCGGCTGCTTCGTCGGTGCGCCGGGCCTTGCGGGCGTACACCTGGTTTTGAGCCTCGCCGGGAATGCCCGTCCACACCCCGCTGGGAGCCAGACCCACGACTTTCGTATTGTTGCCGGGGATATTCTCGGGGCGGTACAGCCAGAAATTCCAGTCCCCACGGTAGCCCGTGTAGCACCGTACACCGTCACACTCATCGTAGTCGGTGTTGCGAAGGGCAATCCAGACATCGGGTGTGGTTTCCAGTGTCACGCCCAGGTGGGATTGTATGAAGTTGAGCGGGCTGTCTGCTGTGTATGCGCTGCCCCCGGCCGCCGCCAGACCTTCGTTCCAGGAGCGGAAGCTGTCAATGAAATCAGGGTGGGTGGAGAGCGCGGCCAAGTAGGCAAAATAGACATGCGAGTCTGGATACGGCTTCCAGGGAGCGCCCGATTCAAAGGCCAGATAAGTGTGCGAACCAATATCCTGCGCAATGCGAATCATGCCGGCGCCGCTGTCTTCAGGGCTGCCCGCAGGATCGTCCGCATAGTTATAAAAATAGTTCGCATCGTCCGTAAGCGAGTTTGTTTTGATACCCAGGCCCTTGCCGATCGCATATTCGGCGACGTTGCGGTCGAGCCAGAAGATTTGGACGTACACAGGTTTGTTCGGAAAGGCCGCTGCGTAAGCGTCAATCAGGCCATAGATGAAAAGCCGCCACTCGGTAGGTGAAATGATCTGTGAAGCGGAATGACTGAAATCGCAGCCCTCCACGTTCTTTGTCGGTTGTGGCTCACCGTCGTAGCCGGAGTTTACTTCGATTGCACTCAGGCGAGGGTCGTCGTTGTATTGCCGCCCCATCTCGGCGATGTCATTGAAGAGGGCTTGCTGCCAGCGGGGGTCGTCGAAGCGGGGCATCACGGCCGTCTTGCCGCAGCCAGGGTCCAGAATGTAGCCGGTGGGCACACCCATGTTGTCGTACACGATCTTTGGGGTAAAATCTGTGCCATAGTCCCAGGTGACTCCCTGGTTTCCGTAGGTCGGAGACCAGTTCGCCGATGCACCGCCGGTCAGCATCAGGCCGGCGATGGTCGGTTTCTGAATTTGTTGGCCATTCAGGAGGGTGACGGAAAGCTGGCTGGCATTCCGCAGGAAGCTGGTCATTTCCGATTGCCAATGCGGCCACTCCACATCTTTGTTCTCTGCGCCCATGGGGCCCAGATTGGGGTACTCGGACTGCGTGTCGGAGGGCAGAAAGTCCGATTGGTTATAGAGCATACCCGGTGGCAGCGCAGGATGCCCCGGCGGCTGGACAAGGGGCTTGCGTAATTGCTGGCCTTGCGCGCTTGTCTGGTTTTGGTCAGCGGTAATGCCCATGACCGGGGGCGTCGCCAGTTCATTTGGCGCAGCGGACGCAGAGGGTGGCGGCGCGGTGGGCGAGTGTTTCGGCGCAGGCCGGTGGGTCCGGGCAGGCGTGTGCGTGGGTCGTGGCGTTGGCATGGCTGTCGCTGTAGCCGCCTGCGTTGCGTGCGCGATGGCGATGGCTGTCGCCGTCGCAGGCCGTGCGGCGTGTGCGGTGGGCGTTGCTGTGGCCGGTTTGACGATTGACAACAGCGTGGCTGTCGCGTTCGGTTGTGATGCGCTCATCGCCGGCAAGGGTGGCTGATTTTGCCCGGCGGCGGCCGGCGTGGCCGATTCGGCAGCGCCGGCGGGCTGGTTCGTGACCGCGGTCGTTGGTGTTTCGGTGGTCGTCGCTGTACCCGGCGCAATTTTGACGTGCCGGATGGTCGGCGACAACGCAACCTGGGCCACCGCAGGAGCCGGGGAGGAGGCCGGCTCCTGCCCTTGCGGCGCTGTGCGATGCACTTTGATCGTGCAGCCGGTTAGCAAGAGTGCCCCAACTGCCAAATCGAGCAGGAGGGTAGACACCGATTTTCGCGTTTTTCGTTGCACGGACAAGAATTGGGATAGGCGATCTGCCATCGGCCACCTGTTTTTTGGCGGACCGCAGCCATCGGCCGCTGCCATCACGCTACTTTTTTTCTATCAGCCATCTGATGCTTACCAGTAAACCACAAATGGAGCCACTTGTCAGTAAGAGCGGCGTAAACCTTCCGTGAATCTTGCGTAAAGAACAAAAGGGTGATATAGTAGAAGTTAGAAGTTCAACTTCTTGGAGAAGTTGAACTTCTACGCGCACAATCAGAAGTTCAACCTCTGAGAGAAGTTGAACGTATCTTCTCAATAACCTGGGGAACGCCCCCCGGCCCCCAATTCTGGGGGAGCACATTCCCCCCAAAGTTGGGGGGTTAGGGGGGCGCGACATTCTGCTCACCCCGAATTATTGAGAAGATACAGTTGAACTTCTTAAAAGAAAGGAAACCAATCATGCCACCCGACAGTATCCCGATGACAGCCGGCCAGCAGCGTGGGCGGAGGTCATGGGCCGAACCCTGGAAGATCAAAATGGTAGAGCCGATCCATATAACTACCCGTGAGTTTCGGCAGAAAGCCATCGCCGAAGCGGGCTACAACACCTTCCTGTTGCGTTCGGAGGATGTCTACATTGACCTGCTCACCGATAGCGGCACGAACGCGATGAGCGATCGCCAGTGGGCCGGATTGATGCTGGGAGACGAGGCCTACGCCGGCAGTCGCAATTTCTATCACCTGGAGGAAGCTGTCCGCAAGCACTACGGCTACCGCCATCTGGTTCCCACCCACCAGGGCCGGGGCGCTGAGCATATCCTCAGCCAGATCAAGATCAAACCGGGCGATTATGTCCCGGGCAACATGTATTTCACCACTACCCGTCTGCACCAGGAATTGGCCGGCGGCACCTTCGTAGACGTCATCATCGCTGAAGCGCATGACCCCGCCAACCTTCACCCTTTCAAAGGGAACGTAGACCTGGAAAAGCTACAAGACCTCATCGAAAAAGTCGGTGCGGAGAAGATTCCTTACGTCAGTCTGGCCGGCACGGTCAACATGGCCGGTGGCGAGCCGGTGAGCATGGCCAATGTCCGTGCGCTGCGCGAGCTGACCGACCGCTACGGCATCCCCATCTACCTGGACGCGACGCGCATGGTCGAAAACTGCTACTTCATTCAGCAGCGCGAACCCGGCTATGCCGGCAAACCGGTGGCCGAGATATTGCGCGAGTTTTGCGCCTACACCGACGGCTGCTGGATGAGTGCAAAGAAGGATGCGCTGGTGAACATCGGCGGCTGGCTGGCCATGAACGACCAGGAGCTATTCGACGAAGCACGCAACATGGTCGTCGTCTACGAGGGTCTGCACACCTACGGAGGCCTGGCCGGACGCGACATGGAAGCGATGGCCATCGGCATCGAAGAGAGTACGCACGATGACCATGTACGGTCCCGCGTGGGACAGGTGGAATATCTGGGGCAGATGCTCCTCGACTGGCATATCCCGATCGTGCAGCCGGTGGGGGGCCACGCCATTTTCCTGGATGCGCGCAAGATCTATGAGCACATCCCTCAAGATCAATTTCCGGCCCAGGCCCTCACCGCGGACCTGTACGTGGACAGCGGTGTCCGCGGCATGGAACGGGGCATCGTCTCCGCCGGCCGGGACCCGGAGACGGGTGATCACCGCTATCCCAAACTGGAGCTCGTGCGGCTCGCCTTTCCGCGCCGCGTCTACACCCAGGCCCATATTGATGTGGTAGCCGAATCGGTCCAGGCCGTATACGAGGGCCGGGCCCAGGCACGTGGCTTGCGCATGGGGTACGAGCCGAAGCACCTGCGCTTCTTCCAGGCCCGCTTCGAGCCGTTGCCGGCATAAAGCGCAACGCAATCGTGCTTGCTGGCCACCCTTGTCGTACTTAATCCAACAACCACCAAGACACGAAGACACCAAGGAGAAAGATGAACTAAGCCCCCATTTCTGATGAGAAAGAACGCAAACGTACCGTTGATCAAGCTGGGCATTAGGCGAGTAGTTCTGTAATCTTGGTGTCTTACTGGACACTGGCGTTTTTTGTTTTTGCCACGGATGGTCACAGGTTTTCACGGAAAAATCAGAAAGAATAGATGACTCCCCTGAAAAAGGTCGCTCAGAGGCCCGTCCTCGGGCCGATTTCCCGCACCCGAGGACGGGTACGGGAGCTTTTTTCAGCAGAGTCATAGATGAAAATCTGTGGAAATCCGTGTAATCTGTGGCTGAAAATGCCGGGTTATACGGGCAAAATGATTTTCGCCAGGCTCCAGTGTCTTAGTGTCTTTGTGGTAAATATAGAACAGGGCAAACAAAATACGATGAATATCAAGAAGACAGAGGAACCCAAAACCATGCGCATCGAACGTGATTCGCTGGGCGAAATTCGTGTGCCGGCGACCGCCTTGTATGGCGCACAGACGCAACGGGCCGTGGAAAACTTCCCCATCAGCGGGATGAAGCCATACCCGGCCTTCGTCTGGGCCATGAGCACGGTCAAGCTGGCCGCCGCCGAAGTCAACAGCGAGTTGGGTCTGCTGGCCGAAGCGATCGCCGAAGCGATCGCCCAGGCCGCCGAGGAAGTTCGTGCCGGCGATTGGCAGGACCAATTCGTCGTAGACCCCTTCCAGGCCGGCGCGGGCACCTCCCACAACATGAACGTGAACGAGGTCATCGCCAATCGCGCCAACCAGATTCTGGGCTTTGCCCTGGACGATGCGCAGAAACCGGTCCATCCGAACGACCACGTCAACATGGCCCAATCCACCAACGATACGATCCCGACCGCCATTCGCCTGGGCTGCCTCTGGCGGTTGGATGAGCTGCTCATGGCCTTGAATGAGCTGGCCGATGCGTTGGCACAGAAGGCAGAAGAGTTCGACGACATTGTCAAGTCGGGCCGTACGCACTTGCAGGATGCTGTGCCCGTGCGCCTGGGGCAAGAGTTCCTGGCCTACTCCCGGGCCGTGGAGCGCGGGCGGGAGCGCATCGCCCAGGCCGCAGAGGGACTTCGCCGGCTGGGGATCGGTGGCACGGCCACCGGCAGCGGTCTGAACGCGCACCCGCAATACCACACCCGCATGGTGGCCCGCCTGAGCGAGATTTCCGGTCTTGCGTTGTACACTTCTGACAATCTCTTCGAGTCCATGCAGAGCATGGCCGACATGGTCCATTTCTCTGCGGCCCTGCGTACCCTGGCCGTTGACCTGGACCGCATCGCCAACGACCTGCGGCTGCTCAGCTCCGGCCCGGCCACCGGTCTGCACGAGATCACGCTCCCCACGGTACAGCCCGGGTCCAGCATCATGCCCGGCAAAGTCAACCCGGTGCTGGCCGAGATGCTCAACATGGCCATGTTCCACGTCATGGGCAACGACCTGGCGGTGATGATGGCCGGACAGGCCGGACAGTTGGAACTGAACGTGATGATGCCGATCATCGCCCACAATTTGTTCGAGATGATGCACGTCATGATCGGAGCGATACGGGCTTTCACCGAAAAATGTGTGTGGGGCATCGTGGCCAACCGCGAAAAGGCGGAAGGCTGGCTGGCTCGCAACGCCATCCTGGTCACGGCCTTAAACCCGGTCATCGGCTATGCAAAAGGGGCGGAAGTGGCCAAGGAAGCGCTGGCCAGCGGACGGACCGTCCGCGAAGTGGTCGTCGCGAAGGGCTACCTGTCGCCGTCAGAAGCAGACCGCCTGCTGGACGCGCGCGCCATGACCGAGCCGGGAATCCGCCGTGTGAAGGGTAAGGCATAACCGCGACACCATGATTCGCCGTGGCGTAGGATTTCTTATTGCCTTTGTCTGGGCTCTGCAGACGATCGTTGGATCGGCCCCCGCGAATGCACAGACGGCCACCTGGGCCACACACGGCCCCTTCGGCGGCGCGATCAACGCCGTCGTGCTCTCTCCGGCCTACGCCACCGATCATACCGTTTTTGCCGGAACCAATGGCGGCGGTGTCTTCAAGTCATCGGATGGGGGGAGCACCTGGCAGGCCGTGAACAACGGCCTCGACAATTGGAGCATCTATGCGCTGGCCATTTCCCCCGGCTACGCTTCCGATCACACGATGTGGGCCGGCACACACGGCGCCGGCGTCTACCGCACGACAGATGGCGGGCAAACGTGGCAGGCTGCGAACGCGGGCATGGCGACCACGACCGTCAACGATTTGGCCGTGTCGCCCGCTTATGCCTCGGATGGGACGCTCTTTGCCGCCAGCGACAGCGGCTTCTTCCGTTCCACAGACGGGGGGGCGTCGTGGGCGGCAGTGAACAGCGGCATCAGCAGCACAACCGCATTCGCCGTGGCCGTTTCGCCCGCTTACGCGACCGACCACATCGTCTTCGCCGGCACCGACGGGGGCGGGTTGTACAAATCGGTCAACGGCGGCACGAGCTGGACCCTTTCTGCCGGCGGGTTTCCCGTGGACGATGTGCGCGACCTGGCCATCTCGCCGGCGTTTGTACGCGACGGCGTCGTCTTCGCCGGCTCCAGCGCGCACGCCGTGTACAAATCGTCCGATGGCGGTGCGACCTGGGTGCAGAAGTCGTCCGGCTTCGGCTCTCCGCTAGACATCATCGCCATCGCCATCTCCCCCGCCTATGACGCCAGCGACGGGATCACTACCGCCGATACCGTGTACGCCGGCCGGCCGAGCTGGGCCGTCTTCCGCTCCACCGACGGGGGCGAGAACTGGCAACGACGCGACTATCCCTGGGATGCGGGCAGCAAAACCTTGCCCGATACCTGGGCCGTGGCCGTTTCGCCCGACTACCCCGCCGATGGCACGGTGTTCACCGGCGTGTTCGGCACCGGCGTGATGAAGTCGAGCGATCATGGCGAGACGTGGACCTTCGCGCGGCAGGGGCTGGCCGCACAGCGCATGCACGCCCTGGCCAGGGCCGCAGATGGCACGCTCTTTGCGGGGAGCAACGGCGGCGGACTTTTCCGCTCCGATGACGGCGGCCAGAGTTGGCAGGCCCGCAACGGTTCGTTGGGCGGGCTGATCATGATGAGTGTGTGGGCCATCGCCACTTCGCCAAACTTCGCCGGCGATCAGACGGTGATCATCGGCAACGGCCTCTGGGGCAACGAAGGGGCGGCGATCAGCACCGATCGGGGTGATTCCTGGACGGAAGCAGATACCGGCCTGACCAATCGCGAGGTTCATGCCGTGGCCTTCTCGCCCGCTTATGCCAGCGACCACACCCTCTTCGCCGGTACGGGCGGTGGCGTATTCCGCTCGACGACTGCGGCGATCAATTGGCAATCGTCCAGCAGCGGCTTGGGCAGCGGAACGGTGCTCGCCCTGGCGCTCTCGCCCACGTTTGGCACAGACGATACTCTCTTCGCCGGCGTGTACGGGAAGGGAGTTTACCGGTCCACAAATCGGGGTGGCACGTGGCAGGCCA
>CAZFFM010000088.1:0-11772 GCA_964517425.1 uncultured Ardenticatenales bacterium | reverse complement strand
GTAGTGATTGAAAAGCGTCTGCAACGTGGGTTGGTAACCGCACGACAGAACTTGCAAGCGCATGTGCGGGTGGACCACCTTAGGCCCAATCGCCCCGGCACGGGGATGGTTCCGCATGAATGAGACGAGAATGTCCAGACAGTCTCCGACAACCTGCGTGTCTGAATTGAGCAGGAGGACGAATTCTGAAGAGCAGAGCGGAAAAGCCTGGTTGTTCGCTGCGGCAAAGCCGACGTTTTCCTCGTTAGCAATCAGTTGCACCTGCGGAAATTCCGCAGTGACCATCTGTGCGCTGCCATCGCAGGAATTGTTGTCCGCAACGATCACCTCCAGATCGAGCGCCCTGGCAGAGGCGAAGACAGAAAGCAGGCAATCACGCAATAGATCCCGCGTGTTCCAGTTGACGATGATGATAGACAGGTCAGGCATAACCGTTCTTCGTATGCACCCCCAAACCCACGACCAGCCACAGATAGCTGCCTACGGCAATATCCTGCAAGGCCGGAATGAACATGGCCCCGGCCGAGATTCCCAACAGCGCGGCCAACGCGGCGACGAGAATCGCGCGGTCTCCCGGCGGCGCTGTGCCCCGCAGCATGGCGAACAATGTCCACGCCGCGGCTCCCACGAACAGGAGGTACAGGAGTAGTCCGATGGCTCCCAGCTCCATGCCCATTTGAACGTAGTAGCTTTCGCTGTGCAGATGCATCGTATCCCCAAAACGTTTCGTTCTGCTTCCAACCGTGCCCAGGCCAGCTCCCATCGGATGAGATTGAATGAACTGGACCCCTTGTAGCATTGAAGGAATCTTTCCGTGTGCCGATGGATCGCGCAGGGTCAGCGTGTCCACGACCCGATCCGTCAGGTGAAATTGCCAGGCGATGGGCACAATCACCAGCAAGGCGCCAATTGCACCGGCACTCCATATCCGCTTATTCGGCGCATACACGAATGAAACCAGCAGTCCGATGGCCAACGCCACCCAGGCGCTTCGAGACAAACTGAATAGCAGTGTGACTAGGCATACGGCGCAGGCAGCCAGTAACCCCCAGCGCTGCTTTCCCGTCGTGCGGATGGCCAGATTCAAGCCAGCCAGAATGACAATCGCCAGGTAAAACCCCAACTGATTCGGCGAGGTCATCGTAGACATAGCGCGCGGGAAGCTATAATACCGGAAGGCGAAGTAGCTGCTTGAAATCTTTCCCTGAGAATCGGCAAAATAGTGGTGCAAAAAAGGGAAGCGCAGGACAAAGACTTGATATAGGCCAAAAAGGGAGACACCGACGGCCACGACAGCTACACTCCAGAGGAGCTTGCGCCGCTGCTCGCCGGAAAGAGGAAGAAAGGCGGCCACGAAAAGAACCAACAGCGGTTCCAAATCTCCTCGGTAGGCATAAATGGACAACACGGAGTGCGGTAGAAAAACCAGGTACGCCGTAAGCCAGCTTGCGTAGAGTGCCAGAGCAATCCAAAGCGGTCGCCAGCGCCAGCGTACGACTCCTTTCCGCCATAACCACAATGTTGCCAGCAACAGGCCGGCAAAGAGGGCGTCCTTTAGGAGACCGGTTCCTAAAACAATGGGCGGAGGCAGATGTAGCGCTCGATCCATGAGCCTGGTAACCAGGGGCAGTATGGGGAGCATGATCATCAGCGCCATCAGGCCGGTGCCGGCCCAATGTATTAGCTTTGCAAAGTGGCCTACTTCCGGTAGTTTGCTATTATGATCTTCGTATTCCATCCTCTTCTCCCGCACAATAAAGGGTGAACTGATTGCAAGCCGTGTTTTTGCGCCTTGCTTGCAAAGCTCACTCCTCGCCCATTTGCCGCAACCTCTCATGGGCGATTGTATCATTTGGATCGATAGTTAGCATTTTGTGATAGGCCTGGACAGCTTTGTCTCTGTCTTGTCCAGAAAGGCGATAGAAATCTCCCAGGGCAAGCCAGGCAAACCGGTACTCTGGGTCCAGCGTTGCAGCCTCTTTCGTTTCACGAATTGCTTGTTCCCATAACTCTTGCCCGCCATAAGCCTGTCCCAGCCGCCAGTGGCCACTCGCCGAGTCCGGCTGCAGCAAAACCAGGTGCCGGAAACTTTCTACCGCTGCCACGTAATCACCGTTTTCATAGGCCAGGCGGCCGCGCAACTCCCAGGCCTCAACGCGACCGGGCGCAACAGTTACCAGCCAGTCCATCTCCGCGTGCAAGCCGGTGGTATTCCCGATCTCCTGATAGACCTGTACGATACGCTGAAACGCAATGGAGTCATTCGGATCCAGAGTCAACATTTTGTGATAGGCCTGGACCGCTTTATCGAGGTCCTGCCCAGCCCGACGATAAAAGTCTCCCAGGGCAAGCCAGGCAAACCGGTACTCTGGGTCCAGCGTTGCAGCCTCTTTCGTTTCACGAATTGCTTGTTCCCATAACTCTTGCCCGCCATAAGCCTGTCCCAGCCACCAGTGGCCGCTCGCCAATCCTGGTGCCAGGGAGACTACCTGCTCGAAGCTGTGTTGAGCAGTAGTGTAGCTCTTTTGTTCCATTGCCAATTCCCCGGTGAGAAGCAAACTCCATGGCTGATGAGGGAAATTCTCCTGTAAGTAGCGAATCCAGTAGCGAGCTGGTTCCCATTGTTCTTTACTGATCCAGGTTTTGCCTATGCCCAAAGCATAAAATGGATTATCCGGCTCCAGGGCCACGGCACGCCGGAAATCGGCCTGCGCGGCGACAACATCGCCTGTGGCGCGGTACACGCTCCATCCCAGAGCCAGTAGTGTGGGTGCGTCCGGTTCCAGGGTGACCGCTTGTTGAAAGGCGTCCCGCGCAGCCTCCCACTCGCCCCGTCCGGCCAATATCTGGCCCAGGCGGCGGTAGGTATCGGCTTGTTCCGCAACGTTCTGGTCGAAGTCATTCAACGCGAGCGCCTTTTGGAATGCGCGCTGGGCAGCCGGGGACTGCCCTTGCGCCTGCAAAACGCGACCCTGGCGATAGAACGCGCGACTCGCTTCGGGGCGCAGCCGGGTGGCCAGGACATAGTCGCGCGTGGCTTCCTGCCAATCCGCCCGCACCTCTGCGATGCGGCCTTTCCACAGCAGGAAAGGATACGCGCGATCATCGTGCTGCCAGGCGGCGAGGGCCTGCGTCTCGTCACCGAGCAGCAAGCGGCCCTGGCCGATGCGCCGCCAGATCCCCGGCTGTGCTCCGGGGAGGGCCAATATGCCGGACAGATCGGCAAGGGCCTGCCCAGTCATTTGCGCCTGCACTTCCGGCTGCAAATTGTCTGCTAGAAGGACGCGATCCAGCCGCAGTGCGCCGCGATTGGCACGCGCCGGTACCATATCGAAAAGGGTAAGCGCGATGAACAACAATGCGAGCAAGAAGATGCCTCCTCCGGCCCGACGCACCCGCCCGCTCCAGGCCGAATTGTGCCCCCAATCAGCAGCGGCGACGGAAACCCCTCCAAGGGCCATCCAGAAGATGATGCTAGGCTTGGCCCCCAGGGTGATGGCGTCGAAGAAGCCAAAGGCTAGATATCCGACGATGCCGGCCACAAGCCCACGCACATACCAGCCGTCTGGTGGGGATTTCCGGTTGCGATACGCGTGAGCAGCCAGCAGGAAGAACAATACGCAGATGGCCAAGAAGGCAATCAAGCCGAACCAGCCAAAATCGGTACCGACTTGCAGGTACAAATTATGCGCGTGTGTGATGGGGAAGCGAGGATCGACTTTGTCATACGGATAATTTGCCTTGCTGACTGCCGTGAACGTGGCCAGGCCGGAGCCGGTGAAGGGGTAATCCCAGAGATGCTCCCAGGCATTGCCCCAAATCTCCACACGCGCGTCCCAGGTGCTGCTCGAACGGCCCGATTCACCGGCTGTGCTGCGATCGAGTGAAATCAACCAGGCGCTGGGCGAGGCGGTTAACGTCAAGGGGGGGGCGGTAGCGGTCGTGGCGCCGGTTGAGCGTGTGGCGCTAACCATTTGCCCCCCTGCCCACAAGATGATCGCCGCAATCGGCAATAGGGCCAGGAGCAAAATGCGCCGGCGAAGGCCCAAGGCCAGAGGGATCAGGGCGACCGCCGTGGCCAGGATGGCCCCGCGCGACTGCGTGAGTATCAGCGAGAGCAAAGCTGTCACCAAGACGAGGACCGTGGCGATTGTCCACACTTGTGGTCTGATCGCGCGCGTTTCTGCGCCGGGCGTCGCACCATTCCGGTATCGAGAAGCGACCGTAGCGGCCAGCATGATCGGGATGAGTATGGCCAGCGTGCCCCCCACCTCGTTGGGGTGGAATCCCCCGGCCCGCACGGAGCGCGGCACGTTGTGAATCCAGCGCGGCAAATGGCCGTAGGCCGCATCCAAAGTCAGCAACTTGGAGGAGAACCAGTCCGTGCCGACCAAAGCCAGGAGGCAGATTGCGGCCGTAAGCAACACGAGCGTTATCGTCAGGCGGGACAAAAGCAGCTCGTCTTCTGCCCGGTTGACAAGGAAGTAGTAGAGCGCGACGCCCAACAGAATGATCGTCAGCTTTGGCAAGCTGGCCTGCCGGTTCGTCGAGGCCCACAAACCGACGGGCAACAGAGCCAGCAGAGTCAGAATGAAGGAGTCGATTACCGTCGGGCGGGTGACATGGCCGGTGACCTTCCACCGGCAGCCCCAAGAGATCGGCAGGAGTGCCAGCGCAACCGCTGTGGCCGGTGCGGAGGCAAAGGGAAACAGCAGAAATGGCGCTGCGGCGACCAGCAGCAACGGTTCGAGTTTCAAAATCTGGTTGCAAGCATTCTTGAGCATGGCATTTGTCTGGCCGGGGCGCAACGCCCCCGGCCACGAATCACCGGCGTTTTTCCTGATCATTGGGCGACAAGTTGTACGACCTTCAATGGGGCAAGTATAGCATAGAACGAGATGGGGGTCAATGTAATCTCATGGGGGGGTGTGACCCGGCAGGTGAATGCTCGAAATAGGGGTGTTTCCTGCGGTCAACGTGTCGCCGCAGCGCAGT
Source organism: uncultured Ardenticatenales bacterium (assembly GCA_964517425.1). GTDB lineage: Bacteria > Chloroflexota > Anaerolineae > Ardenticatenales > JAADHH01 > JAADHH01. The sequence goes on along the minus strand of CAZFFM010000088.1, from coordinate 6,777 downwards.
TCAAAGTCGCCTGCGATCTGGAATTCGGCGACGCCGGCGGGGCCGCAATGTACCATCAAGTGTACCGGCCGTAAATCTGGTCATGGCCCCGAGGGGGTAATGGTTACCGGCCCCTTACAATGTCTCGACGAAGGCGTGAACGATTCGCGGATCGAACTGCCGGCCGGCATTTGCCCTCAACTCGGCGACTGCTTCTGTGAAGGACATCGCGGGCCGGTAGGGCCGGTCTGACGTCATGGCGTCAAAGGCATCGGCAACAGAGATGATGCGGGCACCCAGCGGAATCCCGTGCTTGCTCAACCTCGACGGGTAGCCGGTGCCATCATATCGTTCGTGATGGTGCTGTACCAGCGGAACGGCGTCCTTGAGGACAGAGACGCGCTCCAGGATGCGGCCCCCGAACTCCGGATGCTGCCTGACGATGTCCCATTCCCGTTCGTTCAGCGGGCCCGGCTTGCGCAGAATATCGGTTGGGATGGCCAGTTTGCCGATGTCGTGCAGTTGGGCTGCACACCGGAGGGCCTCGAGTTGCTCGTCGGGCAAATCGAGTTGCTTTGCTATCCCCATGGTGTATCCAACGATGCGGCTTACATGGGCGCCGGTGTATTGGTCTCGCTGAGCGATGGCCTCCGTGAAGGCGGCCAGAGTTTCGTACCCGAAGCGGTTCAGTTGCTCCAGTTGCTGGATGTTCTTCAACGCGATAGCGGCCTGGTACGCGACTCGCGTGATGGCCACCTGCTGCTCCGGCGGGAAATCGCGCGGTTCGAGGCGACCAACCAACAGCGATCCCATCCTCTGGTGCGGACTGAACAGAGGGGCAGCCATCACCGCGGTCAATCCGGATTTGCCGTTGTCGGTCGCGTCGCTAAGGTTGGTGCGAGCGAACGGCTTTCCCTGTGAACAGGCCAACCGGGCCAATTCTATGATGTCGCCGGCCTCTGCTCTGCCGTTTGCCGGAGGCACGGTACCGCCCGTGGCCAATGGCCCTGTCGTCGCGAGGTCCCAGCGGGCCTGTGGTTGCAGGTCTCCGCTTTCGTTATCCAACAGGTACAGGTAGCACGCGTCGGCTTCGAACAGCGTACCCACTGTCTCGACGAGATTTCGTAGGAAGTCATCCAGGTTTTGGTCGGCCAGGATGGCCTTGTCAATCTCGTGGAGCATGTTGAGTTGGTCGTGCTGCCGTCGTTCGGTGTGCAAGGTGTTGCGGAGTTGCGTCATGAGCCCGCCGACGGTTGCTCCTATCACAATGAAGAACGCGGCCCGAGAAGGCCAGTGTTCAAGTTGGATGATGCCCGCACCGACGATAAGGGTTATCAACACGAGTGATGTCACCAAGAACAGTTTTGGCACACTTGGGTACATTCGCCGGATGGATTGACTGCTTGTCATATTCGTTATACCTCGTTTCCGCCAGAATCTCCAGGTCTTTCTCAACACCAGTAACCGCTATCAATTCACGCCACAAGGTTTGCGTCATGTGCGAGAATGGTCAACCACCAAGATACAAGATTACGAAGGGACTTGCTTCTTTCCATTGTGTCTTGGTGCCTTCGTGGTTCAACCGCGCGTTGTAAGTTGCCTTCCATAGATATGAACGAAGTTTTGACCAGTTTTCAAGCACCGGAATGGCGATTCATCTCCGGGTTTGTGATTATCCAAAGAGAAGCCCCTGGCGGGAGGGAAAGGCCAGGGGCTTCTTCGAGGGGAGCCTGGGGGGGGCTCCCAGAGGGAAGGGCGTTGCTATGGTGCCGGGCACGCAGCTCCCGACAGGGTGGCTTGCACGTTGATGATGCCGGCGCCCAGGGCCAGGTCTGCCGGCACGGGCGGGCAAGCGCCGGACGCGAGACGGCCGGGCACATTGAGCGGCGACACATCTCCGGTGGAGAGCAGCAGCGCGGCCAGTCCACTGACCAGCGGGGCGGAGAACGAGGTGCCGCTCCAGTACGCGTACCCGTCGGTCACATGGTGTACGAGGCTGACCACGGATTTGTCACAGGAACTGTCCGTGCACACGTCGTTCCGGGGCGCGCACGGGTACTTGGCCGGTTCGGTTGCATCGGCGCCGCCGTCGCCACCGGGCGCGGCTACGTCCCCACGGTTGGAGAAGCAGGAGCGCGCGCCACCCTTGTTGTTGGCCGCCACGCCGACGACGAAGGGATAGTCGGCCGGAATCTGCATCGGCTCCACCTGTGATTTGGTGGATTCGTTGCCTGCTGCGGCGACGATCACCGCACCCTGGCTGTGGGCGAAGTAGAGCAGCGTGCGTAATGACTCGATTTCATCCATCCGCAAGCGGTCAATCTCGCCGGGACTCATGCGCAGTTCCTCGGCTCTATCCCGGTCCGACGCCTTGGGTTTGTGGATGCCCAGGCTCATGTTGAGAACGCTGCTCGCCAGCGTTCCCTGGATTTGTGATTGGGCGATATAATGGAACAGACCCATGTTGAGGGCCTGGAGGCTGCCACAGCCGTATGGATTGAGCACGCGGATCAGTGTGATGTTGCTCTGTGGAGCTACGGCATGGATCAGTCCGGACACGAAAAGTCCGTGGTCGCGCATGTCCATTGCCTTCTGCGGATCGGTTGCCGGAAGCGCAGGTGACAGCGCAGCAAGATGGGAGACGCCCAGCGATAAAGCGGGAGTTACCCAATCCACGACTTCGGTGGCATGGGTCACACCGTTAGCGTCCGTAATGGCCGGGGGGACCGTCAGCGTGAAGGGAGAGGTATCGAAGACGCCCACGTAGACGACGGCTCCTGCCGCTTGCTGCGTGGGTTGTTGCTGGGGCTGTCCAACACCGATTTGCTCGAAAGCCCATTGGCCCCAGAAATCGACGCCGGCCGCGGCTACTGTCGGGCTACCGCCGGAGCCGCTGCCGCCGGGCGTGAAGCGGTTTCCGGCCACTTCAAAGGAACTGCCGCCGGGCGTGAAGGGGCTACCGCCAGGCGTAAAGGGGTTGCTGCACTGGCTTTGCCCTAGAATGCCGGTCAGGTAATTCGGGTCAGCGTAAACGTGGACGGGCTTGCCGCTAGTCGTGGCCATTGCGGCGGCTGCCTTGTCGATCATGGCGACAACCTCACCAACCGTAGGGGAGTCCCCGTCCTGGTCAAAGGCGTACGGGCGGACCACGAGCGTTTGCAGCTCGTCAGGCGAAAACGGGAAGAACTGGTCAGGTTCGGTCTGGTCAGCCGTTCGTTGCCCCGCGTCCCCGGCTTCCTTGATCAGGCTACCGAGCGGCAATTCGCCGGCGGGGAGTGCCCGCAGCGTGACGTCGCTCTGCTTTGCGGCTTGGATGATGACTTTGTCCACATCGTCACCGGGCCCGGTGACGATGACCTGGCCTTTCACCAGGAAAGCATTCGTCGGCCCCGTTTTGGTCTCGGTCTTGGCCGTACAGCCGGCCAGCAGAACCCACAACGAGGCGAACATCAGGACCACAACAAAGGGCGCTGCACGCCCGCGTACACCAGCTCGAACGCGGTCACGGTTTCTCATTTCCGAATCTCCTCTCATAACTTAAGGAACATCTGCGGTAAACAACTGTCAGTCAATTCTCAGTGTGAGCAACGATGGTGGTAACGCTACAACGTACCCGAGTCTCCGACCAAAAAGAAGGGGGCCCAGAAATATGGGTGGCGGTAGTCTGCGCCCCCGTCGCCTTCCTGCCCGCGAAGCAACTGCAACTGGGCGTGGCGAATAGCCGACCCTTTGCTCCAACCGGCGGCCATTTTCCGGTAGAACGTTTCCATGAGCTGTGCCGTTGAACGGTCCTCGACTGCCCACAGGCTGAGCACCAATGAAGCAGCGCCGGCGCAAAGGAAGGCGCGCATCAGCCCCAACAGTTCATCCCCGCCGCCAATCACGCTTCGTCCGGTCTGGCAGGCGCTGAGCGTGACCAGGGAGGCATGGAGGCGCAGATTGAAGATGTCCAGGGTGGTCAGCCAACCGTCGGCCAGAGCCAGGCCGGAGAATAGCGGGTTATCTGGCCGGAAGTCGCCGTGCGTGGCCATGTGCAAAACACTGCATTCAGTAGCCGCTCGTTGAACCGTGTCCAGTGTGGCATCATTCTCCAGAATCGCCCGCCCCTCCAGGATGGCCGCTACCGTGCCCGCTTCTCGAACTGCTTGCGGCAACCGGCCGCCGCGAGAATGGCCCACAGCAATCAGGTCTGTATCTGCCGGCCGGGCGTCATGGCAATAGCGCAGGAAACTGGCACCGGGCAGATAGCTGATTTCGTGTTGCTCCAGCAGAAACGATCCCCCGTCGTACAGAGCATGGATGGGCAAGTAGTGCAAAGGTCCATGCGGCACGATAATCAACCGGTGGTAGGAATCCAGTACGTCGGCGAAAGGGGCCAGCAGAAGCCTGTGGAGCTGTTGCAGGAGGCCCTGGGCGTTGGTTGTTAGCATGGTCAACCGATTTGGATCGCTCCTGGGGACTGCCTTGAGATTCAGCCACAGAAGTTGTGTCCACCTCTGAATCTGGGTCAGGTCACATTCCAGTTGCTGGCCCTGCACGCCCCCGGAGGTGACCAGGAAGACAGTGAACTTCCCGTGGGTGATGAAGTACTCTACCAGGATGGTGTCGCTTCCCAGGAACGGTTGGATCGGTTCGGTGCGCACCGTCCACAACGCGGCCTCCCGCGCATAGTCGGCGTTATGGACCAGCAGCCGGTGCCATAGCTGCGCAATCCGCTTCTCCAAGGCGAGGACCTCCTGCCGTGCCTGCTCGCGACCGCTCTCCGCTGTACTCCACCCCTGCGAGTCACCGTCCGGGATGTTTTCCCAGCGACGATAGAGCCGGTCACGCTCGGCTCGCAAGTGCAGGAGTTGTTCGACCAACGGCCGGTCCGTCGTGTTGCGTGCCTGAATGCCCAGGTCGAGGCGATAGGACAGAAGGTCGAGCAAGGCCCGCGACTTGGCCCGCTCTGCATACTCCAGCCCCCGGAGGGGCTGTCCCTGGCTCAGGCACAGGGCAACAGCGTCCTCATAGATTCCCTCCTTGTCTTCCAGGAAGCCGGTCCGAAACTCGACCATCAGCCGGCCGCGCAGCCGCTCAACCTCCTCGATAGCGCGGTCGAATGCGTCCAGGGCATCCCGAGGCTGGCCTTGCGCAGCCGCCAGGGCTCCCAGGATGTGATGGCACCGGTATTTCAGGTCGGGAACGTCCCGTTGTTCGGCGACCTTCAAGACCTGGGTTGTCAGGCGGAGCGCCTGCTCTCGCAGGTTCAAGGCAAAGGCCGCCCGGGCAGCAACCAATCGGGCCTGCGCCTCTTCGATGGGCAGGTCATGCGCCCGAAACACCGTGGCACACTTCATGGCAACCGCCTGGCTTTCCCCCGCTTGCCCCTGTCGCAGGTACACGGTGGCCATTTGCAAGTCGGTGGAGGCGACCCAGGTGTGGTTTCCCTGTTCTTCAAAGATGCGGTGGGCTTCAGAAAGAGAATTCAGCGCTTCGGAAAAGCGGCCCAATTCTGCGTAGGCCACCGCCTCGTTCACGACGGCTTGGGCGACGTATTGCTGGGTCCCCAATGCCGTGAACAAGGTTCGGACCTGGACGCATTTGTCCAGGACGTCGCCAAAGCGGCGCAGTTGCAGCAGGCAACCGCTGATGTCCAACTCGACCAGCATCGCATCGCGCTGGCGTCCATCGGCCATGAAAACGTCCCGCACGTGGTCGAGCTGCTCGAGCGCCTCATTGTAGCGCCCCAGAACGAAGTAGGTGAGAGCAAGATTCTGCCGCGCCCTGGCGGCCGGAATCTGCTGGCCCAGGCGGTCGAGGCCCTCCCAGGCCGTCTGGCTGGCCCGAATCGACTCGTCGAAACGCCCCAGGATGCGCAAGATGACGGCCCTGTTTTGCTGCACGTGCAGCCAGGCGGCCTCACTTTCGGCCCCCAGTTGCCGGTAGAGTGCTGCGGCGCGATCGAACATTTCCAGGGCCCCGGCATCGTTGCCGGCCCGGGCATGAACGATGCCGAGATTCATGGTCAACGTGGCCAGAACCTGCCACTCGGCATGATCTTCCAGTACACGGCCGGCCCACTCCCCGACTTCGAGAGCCTTGGCATAGCGGCCCAGGTTGGTCAACGACCAAATCTTGCCAACCTGGGATCTGGCGTGCTCAACCGGGCGGCCTTGTGACTGGTAAATCCGGGCAGCTTCGTCGTAAATGGGGATAGCCTCTTTGTACTCTCCAAATCCGATGGACATCACATTGGCTTCGGCCAACAAGCCCAGAGCCCGTTGCAGCGGATCCCCGGTGCATTCGGCCAGATGTAGGAGTAGGAGGGCTGCCCGCTGTGCACGCCAGTTGTCGGTATGCATGAGGTGGTCCGCTTGCTTCTTCAGGGCACAGGCAACGTCGTCGTTGAGCAGCAGTACGTTCGCTTCGAGAAAACGCTTTTGGGCTGCGATTTCCGGCAGCCCAAGCAATTGCTCGGTAAGGTTTTCATAGTCTGTACGCCGCGATTCTGCCACAAATTTACCTCAAGCCGATCGTGTGGTTTCCCTCTTGCGTGCTGATGGCTATTCCTTGCCGCAGAGTTCGCCGACATTCTTTGCCAGATAGTTATCATGGTTGCCAAGTGCCCGGTTGGTGTTGGGTGGCCGTCAAAGTTTTGCGTTTGCAATCATTCACGCCCTGCCCTTACCACCAAGACACGAAGACACGAAGTATACGGCATTTTCAGCCACAGATTGCACGGATTTCCACAGATTTTCATCTATGACTCTACTGAAAAAAGCTCTAGCACCCGTCCTCGGGTGCGGGAAATCGGCC
>CAZFFM010000087.1:0-11825 GCA_964517425.1 uncultured Ardenticatenales bacterium | reverse complement strand
TCACGCATCCAGTGACGGCTTCAGCCCGTCACGGCAGGACATTCGAGCATTCACGACTAAACTAGTATAAGACCAAACTTTCCAAAAGTTGGCAACCTTGTGCTTGATTCCCTACGCCATTTGGCAAAAGCATCTCGCCGTGGTAGAATTACTCGCTCTGTCATAGCGTGGCCTCTGGCCGTACGCAAGAGACTGAACCACCAAGACACGGTAGTGGTTACATGGTGGGATTTTTTAACGCCAGGACGCCAGGACGCGAAGACCAACAAGAACCATCCTTGCGCCACTGCGCCATTGCGTTGAATTTTTGACGGAACGAACGGCTACGAAAGGAAAAGACAAGTTGTGTTGAACGTTGCACGATCGAAGCGGCTGATCATTACCCGCCTGACAAACCGCAAGCCTTCACAAACCGGCCGGCTATTCGCATTTAACACGATGCGGTTCCTACGAGCCAGCACGCCTCGAAAGCTGGCTAATTTTGGTGTTGTCAAGATTGAGCGCGCGTTGCGCCGCGACCATCTGTGGGGCATGCCCTACCGCTTTCACATAGACACACTGAACGCGTGCAACCTGCGCTGCCCGCTTTGCCCAACCGGTCTGGGGACGCTCCAGCGACCGCGCGGAAAAATGACCGTGGAGCAGTTCCAGCACGTCGTAGACCAGATTGCCCCGTACGCATACTATCTGAATCTCTATAACTGGGGCGAGCCTTTGCTGCACCCGGAAATATGCGACATGATTCGCTATGCCACCGACAAAGGCATCACCGTCTCCATCAGCAGTAACTTGAACCGTATGGACGAGGCCCTTGCCGAAAAACTGGTAGAGTCGGGGCTTTCGGAACTGATCGTCTCCGTAGACGGTGCTTCTCAGGAAGCATACGAAAAATACCGGCGCGGGGGCCGGCTCTCCATCGTTCTGGAAAACCTTTCGCGACTGGTGGAAGCAAAGCGGCGCTCGCACCGTTCCGCACCGTTCATCCTCGTTCGTATGCTCATCCACAAGCACAACGAACATGAGATAGCGGCTCTGCGTGGAACTGTGACGGCATTGGGCGTAGACAGCTTTACGACCCACCCCTTGTTTATCGACCCGCGCAATCCAGAACATAGACAGGAGTGGCTCCCCGAAGACGAGAGCAAGAGCTTCTACGATTACTCTGCGGGAACGATGGAGAATACGTGGGACTGCGCCGACCTTTGGGAAAGTTGCACCATCAATTGGGATGGGGGGCTTGCCCCCTGTTGCTGGCTCCAAAATCCGGCCCATGACATTGCCAATGTTCTGGAAACGCCGCTGCGCGCAATCTGGAATGGGGACGCCTACATCAGCTCCCGCCGTGTCTTCAACGTGGGAGGGCCAAAATCGGGGCCGCAAGAGACAATCTGCACGAAATGTCGGGGCCGACCGGAATACCTGACCTACTGATCATCATCCTCTATACCTTCTGGCTTTGTATCGAGTATGGCGACGGTGACGCCATCTCCCCCTTCATGACGATTACCCGGTCGAAAGTCGGCCACCAGCGGGTGCGACGACAACTTTTCTCGTGTCGCTTTGCGCAATACACCGGTGCCCTTGCCGTGGATGATGCGCACGGCAGGCAAATCGGCGAGAAATGCGTCGTCCAGATACTTGTCCAAAAGCGGTAATGCTTCCTCCACCGTATTGCCGCGCAGGTCAAGCTCCATACCGGGGCTAACCCGCATCATCTGGGCGGGTTTTGACGATTCTTTTCTTGCGCGTGAGCCGGCTTTGCTCTGCCGGGTCACTTCGCCGGCCGGCACACGTATACGGAAGGACCCTGCTAACACTTCGACCTCTCCGTCGCCGATGGTCACGACTTCCGCAGAGAGATTCAGGCTGGCCACGAAAACCGTGTCGCCCGTTTGCAGCGGGCCTGGCACCGAAACTATGCGTGCAGGAGGGGGAGATGCCGGCGCGGGGTGGGATTGCACCTCCTTCTCCAACTCTTTTGCCGCTTCGTGAACTTGTTGCAACTCAGGCAGGGGGCGGCCCAATGCTTCAGCCTGGCGTCGCAAGGAGCGAATCTTGCGCAGGGCCTCGTCTAGCTCTTCCCTCGCTTGCTGGCGTGCCCGGTTCAAGATATCCGCGCGCTCGGCCTCGATGGCTGCCAGGCGCGTTTGCCACTCGTATTCAAGCGCTTCGGCCTGCTCGCGGGCCAGCGCGGCCCGTTGCCAGACTTCGGTCGCTTCATCTTTTGCCTCTTGAATCGCGGAGACCATTTCATCCACTTCCATGCTCTCAGGGGCGATGGTCTGACGGGCAGCGGCCAGGATTTCTTGATCGAGTCCCAGCCGCTCCGCGATAGCCAGCGCGTTGCTGCGTCCCGGCAAGCCGATGGTCAAGCGGTAGGTGGGGGAGAGGGTCTCCAGATCAAATTCCAGCGAGGCATTGACCACGCCGGGTGTGACCTGGGCGAATGCCTTCAACTCCGAATAATGTGTGGCCACCAGGCAGGTTATCTTTTTCTGGAGCAGGTGATTGAGCAATGCACGGGCCAGGGCTGCGCCCTCGATGGGGTCGGTGCCGGCCCCTAGCTCGTCGAGCAACACCAGCGAGCGTGCATCGGCATGGGCCAGAATGCGTACAATGTTGCGCATGTGTCCGGAAAAAGTGGAGAGACTCTGCTCGATGGATTGCTCGTCGCCGATGTCCGCATAGATACGGGAAAAGATGGCTTGCCGTGAACCTTCCTCTGCCGGGATTTGCAAGCCGGCTTGCGTCATGAGCGACAACAGTCCGACGGTTTTCAGGGTGACTGTCTTTCCCCCTGTGTTCGGACCGGTGATGACCAGAATCGAAAAATCCTCGCCGGCGCGCACGTTGATGGGAACAACCGACTCTGGATTCAAGAGGGGGTGGCGCACCTGGCGCAAATCGAAACAGGAAGGTTCGACAATATCGGGCGAGACTGCGCGCAGCGTTTCGGCGTACTCTGCTTTGGCAAAAGCCACATCGAGATTGGCCAGAGCTTCTACCGTCCAGACGATCTCATCCCCATATTCGGCGACCAGAGACGAGAGAGAACGCAGGATGCGCTCGATTTCACGTTGTTCGGCCATTTCCAGTTGGCGACAGGCATTGTTGAGTTCCAGCACGGCGAGCGGTTCGATGAAAAGGGTTGCGCCGCTGGCCGACTGGTCGTGTACGATGCCACGGATGCGGCCCTTGTGTTCTGCCTTGAGCGGGATTACATATCGTCCGGCCCTTTGGGTAATGAGGGACTCCTGCAAATAGGGGGCATTTTGTGGCGCACGAATTACGTGCTCCAACTTTGCGCGCAATCTTTCGCGAGAACGGGGCAACTGGGTTCGAATTTCTGCCAGTTTTGGTGAGGCGCGGTCCAGCACTGCCCCTTGATCGTCCAGGCATTGAGCGATTTCATCTATCACTGTCTGGGAGGGGGCGATGCCTTCTGCCACACCGGCCAGGTGGGAGCAATCATTACGCACGCGCAGCAGTACCCGCTGGAGCTGCCCCGCGGCTTCCAGGGTATAGCGGATATCGAGGAGGGCTTGCGGCGCGAGGACTGCGGCCAGACGTGCATTTTCAACGGCAGGGCGCACGTCACGTATGCCGCCAATTCGGGCACTGGGATGGGCAGATAAGAGCCAGCGCGCCTCGCTCGTTTCCGCTTGCCGGCGGGCTACTGTTTCGGCATCATAAGAAGGCTCCAGCATCAGCGCCAATTCGCGGCCTGCAGAGAATTGCGTGTATTCTGCCAGCCGGGCCAATACTTGCGGAAACTCCAGGGAGAGGAGAGTCTTGTCGTCGCTCGCGAGACTGTACATTGATTACTGAATGCTGAACACTACCGGGAGACCGGCCGGTAACCAGGGAGAGATTGCCTTTCCCAGGATGGAAACGCCGTTTGCGAATGTGGGAACCAGGAGGGAATGGTCCCATGCTGTCACAAAGAATTGCCTTATGTTATCGTAGGTAGGCCAGGAGGCCTGGATGAGAAAATGTATCAGGATGATGGCAATCAACACCCAAACAAGTCCTGTAAGGAGACCGATGAACAGTCCACCTACTCGATCCAACGTGCCGGAAAAAGGGAGTGCGGTATTTCGGTATCCCCAGTATCCCATCACGTTGACGGCAATCACTACGAGCATCAACAGGAAAAGGAAAAGGAAAACCTCGCGTCCGGGCGTGTCTGAGGGCCCGAGTACCGCTGTAACACGTCGCGAGATCTGCGGTTCATAAAGCGATGTTACGATGAGGCCGATATACAAAGAGAGCAAGTCTATCAAGCGGCGGATGAGGCCCTGGGCAAAGCCGAGTCCCATGAAACCCAGGATCGCGAATATAATGACGGGATCTAGCCAGGTCATCGTTTGCCACCCGTGATCATGAAGAGTCGCCCCAGCCGCCCTCTTCCAATACGACGTCGCCGCTGCGACCGCCGTGTTTTTCCAACAGGCGGATGTTTCCGATCTGCATGGTTCGTTCTACAGCCTTGGCCATATCGTAAATTGTGAGAGCGGCCACGCTGACGGCGGTCAGCGCTTCCATTTCCACGCCGGTTTTCCCCGTGGTTCGCACAGTGGCTTGGATCTCAATCACACTGGGGTCAGGTAAATCCTGATCGGGTTTTACGGGGACGCGGAATTGAACATCTACGTGCGTAATGGCCAGCGGGTGACACAGGGGGATCAGCGCGGAGGTCTGTTTGGCGGCCATGATTCCTGCCAGTTGTGCCGTAGTCAGCACGTCACCCTTCTTCATTTCTCCGGCCCGGATCAAGGTGAGGGTTGCCGGCTTCATGTAAATTTCACCGCCGGCAATGGCCACACGTTCTGTGTCTGGTTTGGCACCGACGTCAACCATGCGGGCCCGGCCCTGCTCGTCTAGATGCGTGAGTTTCACGGCCCCAGTCTTTCTCCCTTACAATTTGGGCGTGGCGCGCTATCCTTCGTCGGGGTTATCATCCGGCGCGCGCTCCGGTTCCGCTGTGGACGACTTTGTATGTCCGAGACGGAGAATATCATGTCCCCAATACCGCCAAGCCATACCAACCCGAAACCCGGGCAACTCTCCACTCTTGGTGTTGGCCATTACATCTGCCACATCCACGCGCAACAGCTTTGCTACCTCTTCCACGGTATATAGCTGGTCAGACCGTACGGCTGGCGGCGACGATAAATCCGCACCGACAGAAGTAAAGCCCCGCATCTCACCACCCATGTGGCCCTCAACAAACCTGAGAATATCTCTTCCCCGAAATCGCCGCAGCCGGCCCAGTGGAAAACTAGGCAGCTTTCCACTGGCAGCCATGCGATAGACGAGACGGGGCGAACATTTAAGGTACTCAGCGACTTCTGCTGCGCTGTACACCTGGTCGGGAACCATATCCTTCATTTTGCGATCCTCCCTCTTGTGTACCCTGGGGAACTGGTTGAACCTAAGGCTTCCGGAATAGACTAAAGCATACTGTATCTGGCGTGATTTGTCAAGCAGCCGTTGGGCGGGGTAGTGTTCGGTGGAAGCAGAAGTTCGACTTCTTCCAGAAGTCGAACTTCTGCGCAAAACCGTGTTGTGTTTGTGTTTTCCTATTGCTTCGTGTATAATATCGCTATTGAGAAGCGGACGCATCGGAAATCATCGGAGCAGGAATGGGGAAAAGATGGAGATTTTGGCTCGGTATCCTGATCAGTGCTCTTTTTCTTACCTATGCACTGCGCGGCCAACATCTGGGTGACGTATGGAAAACTTTGCGTCAGGCGAACTACTGGTGGTTGGTGCCGGGGGTAGCGATCTACTTTGTGGCCGTGTGGGTTCGGACATGGCGTTGGCATTATATGCTCCGCCCGATCAAGCCCATTTCCCTTTCACGCCTCTTCCCCATTGTCACGATTGGTTACATGGGGAACAACATATACCCGGTCCGAGCCGGCGAAGTGCTTCGTTCCTATGTGCTCAAGCGGAAAGAGAACGTGAGCATTAGCGCCAGCCTGGCAACGGTGGTGGTCGAAAGACTTTTCGATGGCGTAGCAATGCTCTTCTTCGTCTTCGTTACGTTGCCGTTCGCCAGCCTTGGTCGTGCTTACGAAGGCCCTGTGATTTTGTTTAGCATTTTGTTTTTCGGCGCGCTGGCGGTTTTCTTTGCCCTGGCCATTTCGCCGCAACGAGCGCAGCGCTGGTACGCCTACTTCGTGGATAGAATCATACCGCTCCGTTTTCGTCCGCTGGCCCACCGTTCATTGGACAAGTTTATGAGCGGGCTGGCTTCGCTGCGCAGCAAGCGGGATGTCTTCATGATCTTTTCTACGTCGGTGATGATCTGGTTGCTGGAGACAGGCAAATACTGGTTCGTTATGCACGCCTTTCCATTTCACGTAAATTTCTATGTGCTCATGTTGATGACAGCGGTGGTCAACCTGGCGACGACAATCCCCTCTGCTCCTGGTTATGTAGGAACATTCGATGCGCCGGGTATCCAGGTGCTGGAAAGCTTTGGCGTCGCCGGCGATTTGGCGACCGGCTATACGCTCGTCCTTCATGCGGCGCTGTGGCTGCCGATAACCCTGCTGGGCATGTATTACATGGGGCACGAAAGCCTGTCTTGGCGCGAAGTGCAAGCGCGCGTGCAGGTTGAAGGATGAAAAGTGTAGCCATTGTTGGCGCGGGGATCGCCGGCCTCACGGCTGCCTACGATCTCACCCGCCAGGGCTACCCCACCACAGTCTATGAAGCATCCCCCGGCATAGGGGGCCTTGCTTCCGGATTTCGCGCGGAGGGGTGGGAGTGGTCCCTGGAACGGTTCTACCACCACTGGTTCACATCGGACCATGATGTGATAAACCTGATACGGGAACTGGGTCTGGAAGAGAGCTTGTTGTTTCCTCGCCCGATTACCGCGTTGTGGCACAATGGCGGGTCTTACCCGCTCGATTCTCCCATCGCCCTGCTGCGATTCCCGCACCTGGGTATGGTGGACAAATTGCGAACGGGCATCGTGCTGGCCTACTTGCGTGTCACCCGCGACTGGCGGCGCTTGGAGCGTCACACGGCCCACCAGTGGCTGTCACGTTTCATGGGCCAACGAGCATATCGGGTTCTTTGGGAGCCGCTGCTCATCGGCAAGTTCGGCGAGGAGCACTACCGTGATGTGAGCATGGCTTGGTTTTGGGCCCGCATCTTCAAAAGGAGTCCCCGTCTCGGTTATTTTGTCGGCGGGTTCCAGGCCTTCGCAGACCAATTGGCCGGCCGTGTGCGAGACCAGGGAGGGGACATCCGCCTGTCTGTGCCGGTCGAGCGAATCGAGCAGGCCGGGGCCGAAGGGTTTCACGTCGTCACCTCCGCCGGCACATCGGCACACGACGCGGTGATTTCCACCGTGCCCCCGAGTCTCATGGCCCGGCTCGTGCCAGACCTGGGTGCAGATTACCTGAAACAATTGGGGAACTTGCAGTCTATGGGGGCAGTGGTCCTGATCCTGGCCCTGAAACAGCAATTGATCCCCGACATCTATTGGCTGAATTTGCCCAAAGGGGAATTCCCCTTCCTGGCATTGGTCGAACACACAAACTATATGTCTCCGCAACATTACGGCGGAGACCACCTGGTCTATTTGGGAGACTATTTGCCTTCCGATCATCCCTACTTCCAGATGACCAAGGAGGAAATAGAGGATGTGTTCTTGAAAGTGTTGCCCCGTTTCAACCGCAGCTTTGATCGCTCCTGGGTGCGAGAGTCCTGGCTCTTCCGGGAGCGGTATGCGCAACCGGTCATACCCGTGAACTATTCGCAGCGCATACCCTCTGTTGCGACACCGATTCCCCGGCTGTACTTTGCCAGCATGAGCCAAGTCTATCCCTGGGACCGGGGCACAAATTATGCTGTAGAAATGGGGCGGCGTGTGGCTGCCCAACTCCTGGAGGAATGTACGTCATGAAGGATATTTGTGTGGTGGGTACGGGCTATGTGGGTCTCGTCACCGGTGCTTGTTTTGCCGACTTGGGCAACGACGTAGTCTGCCTGGATATCGACGAAAACAAGATCGAAAAGCTGTCTGCCGGGCAGATGCCGATCTACGAACCTGGCCTGGAAGAGGTTGTGCGCCGCAACGTAGCCGCCGACCGCTTGAGCTTTACGACTTCGTATGAGGAGGCTATCAAAACAGACCAACCTCGCTTCCTGTTCATCGCCGTCGGCACACCGGAAGGGGTAGACGGCGAGGCAGATTTGAAGTATGTGCGCATGGCCGCGGAGAGCATCGCCGAAGTCATGGACCACCCCTTGATCATTGTCAACAAGTCTACCGTTCCCGTGGGGACCGGCGATTGGGTCGCCGACATCATCAACCGGCATCGCAACGGTGACGTAGACTTCGCCGTGGTCAGCAATCCCGAATTCTTGCGCGAAGGCTCCGCCATCAACGATTTTCTCTACCCGGACCGTGTTGTGCTGGGGTCGCTCAAAAGAGACGCGGCCGAGAGCGTTGCCCAACTATACCTCTCTCTGCGCGCGCCCATCATCGTGACCGATTTGCGGACGGCAGAAATGATCAAGTATGCGTCCAATGCCTATCTGGCCAACCGCATTTCCTTCATCAATGAAATTGCGGCCATCTGCGAACAATTGGGGGCCGATGTGAAGGAAGTCGCTGTCGGAATGGGCTATGATAAACGCATTGGCCATCACTTCCTCGATGCCGGTCTGGGCTATGGCGGGTCATGCTTTCCAAAAGATGTGAAGGCCCTGGCACACATGGCTTCTATTCATGGCCGGCACCCTCAACTGTTGCGGGCCGTTATGGAAATCAACAAGGACCAGCGCCTGCGCGTAATCCAGAAACTGCGTGACCAGTTGGGCAAGCTGCAAGATCACACAATTGGCCTGTTGGGTTTGGCCTTCAAGCCCAACACAGATGACCTGCGCGAAGCCCCGTCGGTTGAGATTGCCCACTTGCTCCAAAATGAGGGCGCGCACGTCAAGGGCTATGACCCGGTTGCTATGCCTATGGCCGAGCGACTGATCCCCGGCATCGAATTGGCCAAAGATGCATACGACCTGGCGCGGGGCTGCGATGCGATCGTAGTTGTGACCGAATGGAACGAATTCAAACATCTGGACCTGGCAAAAGTGAAAGCCCTTATGCGCCAACCCATCCTATTAGATGGCCGAAACGTTTACGATGCCGAACAGATGAAAAGCCTTGGCTTCAAATATCGGGGCATGGGTCGCGGGTACCCGACGACCGAAGAGTAAGACGAGCAGATAACAAAATGGACTCTCGTAATGCGTCCAGGGAGGGACTGTCATGAGTGGTATCTATCCTCCATACATCTTTGGCCTGCACGACCCAGAAGGCGAACAATTGATGCTCGATGCCGGCAGACCCGGATGGGTGTTGATCACCGAAGGAATCGGCGCGGACCCGCAAAACTACTCCGGCGGTGATTATCAATACCTGGCCGACAAGGGACTGGGCGTGATCGTGCGTCTCAACTATGGATATGGCGACCAAGGAACGCTGCCCGTTTCCAGCCAATACACCAATTCTGCCAAACGCTGTGGAAACTTTGTGGCTGCTTCCCGTGGCTGTCATGTCTGGGTCATCGGCAACGAAATGAACCTGGCGAATGAGCGCCCGGGCGGCCCGCAGGGCGAAACCATCACGCCGGCACGCTACGCCAAATGTTATCTGGCAGTGCGGAGGGCCATCCAGAGCAAGCCGGGACATGGTCAGGACCAGGTCATTGTGGGTGCTGTGGGGCCGTGGAATACCGAGACGACCTACCCCGGAAACAGTTCCGGTGACTGGATTCTGTATTTCCGGCACATCCTTGAACGACTCGAGGGGCATTGCGACGGTTTTGCACTACACGCTTATACGCACGGCAGCGATCCGAATCTGATCTTCAGCGAACAGAAAATGGATTCCCCCTTCGAGAATCGCAACTACCACTTCCGCACCTATCGCGATTTTCTGGAGGTTGTGCCCGATGCCATGCGCAGCCTGCCTGTCTATATCACCGAAACCGACCAGTACAGGCCTTGGCACGACAGCGCCAACGGTTGGGTGCGCAATGCGTATGGCGAAATCGATGCGTGGAACAAAGACCCCGATCACCAGCCCATCCAGGCCCTGATTCTCTACCGGTGGCCGGCGGGCTTGGACCAATGGGGAATCGCCAACAAGCAAGGCGTGATTGACGATTTTCGTGCGGCGATGCAACACGCCTACCGCGTCCGCCCGCCAGGCACACGACACTATTGGGTCGACTGGATAGACGTGCCCCTCATTGCCCAAATGTCCGCCGGCGAAATGCAAACCGTTGCGATCAAGGTTCGCAACAGCGGGGACGTGGCCTGGACGAAGGGCGGGGCCCAGCCGTTTCACTTGGGATATCGCTGGTATACGACAGATGGCAAAGAGGTGGACGAAGAAGACATCCGCACCGCTCTTCCACGCAGTCGGGTGGAGAAGGGCCGTAGCGTGACATTTCCCGAGGTGCAGGTGCGCGCGCCGGCACAGCCGGGAAACTACATCTTGCGCTGGGACATGATACACGAACAGATCACTTGGTTCTACCAGCAAGGATCGCCGCGCAGCAGTCAGGAAGTGAAAGTGGTTCCCTCCTATCAAGTGACCTGGGTGCAAGACACCATACCGGAGCAGATGGAAAGCGGCAAGATGATACGGGCAAACTTTGTGCTTCGTAACGCCGGCACCCGGCCTTGGCCGGCCGGTGGGGATCATCCGGTGCATTTGGGCTACCGCTGGTTCCAACTGGATGGTCGCACGGAGGTCCTCGTCAAGAAAGGTTTGCGCAGCCCCCTCCCCCGCGACGTGGCCCCGGGCGAAGAAGTGCAGATCGAAGAGGCCGGCCTATACACCCCCGACCAACCGGGGACGTATCTTCTCCGGTGGGATTTGGTCAAAGAGGGACAGTTTTGGTTTGCCGACCAGCAGGCGACTGCCTGGCAAAAGCAGATTTCCGTGCAGGCGCAGCCACGGCAGGTACAGTGGCTGGCTCCCAGCTCGTGGCCCAAGAAGATGGTGGCGGGCGAAATCCGCGAAATGACCTTCCTATTGCGCAACATCGGGTCTCAGACGTGGGCTGCAGCCGGACGCAACCCCGTACACCTGGCCTACAACTGGTTCACCCCTGACGGGCATTTGGCCGGCGACTGGGACACCTTCCGCGCCAGCTTGCCCCTGAACGTGAATCTTGGACAGCAAGTGACGATCACGCCGGTTTACCTGAAGGTTCCCACGGTCTCTGGAGAATACATCCTGCGATGGGACCTGGTTGAAGAAGGGATCACCTGGTTCTCCCGAG
Source organism: uncultured Ardenticatenales bacterium (assembly GCA_964517425.1). GTDB lineage: Bacteria > Chloroflexota > Anaerolineae > Ardenticatenales > JAADHH01 > JAADHH01. The sequence goes on along the minus strand of CAZFFM010000087.1, from coordinate 504 downwards.
AAGGAAGCACGCCCCTGGAAGTTAGCATAACGGTGGCCAAAGAGTCGGTGGTTCGTTCGCACTGGTCGGCAGAGGCCAGCCATAACCAGGCCGACGTGTCCCTGGCCTTCGACGGCAAGTCGGAAACGGCCTGGAGCAGTCAGGCAAACCAGGGTCCCGGAATGTGGTTCAAACTGGACATGGGGACACTACAGGCCATAGAGCGCATTCAGATCACCAGTCCTGGTCGGGGCTATCCATACCACTACGCGATTTCCGTTTCCCTGGATGGAGAGAGTTGGCAACTTGTGCATCGCACCCCCAAGAACTGGATGGCAATAGACGCGCGCTTCTCCCCAATAGAGATGCGCTTCATCCGCATTGATGTGTTGGAGGGGCCGTCGTGGGGTGCGTTTTGGGCCATCGGCGAAATCAACGTGGCCCTGAGCGAGCCCTGGGCCGATGTTTCCGCCAGCCATTACGCCGATACCGCCCGACTGGCCATTGACGGGAACATAGAAACCG
>CAZFFM010000086.1:0-11851 GCA_964517425.1 uncultured Ardenticatenales bacterium | reverse complement strand
TATCCAATGTTCCAACGTCGAAACATTTAACCTGGTTGTTCTTTGTGCCTTCGTGCCTTCGTGGTTCATTTGAGAGAGTTGCCGCGCAAAAATATGACGCACACCCGCGTTGCCGCTTCGCTTTCTCATTTTGAAACAATTATGCTATAATGGCAAAAGGTCTCATAACTATGCTACCTCGGAGGGCAAATATCATGCTGAATGACCTGCTTTCGGAGCAACAATCGGCCATCTTGAAACGTGAACGGGAAGCCTTGCAAGACTTGCTGGCGTTGCTGAGCGGATGGGAAGCGGACCCGAAAGACTTGACCGTCCTCCGCCAAACCCTCAGCCACATAGACGATCTCTTCCTGCTCGTCACAGTTGGGGAATTTAATGCGGGCAAGTCGGCCTTCATCAACGCCCTGCTTGGGGAACGAACCATGCCAGAAGGGGTCACACCCACGACCAGCCAGATTCACATTCTCAAATATGGAAATAAGAACCCAGCCCGGTCGTTTCAAGACGGATTAGAAGTCAGCACCTATCCGGCACCCTTCCTGGAGCACCTCAACATTGTGGATACGCCGGGCACAAATGCTGTCCTGCGCGAACACGAAGCCATCGTCCACGATTTTATCCCGCGCAGTGACCTGGTTCTCTTCGTCACCTCTGCCGACCAGCCCTTTACCCAAAGTGAACGAGAATTCCTTTCAGCCATCCGTGAATGGGGAAAGAAAGTAATCCTGATCATCAACAAAGCCGATATTCTCCCCAGTCCAGAAGATGTCTCCACCGTGGTGAAATTCGTGGCCGAGAATGCGGCCCCCATTTTGGGTCATATTCCAGAAGTCTTCCCGATCTCGGCACGCCGGGCGCTGGAAGCCAAACAAGACGGGTCAGAGATTCCTGATGGTTTCAAATTGCTCGAACGTCACCTTTTGGAAACCCTGAACGAAAGCCACCGCATACAAATCAAGCTCGGCAACCCTGTGGGCGTGGGCAACAAGCTCATTACGGCCTATGCGCAAATCGCTACCGAACGTCTCGGCCTGTTGGACGATGACCGCCAAACCCTGGAAATGCTCGACCGCCACCTGCAAGTTTTCCGCGACGACATGGCCCAAGAATTCGCACGCCATTTCGCCCGCGTAGACAACGAACTTCTGCGCATTCGCACCCGAGGCGAGGAATTCTTCGACGAGAAGCTGCGTATCCGCCGCGTCTTGGACCTGGTCAATACGCAGCGCATGCAGGAAGACTACGAGCAGATTGTCGTCGGTGACGCACCGGATAAGGTCGAGTCCCACGTGCAGGAGATGATAGACTGGATGGTGCAGCGTGAACTCAGCCAGTGGCGGTCTATGGCCGACCAATTGGGCAAACGCAAACGCACGGAGTTCTTGCAAGACGCCGCCCACGGCGCAGCCAGCGGCTTTGAATACAACCGCCAGGCGCTGCTCGACAACCTGGGCAAATCGGCTACGAACATCATTGCCAGCTACGACCGCAAGACCGAGGCACGACGACTGGTCGTTGGCGTACAAGATTCGTTGGCCAAAATGGCCGTGATCGAAGCCAGCGCCATCGGGTTGGGCGTATTACTGAAGGTGCTGCTCGTTTCCACAGTGGCCGACGTCTCCGGCTTGCTCGCCGCCGGAGTTGTCGGCGTACTGGGCTTCGCGATTCTGCCCTACAAAAAGCGGCAAGTGAAGTCGGAACTGCGAAACAAAATTGAGGAGCTGCGCGGCCGCCTGGAACTGGCCCTGCACGAAGCGTTCGACAAGCAACTGGACAATTCGGTCGCCCGCCTGGAAGATTCGGTGTCTCCCTACAGCCGCTTCGTCCGCGCCGAGCACACACGCATGACCGAAATATCCGATGGCCTATCGGCGATCAAAGCCCGGCTGCAGGGATTGGACCGGGAGATTGAATCCCTTTCCAAGATGTGAGCTGACGAGCACCGGCAAATAGAGTTTGTGGACGGTTGCTATCGGGGTCGCCGTTGGGGTTGCGGTACCGGTCGGCGTGGGACTGGCTGTGACCGTGGCAGTGGGCGTTGCCGCCGGCGAAGCGCTGCACGGTGGCGACTGCCAGGACATCTAGACCACACGACTTGCCGCGTAGCTGCGTGGTAGACCTTAACAGTTAAATTCTTGTACACGAAGCAAGAAGGTGAACCACAGATTTCTCAGATTATTCTTGGTTTTTACTCTGTGTCATCCACGCAATATGTGGTTCACCTTTTTGGTTCTGGCTCAGCCAGGTTAGGTGTACCTCGCGGTGGATGACAATCCGCCGCCGCAGGGACGCGGACTGTCGTCCGCTGTGAGCAAGGTGGGCAGCCCAAAACGCAAAAAGATGACGGCTCCGAGCGGCCGGACGGCGTTGCTTTTCTCTTTACTCTGGGGTATAATGGAGTGTTATGCTAAACCTATCAGGGCTGCTGCCCTTGTGGCAACAATCGAATTCATACCAAGGCTTACTGGCAGGATTGCGCCGGGCAAGCGGCACGATTGTGTCCGCTCCTCCCCAGGGGGCGGAGGTTGCCCCGCCCCACGATGTCGAAGGGTCGCGCGGCTTTACTGTCGATTTGCGGAAAGCCGCACGCGCATACTTCGTGGCTGCTCTGGCCATGGATCTCTCCGCTCCCGCGATTTTGCTGACGAGCCAGCCCGAGGATGCCCATAATTGGTACCGCCAACTGCAGGTTTGGCTTCCACCAGATGTGCCCCTGTACCATTTTCCCGCCCGGCGGAGACTCCCCTTTGAGCGGGAAGCGACCGATCGTTCCCTGGCCGAACAACGTCTGTCCGCCTTGACCGCACTGTCTCACGCACACGGTGCAGACTCACAGGTGGGACCGATCATTGTGGCCAGCGCCCGGGCAACTTTGCAAAAGACAGTTCCGGCCACGATGCTGCGCCAATCAACACACACCTACCACACGGGACAAACGGTTTCGTTGCGCAAACTTCTTGCGTCGTGGCACGCGCTCGGATACCAGCCGGCCAGCATGGTCATCGAGCCTGGCACCTTCAGCCACAGAGGCGGAATCCTGGATGTTTTTCCCCCCGGCGACAAGGAACCGGTACGGATCGAATTTTTCGGCGATCAGATTGAAACCATTCGCCGGTTTGACCCGGTGACGCAAAGGTCTACGAACGCGCTCGATGCTGTGACCGTGCCGGTCGCGCGCGAGGCCCTGCCCGGTCAAGGCCCCGTCGCCAGGGCACAACTTGCCTCTCACGTGATCGAAACCCTTTCTCCTCCGTCCCAAGACCTGTGGTTGCGGGACATGGAGCGCTTGGAGCAAAAGGAGAGCTTTCCCGAATTGGACATGTATCTCCCCTACCTCTACCCATCTCCCTCCTTCCTGTTGGACTATGTCCCCGAGAACGCGGTCGTCTTGGTCGATGACCGGACGGTTATCCAAAACAGTGTGCGCGAGATCGAAGAGGCAAATCTGAAGCTGGGCAAAGAAGCAGAGATCCGAGGAGAATTGCCTCCGGGGTTCGCGTCTGACCAGGGGACATGGGGAGACCTGCTCGATTCGCTGGGCCGCCGGAACGTGTGCTGCCTGGGTCAAGACGACCCTCCGGCCGACAGTGCCTGGCGAAATCTCTTTCAGGCCGGGCCGCGCTATGCCGGGCGCATTGATGACGTGCTGGCCACTTGTCAGGAAGCGGGCGGGCACCGTCGCCGGCTGGTGGTGACCCGGCAGGCCGAACGGCTGGCCGAGTTATTGGGCCGGGCAGGAGCAAGCGTCGTCCCCGTGACAGAGGTGCGGCATCTTCCCCCCCCCGGTAGTCTCACGATTGTGCAGGGGAGCTTGCCCGAGGGGTGGGAATGCCCCGCCGAAGGTGGTTTCCCGCCGCTGCACTTGCTGACCGATGCGGAAATCTTTGGCTGGGCACCGGCGGTATCTCGACGACCTGTACAGCCCCGGCGCAAGCCCCAACGTGACACCTTTTTTTCGAACCTCCGGCGGGGCGACTACGTGGTACACCTCGACCACGGCGTTGGCGTCTTTGGCGGGCTGGTGCAACGGACGTTCAACGGTGTGGAACGCGAATATCTGCTGATCGAGTACGCGGCCGGCGACAAACTTTTCGTGCCCGTTCACCAGGCAGATCGGGTGAGCCGTTACGTGGGGCCAGGGGGCCAGCCCCGCATGATCCACCGGCTTGGCACGGCCGATTGGGGCCAAATTAAGAGTCGTGCCCGGAAGGCTGTGGCCGAAATCGCGCGCGACTTGCTCGACCTCTACTCCCGACGGGAAGTCACAACGGGCTGGTCATTCTTGCCCGACACCGCCTGGCAATTCGAAATGGAAGCCTCATTCCCCTACGAAGAAACGCCCGATCAAGTGCGCGCGATAAAAACCGTCAAACAAGACATGGAGAGCACGCGTCCGATGGACCGCCTGGTTTGTGGCGATGCAGGCTACGGCAAAACCGAAGTGGCGCTACGCGCGGCCTTCAAAGCCGTCATGGGCGGTAAACAAGTGGCCATGCTCGTGCCTACCACCGTGCTGGCCCAACAGCATTTCAACACTTTTGTAGAGCGTCTGGCCGCGTTTCCGATGGAGGTGGAAATGCTCTCGCGGTTCCGGCAACCCGCCGAGCAACGTCGCATCCTGGAACGACTGGCTGCCGGTCAGATTGACATTGTCATCGGCACGCATAGACTCCTCTCGAATGATGTCCAATTTGCCGATCTGGGGCTGCTCATCATCGATGAGGAGCAGCGTTTTGGGGTCACGCACAAGGAGCGGTTGAAGAAGCTTCGCACAAAGATCGATGTCCTGTCACTGACGGCGACACCAATCCCCCGCACGCTTTATATGGCCCTGTCGGGCATTCGGGATATGAGTACGATAGATACGCCGCCGGAGCAGCGTCTGCCCGTTGTCACCGAGACGACCCCCTACGACCAAAATCTGATTCAACGTGCGATCCGCAAGGAGATGGCGCGCGGAGGCCAAACCTTCTTCGTACACAACCGCGTGATGAGCATTGACGCGATGGCCAATAACCTGCGCGAGCTTGTGCCCGAGGCACGTCTGGCCATCGCCCACGGACAAATGCCGGAGGCGAAACTGGAAAAAGTGATGCTCGAATTTGCCACCGGCGCGTACGACGTTTTGGTCTGCACGAGCATCATCGAGAATGGCCTGGACCTGCCGAACGTAAACACGATCATCATCCATCGCGCCGACTGGTTTGGTCTGGCACAGCTATACCAACTACGCGGCCGCGTCGGACGGGGGCCCAATCGCGCCTATGCCTATCTGCTCCATCCGGCCATGCGTACGCTTCGGGAGCCGGCGCGCCAGCGCATCGAAGCGATTCGGGAAGCCACGGAACTGGGCGCGGGGTTTCGCCTGGCCATGCGCGACCTGGAAATCAGGGGGGCCGGGGAACTATTGGGTGCACAGCAACATGGGCACATCGTTGCCGTCGGGTTTGGGCTTTACACGCGCTTGCTGACCCAGGCTGTGGCCGAACTCAAGGCCAAACAAGAAGGAAAGCCGCTGGCAAAGAAGGACTCGCTCGTTGGCATCCGGGTGGATTTGCCCATCGCTGCGTATCTTCCCGCCGACTATGTAGCCGACAATCTCCTGCGGCTGCGCCTATACCAACGGCTTGGCGAAATCACCCACCCAGAACAAGTCGAAGCACTGGCCGAAGAGTGGGCCGATCGTTTTGGCCCCCTGCCCGAACCAGCACGAAACTTGCTCTTTGTTCTGGAATTGCGCGCAAAAGCGGCGAAAACGTCCGTGCAAAGTATCGGCACGGAAAAAGGCCAGATCATCGTTACCCTGTCCAATCTTCGGGTTACCAAACAATTGCGGGCCGAAGGCACGCTGGACGGCAAGGTGCGACTCGGCCGGCGTGAGATTTTCATTCCCGTGGATGGCGAGGAGCACTGGCGACTCACCCTGCAACAGTTGATTCGGGTGCTGGGCGGACTGTAAGCGTTCAGGTACCCAGAAAATAGAACGCTGATTGCGCAGATTACCCGCTGATCAACGCAGATAATTTCAAGAAGTCAGCGAAAATCTGCGTGTATCTGCGTCATCTGCGTCCTATTCCGGGGGGGGCTGAACGGTTACGGCGGACTTTGAGTCGTCGCGCACCCCTCGAGGCCACCCGGTGATTGCCCCTGTCTTACCCGCCGGGACGCGGAGGACGCAGAGAATAAAGATGAAGCTGCTTCCACCTTGCTCACAGCGGACGACAGTCCGCGTCCCTGCGGCGGCAGATTGTCATCCGCCGCGAGCACAAATGGGGGTTTGGCTCTCCGGATGCAAAACTTTGACGGACATCCTACAGGAAGCCACGATTTGACGAATGTTGAAATTTGCGTTATAATCTTCTTGGATGATGCGGGGTGGAGCAGAGGCAGCTCGTCGGGCTCATAACCCGAAGGTCACAGGTTCGAATCCTGTCCCCGCTACTGAGCCGGTGATACTGATTTCTTGTGTCACCGGCTATGTTTTCGTTTGGCGGCGTAGCTCAGTGGTAGAGCAGGGGACTCATAAGCCCTGGGTCGGCGGTTCAAATCCGTCCGCCGCCACAGAATTGATGGGCGGGAAGCTCTCAAACGGGGCGATGGGGGCTGAGTCCCCATCCGACTTTGACCCCACCCTACCGAGGTGGGGTTTTTTATTTACGACCAAGACATATTGCCGGGGCTATTGCCACTGCACGGGACGTCGTAGGACAAAACCGTCAGGCTTGGTTAACCGGTCTGGAAACACACTTTTAGACAACACATTACGGCCGATATGCGTATACGCACTAGCAACCCGTTTTAGTGCATTTGAATACCTACCCGGAGGGAAAGCAACCACAACCCGTTTCTTGCTGAACATGCGCTGAATTGACTGTATTGGCCCAACGAGATCACTGTCAGCGGAGATAAGCAAGGCCGTGTCAAACTTATCTTGGAAAGCGTCGGACATCACTTCCGTGGCAATATTTACATCGGTCATTTTCTCGTGGTAAGTCTGGTAGGAATGTCCACAGTTCTTGCAAACAACCGTGTTTGACAGAAAGTGGCCATAGTAGATTTGGAAGTCACCAAGTGTCCGTAGTGCTTCCAAGAAAGTAGACTGTCGCTTGTGTTTTTCAGGGGGCCGGTTGACAATTGCGGTGAAGTAGTTGGTATTTACGAGCAGTTGACCCGGTTTGAGCATATACTGTACCATTTGCTGGATGTTCAGCCAATAGAACTGTTTCCAGTTCTTTGAGCGTAACCCGTAATACAGGTTGAACCCGTCAACGTAGGCAGTGACTTTTTGCACCGATGGTCCTTTCACCCAAAAGAGACGACCCACCCCATTGGATGGGTCGTCGGGCCGGAGATGCTATCTCCGGCGGGGTCACTATGGTGATAGTATACCAGAATTGTAAATGAATGTCAATTCGGATTTCTCTTGTTCTCTTGTGTCTCCGGCAGGGCATTGCGTCAGGAGCTCGAATGCGCTATCTGTCCACAAACGATGGACGCACAGTGTAATGCAGACGCTCCCGTTACTAATCCCTCGGCGAGGCGAGCGGCCCCATGTTTCGTATTAGGCCGGCAACGAGACCAAATCCCAAAGCCCACGCGCGGAGCAAGAGCAACAGGGGCGAAACAACGGCCACCAGCGGGTCTTTGCGCCACGCTTTGCGCACAAAAGGAGCGATGAGCAAACCGAAGCCGGCGGCCCACAAGGCCAGTCCTCTCCGCCCAGCCCGCCCCCTTCCCACGAGCAACGCAGCCACCGGCAGCCCCATCGCCCAGACCATTTGCGCCTTCAATAGCTGGGGCGTGTGCGAATCGGATACCGCCTTGCCCGGATGGTGGGCCAACACGCGCACCTTCCAGAACCCGACCCCAAATTTGCGCCGCCAGTAGGCTCGCCAAGTCTCCGGGTGACGATGAAACACCACCGCGCGCGGATTGAAGACCAGGCGATGTCCGGCCTCCGCCAGCCGGAACGAGAATTCCTGATCCTCCACGGATGCGGTTCGAAAATAGGTATCGAACCCGCCGGTTTGCAAGAACAGATCACGGCGGTAGGCAGCGGCATAGGTATCAATAAAGTCAACATCACCGGCCCCCTGCATGCGCTCGTATTTGCTTTCGTATTCGATCTGCACGAAGCGGGCCACCAGCGTTCGCTGCCGGGTCCGGTAGGCTCCCTTCACGCCAGCTACAGCGGCATCGTCGAACGGCTTCACCATCTCGGCAATCCAGTCCGGGGCCGGCGCACAGTCGGCATCCGTGAAGAGGAGCAACGCGCCACGCGCCGCCCGCGCGCCGGCGTTGCGGGCCGCAGCCGGCCCTTGTTGCGCCTGCTTGATGACGCGCACGCCCCACTCTTTCCCAACGGCTGCGGTTGGGTCTGTGGACCCGTCATCCACCAGAATCACCTCGTACGTTTCCCGCGACACCGTCTGCTCGTGCAATGCGGCCAGGCAATCTGGCAGAACCTCAGCTTCGTTGTAGGCCGGCACGATGACCGAAACCGTCACCGGTACAGCCGTACGCTCACGCCGCGAAAGTTTGTCTGTTTGACCAGTTTCTCGTGTTGATCGAACCATGATTCTATCTCCCTGTCGGGGTCAACCTGCGCCAGATGGCCCTCCACCAGCCAGGTCTGCCGGAAAGATTGGGCCAGGCCGGGGACATCCGCCGGCCGGGCGTCCTGCGCAGCCCATCGAACGGGCAAATCGCCCTGATAGTAGTAGCGGAAGGGCAAGTTCAGATAGCCCGCATAGACCAGTACACCATCCTGCGGCTTTCCCTCGCGCATCACCAGGGCCGCAACGTCACGCCAGGCTTCTTTGCGGAGCACCATCAGGTGGAAGCTGGAGCCCACAAGGGCCACGATCAGCGTGGCGGCAAACAGTCCGTCGCGCCAGCGGCGTGGCCGCCCCACTTCTGGCCGCCACGCCCAGGCCCAAACGAGCAGCGACGGAGGTGCGAAGAGTACGAACTGCCGGACAGAAGAGACTGGCCGCCAGAGCACCAGAGCCATGAGCAACACGAAGCCGCCCCACGCCCCCGCGAGCCAGGGCAAGCTGGTGCGAGCCTGCACCGTTCCGCCGCGCTGCCGGAACAGGAGCAGGGACAAGGTCAGTCCCAAAGCGAGTGTGCTCCCCAGGATGAGTGTGCCGCCGGCCATCCCGGCCCGTGTCTGTGCCCAGCGAAGCAGCGAACGGGCCAGACCGCTGCCGGCCTGTTGCCACACCAGCCAGGCTAGCGGAGTCGAGGCCGCGAAAACGGCGAGTTGTGTCCACAGCCACCGGCGCATATCGAGACGCCGGTCGCGCCGCCGGGCAATGAGGGGGATGCCCAGCGCACAGACGAGCCACAGCACGATGAAGGGATAGTGCGTGTACATCCCGGCAATACTCGCCAGGGCGAAGAGCGCATAATCGCGCCGCGAGGCGGTATCTGCGATGCGGAGGCCGGCCCAAACCGCCGCGAGTCCCCACATCGCCGCCAGGCTGTACATGCGTGCTTCCCGCGCATACCACACGTCGAGCGGGAACACGGCCAGCATGGTCGCGGCCAGCAATCCCACCCCCGGTGTGGCCAAACGCCGGCCGGCCAGATAGATCAGCAACACGCTAAACAGGCTGGCGAGCGCTGCCGGCAGGCGGACCCACGCCTCGCCGCCGGCCGGAGGGAGCTGCCGCAAGGCCACCCACGTGTGTAATAGCAAATAGTAGAGCGGCGGGTGAATATCCTGGGCCACAAATCGCAAGACCTCCGGCAGGGGACGTTGCACTTGCCAGAGAGTGATGACCTCATCCAGCCAGAGACTCTCGCGGCCCAGGGCGATCAACCTGAGCGCCGCGGCGAGGAGCAAGATGCCGGCGAGCCACAGGTATTCACGAGGAAACCCTTTCGCTCTATGGGTCATGGCCAACCCCAAAAAGGCGCAGGTGAATAGAGGTCATTTCGGCAGGGAAGTCCCAACTGCGGATCAAATTCGTGCGCCCATATCCGTGGCGCAAGAAGTCCTCGAATGCTCCCCCTTCTTCCGTACGCACCAGCCAGAGGCGCTGATGTCCCTGTAGCAGGCGGTCCATGGTGGCGGCGTCTGCGGAATCGCCGCGCGCATAGGTTCCCGGAGGGACGACAAGCCGCTTCTCTCCTGAATAGTAGTAGTCGAACCCACGCGCTGTGTACGTATCCAGAGTCCAGATCAGGTCACCCGGCTGCCGGTTTGCCGAGATCGTGGCCGCGGTCTCCCGCCAGCGGTCTTTTTGGGGCGCTGTGTAATATGCGTGCAAGCCATCGGCCAGCACCAGCGCCAGGGCGAGGGCCATGCCCAAGCGCGCCCACTGTCCCCCCACCCGCCAGGGTCGCGCAAACGCATACGCCAGCAGGACAACGAATGCAGGCGCGGTCACCAGCAGGCCGCGTGGCAGGAAGACCGGTCGCCAGAATGAAATGATCCATGCGGCCGCAAATGGAGCGAGGGCGAGAATGGCCACCGCCTCGATGGTCTGTTTGCCGCGGCCCGCATTGCCCGTCTGTTTGTAGGCCAGCCAACCGTTGCCGGCAGCAGCCAGAAGCACAAAGATTGCCAGGGCGAGAGACCACGTGTGGAAAGGCTTGCCAACGAAGAATCGCCCGACGGTAAGCAGAGGAAGAAGAGTGCCGTACACCCTACTGTATGGCAGGGGGCTGGGCGCATGTGGCTGGCGAAGCATAACCGGCACCCAGGGCAAGAAGAACGCGGCGGTCAGGGTCGTGGCCAATGCGCCCCAGCGCCATTGCACCCGCCACTGGGGGTAGCGCATCGTCCACCAAAGCATCGCCAGGACCTCGCCGCCGAAGAAGAACAGCCCGTAGTAGTGGGTATACAGCATGAGAGCGGTCGTGATCACCCACGCGGCCCAGAGGCGAGGCGAGGCGGCCGGCCGATGTGAGGCAGCGATCAGGAGCCACGCCGAGACCGCGGCGAAGAAGCAGAGCGCCGCATACATGCGCGCTTCTTGCGAATACTTCACGTGGAAGGGCAAAGTGGCCAAAATTAGAGCAGAGAAAAGGCCCACCTTTCTTCCGGCCACCCCCTTTCCCAAAGCGTATGTGGCAGCAACGGTGGCCACACCAAAGATCGCCGGCAGAAAGCGAACCGCGAAATCGCTTGTGCCTGTCATGCGGGTGACCAGGTTCAGGAGCAAGTGAAAGGCCGGCGGGTGCTGCACATTATTGGCGACCAGCGCGATAGTTTCTGCAAAGCTCCTGCTGGTCTGAATCACCATGCGCGTTTCATCGTACCATAGACTCTCGGAACCCAGGTGAAAGAAGCGGAGCACGGTTGCCCAGAGCAGCACCCCAAATATGGGCCGGCGTATGTTTTCAGGTCGCACAGGTTCGCTCCACCGCCGCACCCCTATGTGCGATCAATATGCGCTGCGATCCGTCAGGATGCGGATAATCGTTTTCAGGGTAATCTTCAAATCCAGGGAGAGCGACCAATGTTCAATATACCAGAGGTCGTACTTGGTACGCTCGGCAATCGAGGTGTCGCCCCGCAGGCCGTTTATCTGAGCCCATCCGGTAATGCCGGCTTTCTCGCGGTGCCGTTCCATGTAACGGGGGATGTTGTTCCGGAACTGTTCCACATAGACCGGGCGCTCCGGGCGTGGCCCGACGATGCTCATTTCGCCGATGAGGACGTTGATGAATTGGGGCAATTCGTCCAGAGAGAAGCGCCGAATGAACGCGCCAAGGCGGGTGACTCGCGGATCATTGGGCGTGGTCCAGCCTGGCCCATCTCGTTCCGCGTCTATGCGCATGGAGCGGAACTTCAACATGGGGAAGGGACTGGCATCAAGACCCATGCGCATTTGGGGAT
>CAZFFM010000085.1:0-11928 GCA_964517425.1 uncultured Ardenticatenales bacterium | reverse complement strand
ATGCTCCCCCAGAATTGGGGGCCGGGGGGCGTTCCCCAAGTTATTGAGATGATACATTCTGTAGCCAAAATAAATGCGCCACGGTCCAGCCAGCCAACAAGGAGGCAACTATCATGAGCACCGAACTGATTTTCAATGGCGTAAACGCCGTAACCGGCGAATACCTGCTGCCGCCGATGACCCCCCAGCAAATCTCTGCAATCGCCCAGGGCGAGCCGCTCGATCCGCAAGAGATCAAAGAACTCAAATGGTACCACCGGCGGGCCACGGAAGCGACGCTCGGCCCCACAGAAGGGGTGGACCCCAAAAACCTGGCCGAGACCGGCTGGGGCGTGATCTTCGCCCACCGTGCCGATCCAGCAATCCGCGAGGCGCTGAGCGAATTGCTGGAGCATAGAAAAGCCCAGGCTGCGAAAACACACGAACACTATTACAAAGAATACAGCGGCGTGGACGCCTACCGCCCGGGCGAGTCGAAGCTGGACTTCCTGGCTCGACACGGTGCCGGCCCCGGCCCGGCCGATCCGGAAAAGGTGCCGTACTACCTGCTCATCGTCGGCAGCCCCGAAGAGATTCCCTACCGCTTCCAGTACCAGCTCGATGTGCAGTACGCCGTCGGCCGTATCCACTTCGACACGCTGGATGGCTATGCCCGCTATGCGCGAAGCGTGGTCCAGGCGGAAACCGTCGCCGGGCCGGACGGCAATGCCCCCTTGGCGCTGCCCCGCAGGGCCGCTTTCTTCGGCGTGCAGAACGAGAACGATCCGGCGACCGCTCTGAGCGCCCACCATCTGGTCAAACCGCTGGCGGAGAAAATGGCCCAGGGCCAACCTGGCTGGACCGTGGAAACGGTACTGAAGAGCGACGCCAAAAAGGCCCGACTGACCCAACTGCTCGGCGGCGACGAAACGCCGGCCCTCCTCTTCACCGCCAGTCATGGCATGGGATTCCCGAACGGCGACCCGCACCAACTGGATTACCAGGGTGCGCTGCTCTGCGCCGACTGGCCAGGCCCGCAGAACTGGCACCAGGCGATCTCTCGCGATCATTTCTTCGCCGCGGAAGATGTGGATGATAACGCACGTCTGCTCGGCCTGCTGGCGTTTCACTTTGCCTGCTTCGGCGCCGGCACGCCCCGGCTGGACGATTTCGCCCACCAGGCCTTCCACGAACGGGTGGCGATCGCTCCCCATGCCTTCGTTGCCCACCTCCCACAGCGGCTGCTCGGACACCCGAAGGGTGGCGCGTTGGCCGTGGTCGGTCACGTCGAGCGAGCATGGGGCTACTCTTTCAACTGGGGGCGCGCCGGTGATCAACTGGCCGTCTTCGAAAGCGCGTTGAAGCGACTTGTGGAAGGCCATCCGGTCGGTTCGGCAATGGAGTACTTCAACGAACGTTACGCCGAACTCTCGTCCGATTTGAGTTCCGAACTGGAGGAGATCGAGTTCGGCAAGACACCGGACGACCTGGCCCTGGCCGGAATGTGGACAGCAAACAACGACGCCCGCAGCTATGTGATCATCGGTGATCCTGCCGTGCGGCTGATGGTCGGGAACGACGGAGATGACAACCCGGAGCGACCGGCGATCGAGGCTGTGACCCTGCCCGCACGGTTGACCGGAGTCTCGGTCTCGACTTCTCCAGCTGTGGAATCTGCCGAAGGGATTGTGCAGCCTTATGGCCTGTTCGATTCGTCCGGCCTGAAGGCAGCGCGCAACCGGCTAAGCCAAGCGCTGCAACAGTTCTCTAACAAGCTGGGCCACGCGCTGGAGAAAGCGGTGGACGAAGCTGCGACCTTGGAGGTTCGCACCTACGTGAGCGACAATCTGGACCAGGTGACGTACGCCAACGGACAGTTTTCGAATGGCGCAAGACTGCGGGCGCGTACGCGAATCGGTCTGGACGGAGACACGTTGGTGCTTGTGCCGGAAGAGTCAGGAGCACTTTACGAGGACTTGTGGCACGTCCACACAGACATGGTGCAGCAGGCGCAGGTTAACCGGGCCGAAATGATCAAGGCGGCGACCGCTGCCGCTGCTGGCCTCTTTGAAGCGCTGAAGGCTTTGTGACCGTGGCGCCGCCGGATGAGTCTCCCGACCTCTTTGCCCTGCGAGCAGGAACGGAGGGCGGGCCGGACGTGCTGAGCGCGTGGATCCCGGCCGCCGCGTCCCCCGCCGAAGCGGTATCTTTCGATGCTGGCAGGCCGGTGCGCGGTAAGGAATTTGTCTGGCGCGCGAACCTGCCGGCCAGCCACGATCCTGCGGCCGCGCGTCTGTCCGGTGCGGAAGCGAAGCTGGAAAATTCGCGGGCAGCGCTGGTTAAGGCAGGACAACGATTGACGGCCTACGTCGCGGCCCAGGCGGCCGGCCCTTCGTTTGCCCGTGTCGCAGAAGCCGGACCGGAGCAGGAACTGTCCCGTCTGCTCGGCGAGATTAGGACGGGTGCACCAGCCGTAGGGACCTACGGCGTGGGAGACTGGGCCGCCGACGGGCTGCAGGCAGCCAACGAGGAGGTCTGCGCGTTCTTTCGTCGCCTGGCGCAGGTGGTGGGCCACTACGCCTGGGTGGAGACCGCACAAGCCGGGCTGGTCGTGGGCCGTACGGCCGTCAGTTGGATGGGTGACGTGGATACTGTCTGGCCGGCACGCCTCGATACCGGACAGGCGGCCCTGCACGAGCGCGCGGTGGAGATGGCTCTGCGGTCCCGCGATACGCTGTTGCGCCTGTTCGTCGTGGTTGCCACCGGCGCGGTGCAGTTGGCCACATTGCTGGCCATGCCGGGGGGCGCGATTCTGGCTCTGCCGGCAGCGTGGCGGTTTATCAATCGGGTACGGACTCTTCTGCACGACATTTGAAAGGAGCGTAAAGTATGGCTGTTCAATTGGAGGAATCAATCAAGGCTGCGGCGGCGAAGGTTGCCAAATATATCGAAGATGTGGCCACGCTCACCGTGGAGACCCGCTATGTCGAAATCGGCGGGGCGGGAGCGGTCGATTTCGACGCAGATTCGAAGGCGGCTGCACGCACAATCATCAAGCTGGACTCCGATAGCAAAGTCGTCGTTCCCGTGCGACCGGCGGCAGGAGGCGGGCTGGAAATTGACAGCGCACTGAACGATCTGCACGAGCGCAATGTCAAAGCGGCCATCGAGTACCGCGAACGCATGTTGAAAACGCTGATAGGAGTGATCCAATCGGCAGGGCAGTAAGGTCAATCCAAGGGAGGAATCAAAATGGCCGGTGACATTAAAGTGTGTGTAGATCGTATCTTGTCGGAAGAGCAGATGATGGTTGCCGCGCAAAAGGCGCTGGAGGAGAATCCGGCGAATGCGCCGATCGTCAGCTTTGCGCCAAGCATCGGCGTGCCCATCATGCCGCCGCCATTCCTTGCGCTGATCACGGGCAAGAAGTGGCGCAATGGCCGGACGTTGCAGGTTCGCTTTCTGGATGGTTCGCCGGCCATGCAGGCAAAAGTCGAGCAGTACGCCCACCGCTGGAGCGCGTACGCGAATATCAATTTTGCGTTCGGCAGCAGTCCGACGGCAGAGATACGGGTCTCGTTTCAGCAAGAGGGGTCATGGTCGCACATTGGCACCGATGCCTTGGGGATTCCCAAAAACCAGCCGACGGTAAATTTTGGCTGGCTAAGAGAGGGTACGGCAGACGAGGAATACTCGCGGGTGGTGACACACGAGTTTGGCCACGCCCTTGGCTGCATCCACGAACACCAGAATCCGGTGGCGAGCGTCCCCTGGGATAAGGAGGCAGTGTACCGGTACTATGCCGGGCCTCCAAACAATTGGTCACGAGACCAGGTAGATCTGAACTTGTTCCAGAAGTATAGCCGGGACATCACACAGTTTTCCAAGTTCGACAAGAACTCGATCATGCTCTACGCCATTCCCAACCAGTTCACCATCGGCGACTTTGAGGTGGGGTGGAACACCCATCTTTCGGAGACCGACACCAGCTTTATCGAGACGATGTATCCGCCGGCCGAGAAGCCGATCACCGATCTGGCCGTCGGGGCAGCGCCGGTGCAAGCCGACATCGGCAAACATGGCGAGGAAGACCTCTACCGGTTTGGTGTACCGGAAAAGGGTCACTATATCATCGAGACGGAGGGACATACGGACGTGGTGATGGCCCTCTTCGGCCCGGACAGCCGCACGAAACTGCGCGCACAGGATGACGACAGCGGCCGCTGGCTGAACGCGCGCATCGCCGCCGTTCTGGAGCGTGGCACATATTACGTGCGCATTCGCCATTTCCGACCGACCAGCACGGGAAAATATCAGATTTGGGTTGAAGCTGTAGCGTAAGACAGAGGTCAGAAGCCAGAAGCCAGAAGCCAGAGGTCAGACAGCAGGGTTCTGGCGACTGAGGAGAACGGTATGTCTGGAAATGCGTCGGACCCGTTAGTCATCCGTGTAATGTGGCAAGGCGAAGACCAACTTTGCCGGGTTCAGCTTGTCTTGCCCGACGGAAGCACGCATGAGGGCAGCCTGGACGTAGTCGCTATGCGCGCGACGCTCGCCAATCTGGAGCCGGCGTGGCGCAGCGGCGACCCGGCTGCGTACGGCAAAGCCCTGTTCAACCACCTGTTTTCCGGCGCACTGGGCTACCATTACGGCGCGGCATTGGGCGCGGCCGGCGAGCGCGGTGTGCGCCTGCAACTGTGGCTCGATGAAAAGGCGTCGTTGCTGCACACGATTCCCTGGGAACGGCTCTACCATCCCCACGGGGCCGGCTGGGTTCCGCTGGCCGCCGCTCCGGATGTCCTTTTTTCGCGCTATTTGAGTGCCGGTTCGGCTTGGGGGCTTCCGCTGCCGGCCGGCCCGCTCCGTGCCCTGATCGTCGTCTCCAGCCCGTACCCGCCAGGCCACCGTCTCTATGTGGATGTTGCGCAAGAACGAGCGGCCATCAAGAACGTGTGGGACCGTTTTCCCGGCCAGATCGCTCCTGAATTCCTGGAAGGGCCGGTCACGCTGGACGCCATCGCCGCCAAACTGGACGAGGGCGACGGCTTCGATATCCTGCACTACACCGGCCACGGCCTGTGGAAGCCCGATGAGCAGACCGCCTACCTGATCCTGGAGAAACCGGATGTGGATGGCACAGCCCCGCAGGGGGTCTCCGCGCAAGAATTTGCAGACCGGCTGAACCGTGGGCGGCGACTGCCCCGGCTGATCTTTCTGGCCGCGTGCCAGAGCGCCCAACAATCCACGACTGACGCTTTCTTGGGCGTGGGACCCAAGCTGGTGGAGGCCGGCTGTCCGGCCGTCATTGCCATGCAAGACCGCGTGCAGGCAGACGTGGCGCGACATTTTGCCGAGCAATTTTATGCGCAACTTCTGGATCACGGCGTCATTGACCGCGCCGTCAACCGAGCCCGCAACGACCTGCATGAGCGATGGGACTGGCAATGGGCCGTGCCGGTCCTCTACATGCGCTTGCTCAACGGCGTGCTGTTTCGCCCGAAGCAGAGATTTCCCCCTTCGGAACGGAGGCCGTACAAGGGACTGACTCCCTACACCGGGGACGACCACGACCTGTTCCAGGGCCGGGCGCGAGAAACCGCCGCGATATGCGCATCGCTCGACGAACACCCGCTGACCGTTGTCTACGGCCAAGCCGGCGTCGGCCTGACCTCTCTGGTGGAAGCCGGTGTACGGCCGGTTTTGGAGCAACGGGGAGCCGCGGTCGTCCGCGTTTCGGAGTACGAAGACCTCGACTCGGAGTTTCGCGAGCACCTTGAATCGGGCGGCCGGCCCTTGCGTTTGCCCATCCCCGGTGATGCGTCGCTGGCGCAAACCTTGTTAGCCGTAAGCGCCTCGCCCTTCCCTCGCCTCGTGCTGGTGCTGGATCAGTTTGAGCGCGCATTCGACCTGCCCGCCACAGCGCAAGACCGCCTCTTCGCCATCCTTGCCGAGGGCATGAATGCGGTGGGGCCGTTCCTGCGCATTGTCTTTGTCATCCGCGAAGAACGGCTGCCGGCGCTCAGCGCACATCGCGACCGGCTCGAAGGGCTGATGCAGAGCGCGATCGCCGTCTCACCGCTGGATCGAGAGGAGGCCGACCGGGCCATCACCGAGCCGTTGCGCGTCCTCAACTGGCCGGTCACTGTCGTGCCGGACACGCTGGTCGGCGAACTGATTGTCCCGGACCTGGTCGAGCTGACCGACGGAACGGACCGCGTCGTGCCCGGCCATCTGCAAATCGTGTGCGACCGGCTGTACCGCCGGGCGCGGGACCCGGACGGCCGGCGAGCCATCACCGAATCGCTCTACCTGTCGGAAAAGGGAGCCGAAGGGATCATCGCCGGATACCTGAAGCAAAAGCTGGAGACAGAATTGGCCGACGAGCGTGCCCGTGCCGAACGCATTCTGGCGGCGATGGCCTCTCCGGGGGCCGGCCGTTGGGTCTCTCCGGCGAATCTTTCTGTGAACGGTGAGTCTGCTCAGGAGCGAGTGGATGTTTTGGCGCAATTGGCCGGTTTGGGAATGTTGACCAGCCGGCATGAGAATGGTCGGGCAAGCTATGCCTTCGCCAATCATGTCGTAGCGCAGGAAGCGCGCCGCCTGGGGGGCGCGGAGCTTGAGCAGCGCTACCGTGCCGGTGATGAACTGGAGCGAGTTTGGTCGGCGTGGCTGGCCCGCGATGCGCCGGCAAGCCGGGAGCAACTGCGCTACCTCGCCGCTTCCGGTGACCACCTCGCACCGCGTGCCGTGCAAACACTCCTTTTGATGCGGTCTGCGACGCGGCTGCGTGAGCCTGCCGGCCCCTGGCAGGCCCTGTTCTGCGCGAGCAAAGAGGGCCAGATGCTGATCCGGCAACTGGAAACGCCGGCAACGCTGGACTCGCATGGAGCAAACCCGGCCGGCAGGACGACTCTAGATAAGGCCCAGCGGCTGCTCGGACTGCACGATGTCACCCTGCCGGCACCGGAGGAGGACGAGGAGTTGGCCTTCGGTATTGTAGCCTGGTCGGCGGTGACCCACCCCGATTCGGTGACAAGGCAAACGGCGGCGCTGGCCCTGTCGGCGATGGAGCGGCACGAGGCCGTGGACCACCTGGAGTGGGCCTTGCAGCGCGCCAGAACTCCGCATCGGAGCCGGCGCGCCGAACTGCGCGGAGCGCTCGCCGACGCCGACCCGAAATTCGCGGGGCTGAACGCCACGCTTTCGCGCCTCGACCGCCTGGCCGTTTGGCGCTGGCGTGTGCGTCGCCGCTTTACCCGCAACCGGTCACACATCCTGTTGGTGACATTGGGGGGTGCGATTGGCGCGGGCCTGGGGCTGGGCCTATTACGCGGCGTGCTGGCACCCCTGACCGGCGACACGCCCGGCCTCCAGTTTGCCATGAGCGTTTGGTGGGGCATAATTCTCGGCGCGGCGCTTACCTTCGGTATGATGCTGGCCGACGTACTGCTCGTCGGGTCGTCCGCCGCAGCCGACGAGGGGCCGGCGATCTGGGGGCTGCCGGTGCCCGCTGGCTCCTTGCCTGCCGTGCTTGCCATATTCCTGGGCACCCTATGCTTTGGTGGCGTACACCTGCTCCTGGCATTCGCCACCGGCTTGATTTTGTTCATCGGAAAAGTTTGGATCGTCCTGGCCGGTTTTATAGCTGGGCTGGGTCTGAGCCTGGGTTTGTCCGACCGTCCCTGGGTTGGCCCCAGGAAATTGTCCGGGGGATGGATGCTCCGTTCGGGTATGGTAGTGGCCGTGGCGTTCGCGCTGGCCCAGTTGCTCTTCATTGCCGTGGGGAGCGATCTAAGCATGACCGTCGTCAAGCCTGCCGGTTCGTATGCGTTCAACATGGGGCGGTACAATTGGGCGTGGTGGCAAACGCTGATAGAACAATTTCCGCAGTGGCCCCAGGCCCTTGGCCTGTTGGACTCGGTGCTTGTCGGTTTGACATTGTTTGCCGGCACGGTTGCCGGTGTGCGATTCGTGGTCGATTGGCTGCGCCGGCACCCCGATTATTTGTGAGGAGGGGTTCTGATGAAACCTTTGTCTATTTTTCGTTCCCGGCGACTCAAGGTTCTGAGCGCATTCCTCGTTATGTTGGCCATCGCCTCCGCCAGCTGTGGGGGCGGGAAGACGACGCCGTCGGCACCGAAGGTGAGTTTTCAAGTGCAGCGCATCAGTTCGGGTGTGTGGGCTGGCGCCGGTTCGTCGAGCCTGACGCAGCTCACGGACTCGTCGTTCCACCCGTTCCCCACCGGCCATCTTGTGACGACAGACGGCACCGGAGAAGCATTGTTGCAGGGCAGCCTGGGGGGAAACATCTGCCAGATTTACGTCTTCGAGATCACCTCCCTGCAGACAAAGGCTTGCCCGAAATCGCAATTCACCGGCAGCAATCTGGTTACTTGCGATAAGGAAGGGGATGCCGTCTATCAGAAGTGCAAGGGCCACCTGAGGATGACGCCCAGTGCCGAGGTCGAGGCGACGGGAACCTGGATGTCGCTGACCTACCTGCCGGAACTACAATTGACCCTGGTCATTGTGTCGGAAGGCAACGTTGTAGTATGGCCGGTGTTGGACATAGAGAGCGGGGAGCTTGGCGATGCAATTGGCGTCGCGGCGCAGAAGTTTCTGTTCACAGCCCCGGACGACATGCCGCAGGAAATTGCGGGTTTGCCGGCACGAACACCCCTTCCGCTGGAACGGTTGCCGGCGTTCATCGACAGGTTGGGCCTTTGGCCGCGGATCGAACGGCTGCAAAAGCGGGCCGGCGCAGACAGAGTCCCTTTCCCAATTGACTCTATCGAACTGCCGGAAGCGTCGCCATTGCCGACCCCCTTCGTGCCGGAACAAGCCACACCGACGCCAACGGAGGACACGGGGAGGCCTCCGGACAATGCCGGGCTGCTTCTGCAAGGAGGGGGCGGTGCATTCGAGGACAGTAGTGTTCAGAAGGCGTTGGCATACGCTTTGCCCACCAAGCAGATGATGGAAAAGATTTTTGGAAATCCGGATTACCCGGCTCGAGCAGAGTTTGCCGGCAATGCGTTTGACCTCCACAACGTGCCGTACGATCCCGACGTGGCGAGAGAACTTCTCGCCGGAGCGGGTTATGCCAACGGCTTCAGTGTGGTGCTGATTTACCCGGAAGGTGACGGGAGAATCGCGGCGATGGCGGATTGGATGGCGAACAGCCTGGGTTCGGTCGGCATGGACATGGCGCTGAATCCGGCACCCGCAGACGAAGCCCCTGCCGCATTGGCTGAGTTGGTTGCCGCGGGCGAAGCGGCCCTGTGGCTGAGCCGGCGTTAGTGTACAGAAGTTCGACTTCTGGCAGAAGTCGAACTTCTATTTCCACTTCTCTGGCACATTTCAAGTTGCTTTGAAAGCCTCCTTGTGGTACAATGAGACCTCGCACACATATTTTCAAGGTAGTGTCCATGCGCATCGCTGCGCACCACCAAGGAGGTGCAATGATCAAATGTCAAAATTCAATTTTCAATGGGCGAGCGGCACGCAACACGTTCTGACGACTGACATCTGACGACTGACCTCTGGTTTTCATAACAGTCACCGGGAGGCATTGTGAACAAGATCAAAGTAGGTGTATTGGGCGCTACGGGGGCCGTCGGGCAGCGCTTTGTGCAATTGTTAGAGGGTCACCCCTGGTTTGAAATCTCCGCTCTGGCCGCCTCGGGCCGCTCGGCCGGGAAGCCGTACGGCGAGGCTTGCCGCTGGCTGCTGAGTACGCCCATGCCGGCAGCCGTGCAGAACATGACGGTACAACCCTGTGAACCAGAACTCGATGCCGGACTGGTTTTCTCTGCCTTGCCCGGCGACCAGGCCCGAACCGTCGAGAAGTCGTTCGCCCAGGCCGGCTATGTGGTCTCCAGCAACACTTCTACGCACCGCATGGAACCGGATGTCCCCCTGTTGATTCCCGAAGTTAACCCGGAACACCTGGCCCTGATCGAATTACAGCGACGCAATCGTGGCAGCGCCGGGTTCATCGTCACCAACCCGAACTGTTCGACAATCGCCCTGGTGCTGGCGCTGAAACCCTTGCACGACGCCTTTGGACTGGATAAGGTGATGGTGACGACTATGCAGGCCATCTCGGGCGCCGGCTATCCGGGGGTCTCCTCGCTGGATATTTTGGATAACGTGATCCCGTACATCGGCGGCGAAGAGGCGAAAATGGAAAGCGAGCCTCTGAAGCTGCTGGGGACTTGGACTGGGGATGGGGTTCAAAACGCCGATTTCGCCATCAGCGCGCAGTGTAATCGCGTGCACGTCCTGGACGGACATCTCGAAGCCGTCTCCATCGCTTTGCGGGAGAAAGTCACGGTAGATGACCTGATTGCCGCTTTCGAGCAGTTCCGCGCCGAACCGCAGGAGTTAGGCTTGCCCAGTGCCCCCGCCCATCCGGTCGTCGTACATCGTGGCGTTGACCGCCCGCAACCACGCCGCGACCGGGACATCGAGGGGGGTATGGCCTCAATCGTGGGACGTATCCGGCCCTGTCCGATCCTTGATTACAAATTCGTGGTGCTGGGGCACAACACGATACGGGGTGCCGCCGGCTGTGCCATCCTGAATGCCGAATTGCTCAAGGTCAAAGGATACCTGAACTGAGCCTGGCGGCAACTTGCCGGCCCGGTCAAGAAAACATGAGGGAGAAAATGAAGCATTGTATTCTGATCATAGACGGTGCGGCTGGCTGGCCGGTAGATGAACTGAACGGACGGACCACGCTGGACGCGGCCCACACACCCAACCTGGATTGGATGGCCCAGCACGGCTTTGTCGGAATGGCCCAGACCGTGCCTCTGGAGTTGGAGCCGAGCAGTGCCTGCGCTTGCATGTCCATCCTCGGCTACAGCCCCCGGCGCTATTACACCGGCCGCGGCCCCATCGAGGCGGTCAGCATGGACATCGCCTTGCAACCGGGTGAGGCCGCCTTCCGCTGCAATCTAGTACACGTGGCGGACGGCAAGATCGTTGATTACAGTTCGGGACACATTCCCAGCGAGGAATCGCGCCCGCTACTGGAGGCGGTGGCCGCCGAGCTGAGCTCGCCTCATGTGCGCTTCTACCCGGGCGTCTCCTACCGCCATATTTGCGTGATCCGCGATGTGCAGGGCGTGCTCGAGGCCCGCTGCGTACCGCCGCACAACGTCCCCGACCAGCCGTTGGCGGACAACCTGCCTAGCGGTCCCGGCAGCGCATTCCTCTCGGACTTAATGGAGCTGTCCCGGCCAATTCTGGAGAATCACCCGATCAACCTGGCGCGGCGCGCCCGTGCGGAGCGCATGGCGAACATGATCTGGCTCTTTTGGGGAGGGGCGACGGCACCGGACATGCCTACGTTTAAGCAGACTTTCGGGCTGCACGGCGCGATTTCGTCCGGCGTAGACCTGTTGCGCGGCTTGGGCAAACTGGCCGGCCTGGACATCTTGGAGATTCGCGGCGTAACCGATGGGCCGGACAACGATTACCGCGGGCAGGCCACCGCTTGCTTACAAGCCCTGGATGATCATGACCTGGTCATCATCCACGTGGAATCGCCCGACGAAGAAGGGCACAGTGCCAACGTGCGGGGCAAGATTGAAGCAATCGAACGGATTGACGCGGACATGGTGCGCCAGCTGCGCGACTATGCGGGCGATCTGCGGGTGTTGGTCATGCCCGACCACCCCACGCCGATCAACAAACGCACCCACGTGCACGACCCCGTGCCGTTTCTCCTCTATGGTCCGGACTTTCCCTTGCGGCCGGCTGCTGCATACACGGAACGTGATGGCGCAGCGGTCTCTCCGGTTGCTTGGTGGGCCGATGGGCTGGTTCGCGCGCTGGCCACTGCAGATATAGGCCGGCTCATTGTGTCCTCGCAGGGGGGGTAACGAGTGTGCGTCATATTCTTGCGCGGCAACTCTCTCAAATGAACCACGAAGACACGAA
>CAZFFM010000084.1:0-11956 GCA_964517425.1 uncultured Ardenticatenales bacterium | reverse complement strand
CCTTACCCAGGCAGCGCGATTCATCCGCTGCCGGCCAAACGCAAAAATATGACGGACACCTGCCGAGAAGTGGGTGGCCGTCATTTTCTTACGTTTGAGACAGGGCGACTCACGGATAGAAGGAAACAGGGATGTTTATTTCTTCCTAGGGTTTGTATCCGTGTTCTTTTCCATTGGTGAGGCAAGTAGGGGCAAGGCATTCCCCAAAGCTGTTTCCATGGCAACGCACCGTAGGGAAGCTAACTCCTGCGGGCAAGGCTAGTTGGTGCAGGGAATGCCTTGCCCCTACACACGCAAAATGAAACAGGTTTCGCAATTATAGGCGGGCAATTCATTGCTTGCCGAAGCCGGCCTGAGTCGTAACCCAACGTCGAAACATTCAATTGTCAAGGTGCGTTTGCTTCACTTGTGAACCATGCCGTAATCTACATATCCGTATCAATAAAGTTTTTGACACCCCTGCCCTTCTATGGTACAATCGTCACGAATTCACCAGTTTCGGGGGAAGGGACAATGGTTGCAAGCGCATTTGTATTTGTACGTGCCCACCCATAGCATTGAAGACAAGGGCGGCTTGTGGTTTGGCACAGACCGCCTTTCTTGTGTTCTGTATCTATTCGGAAACAGGCGTTGAGGCCCGTCCCTCCGACTAGGGCTCAAGGCGTACCACGTAGAACGAGAGGACATATCCGTGAGAAACTTTTCAGGAAGCCGGCGAATCGCGATTGCCGGAGTAACGACTCTGTTGTTCGTCATCACCGTCTTTGTGTTGGGAACGGTCATCACAGTGGGTGAAGCGTCGCCTGATGCGCCGGCAGTATTATCTATCGCAAAGCAGGTGCAGCCACCGCAAATAACGCCGGGCAACGTGGTGATGTATGACGTAACGCTTGCCAACACATCCGCGTCCGACGTAACCATTTCGGCAATCAGCGACACGCTGCCAGACAGCTTCGTGTTTGTGGGCATGGCTGTGGGAAGCGATGTTTCCAGCGATCCCACCGATAATATCGAGCCGGAAATCGGCTGGACCGGCCCCTTTACCGTGCCGGCGTCATCGAACCTTTTGCTTCGCTACTATGTCTTGGTGCTCTCGTCAGTGCCGAGCCGCGCCGAACCTTATTTGAACACTGTGCGTGCTTTCCCCTCATCGGGTGGCGAGGTCTCTGCCATCGCCGGCCTACAGGTGGCCGTTCCGGTGCTGTCGTTGGGCAAGGAGGCCTCTGAGGCCAATGTCATCAGCACGTACCCCTTGACGTACACTGTGCGAATCACGAATACCGGCTTTGCTGATGGCGTGGTCAACATCATCACAGATACCCTGCCGAATGGAGTCACATTCGACGCCATTACACCGGCAAGCGACATTTCCACTGCCCCCGACGGAACCACCGGCGAAATCCACTGGACCGGCTCCTTCACCGTGCCGGCACAAAGCGCACAGACTCTCTCCTACCGCGTCCTAACCCCGAACGAATCGGAAGACATTACCAAGACAAACCAAGTGTGGGCACAGAGCGGCAGCACACGCCTGGGTCCTGCCGCTACAACCGTTACGGTAGGCCCAAAACGCTACTTCGGTTACCTACCGATGCTGGTCCACAACTGGAGTCTGCCGAATTTCTTCCTGCACAAATCGGCGAACCCGACCCTTGCCTCACGAGGTGATATTATCACCTACACCGTGGACATCGAGAACCAAGGCAGCGAACCGGGCGTCCTGTCCCACATCACCGACAGCCTGCCCAGCGGCTTCACGTTCGACAGCATCGTGTCCGGCGGCGACATCACCGCGTCGCCCCTCGTCTCCGGCAATGACCTGATTTGGAGTGGAAACTTTCCTGTGTCCGGCTCTGGCCACATCACATTCTCATACCGCGTACAGTCTGCCGGTACAGCAGGCACCTACACCAACACCGTCACGGCTTTGGCCGCTCCGCCCCAGTACGCCGTACACCCGGCATCCGCTGCGATCACCTTGCGCACGGAAAAACTGTTGCAAGAAGACTTTGAGACAGGAGCGCCGAACTGGGCCCCCTTCCTCAACTACT
Organism: uncultured Ardenticatenales bacterium; assembly: GCA_964517425.1. Taxonomy (GTDB): domain Bacteria; phylum Chloroflexota; class Anaerolineae; order Ardenticatenales; family JAADHH01; genus JAADHH01. The sequence goes on along the minus strand of CAZFFM010000084.1, from coordinate 9,905 downwards.
GGCGTCTCCATCCGGAACAGTGGTTATGGGATCCCGAAGACGGTGTGAACGGGGGAGGCGCATTCACCCACCATGCGTGGTTCGGAGCATCTGAGCCGGGCAAAGGGGCTGAAGACGCTGTGGCCATGTACCTGGGCCCTGGCGCGCAACAGTGGACCGACTACCGCTACGAGGTCAAAGCTAAAGTGTGGTCGCGTGACGGCGATGGCACCATCGGTGTCTGGTTCCGCGGACAGTACGAAGAGCGCAACGACGGCAGTGGGCAGTGGATGACCGGCTACTACCTGGTAATGGGTGGAAACCCCGCACGCGATTCGTGGTTCGTACGCCTGACGCAAATGCAAATCCCCGGCGATTGTACCGGTGCTGCTTGTAATAACCCGGGAAATCTATACGATTTCAGCAATCCGATGGAGCTGGACTTCACCAGATACACCGGTACTTTTCAGGATAACCACTGGTACGACATCGTCATCGAGGTTCGCGGCGCTCATATCCAGGCTTGGGTAGATGGCGTGCTGGCCATAGACTATGTGGATGAAGACCTCCCCTTCTTGCAAGGAACTGTAGGGTTCAAGTCCTACAAACTCCATCCGGCCAGTTGGGACGAAGTGGTCGTCACCCCACTAAACTAGGCATGACCGCAAATGGCGCGTGACAAGATTGCTCGCGCTTCGGCAACAGCGACGGACGCGGCGAGCCGGCCGGGAGACCAGTACGCAGGGTCCCTATTGCCGGCACGCCGCGCACCGCGCTGGTGGCCTTTGGCAATCTTTGCGCTCGCATTGCTTCCCCGCCTGATTGGTCTGGGTCGCTTCGCTTTTCCCGATGAAGAAACCTGGATAGAGCGGTCGTTGCTCTTCATCACCGGGCTGGCGCGCGGGGATTTGATGGCCACCTGGCAGAACAATCACCCCGGCGTGGTGCCCATGTGGGGATTCAGCGCCATGCTCTGGCTGCGCACAACATGGTTCGATCCGCCGGGCGGCTTGGCCGCGCTGGCCAAACATCTGCCAACCACCGAAATGCCGGCCCTGCTGGGCACGGCGGCCCTCTTCACCGCCCTGGCCACTGCGCTCGGCGTTGTGGGCGTATTCTTGCTTGCGCGCCGGCTCTTTGGCCCCACGGTCGCCCTGCTGGCCGCAATTCTCGTCGCCCTCGACCCGTTCTTCCTGACCCACTCGCGTATCGTTCATCTCGACGGCATCTTGACGGCTCTGATGATTTGTGCGGCCCTGGCCTTTCTCTGCTACCTCTCGTTCGAGGAGCGAAAATACCTGTTTGCTTCTGGAGTCCTCTGGGGTCTGGGGCTGCTCACCAAATCGCCGGCCCTCTTTCTGGTCCCGTTTGTCGCGCTGGTCACAGCGTTCAGCTACTTTCTTGCGGCGGGGTGGCGACTCGACCGCCCGCGATTGCGCCGGCTGGTCGTGGCCTTCGCATTCTGGTTTGCCGTCGGCTGGGCCGTCTTCTTCCTGCTCTGGCCGGCAGCCTGGTTCCATCCGCTGGACATGGCCATACGCATTTTCAAAGGCTCCCGCTGGGGGGTAATTACGTCTCACGGCACGAACTACTTCCTCGGCCAGGAAGTGGCTACGCCGGGGCCGCTATACTACGCCGTCATCCTGCCGCTGCGCCTGACGCCGGTCACGCTGATCGGCGGCTTGCTGGCGATCCCCTGGCTGGGCCGGCGGCTCTGGCGACAAACGCGCCATCCTGGCCTGACCGGGCCGCTGGAGCGACGGACGAACCTGGTGGGCGTCAGCCTGCTCGCCTACGTCTTCTTCTTCACTCTGGCCCTGACGCTGGCCGCGAAGAAAGGGGAACGCTATCTCGTGCCGGTCTTCCCCGCCGTAGACATCCTAACAGCCATGCTGCTTGGAGCCATGATTTCCTGGACGACAGCGCGCTGGCCCAGAATACTCGCCGCCCGTCGTCTGGCCCTGGCCCTGGCGGCGGCCCTGCTCATCATCGCCTCCCTCTCCTGGCTGCGGCTGGCCCCATACTACGGAGCCTACTTCAATCCGCTGGCCGGTGGCGGGAAGGCCGCTGCGTACGCCTATCCCTTCGGCCAAGGTGAGGGGCTGGACATGGCCGCAGCATACTTGAATGCCAGGCCCGAAGCGGCTGCGTTGAGCGCGGCCAGCTTCTATCCGCGCCAGTTCAGCTACTATTTCCGAGGCACAGCCCGCTCCCTGCGCAGGGGAAAGGATTGGGATGGGACGTGGCGCTTCTCGGACTACGTGGTTTTCTACGTCAGCCAGGTGCAACGGGACCTGCCCACCGCGTCGTTGGTGCGGTTCTTTCGAGAATCACAAAAGCCCGTTTTCACGGCACGACTGGCAGACGCGGACTTCGCTTGGGTCTACCGCAGCCCGGCCCTGTTGAGCGGGCACACGCCGGCGACAAGCGGTACGCTGTCAAACACCTTCGACGGACGGCTGGCCCTGACCGGTTACGACCTTGGCCAATCGGCACTTGCGTCCGGTCAGATGGCCGAGGTTGCGCTACACTGGCAGGCCGTCCGCCCGGTCAAGGACAACTTTCTCTTTCGCCTGCGCCTGGTGGATGAAAGCGGCCGGGACTGGCTCTCCACAACCGCCCCGCCATACGACGGGTATTACCCAACCGGTTTATGGGCTGTGGAAAAGGAGAGGATCATGCGCTACCAGCTTACGCTGCCGTCAGATTTGCCGGAGGGGCAGCTCTGCTGGCAGGTGGACATTGTGCCGCGCCGCGACTGGCCCGATGACCCGCTGTTCAGCGCCGAAATCGTCTGCCAGCCGGCGAAATGAGGTACATTGAGCAAGGGAATGAACCACAGATTTCACGGATGGCACAGATTAAGAAACCAAGAATAATCTGAGAAATCTGTGCAATCTGTGGTTAGCCTTTTTGGTTCTGGCTCAGCCGGGTTAGGAGATCCCTACCGGGCACGGCTCACGGATAGAAGCGAACACGGATTCCTTCTTTTTTGTGACAATCCATGCTTCTTTCCATCCGTGAGTCAATCCCTGCGTATCGTGCAGGTAAAAGTGCCAAGATAGTGAGTTCAACCTCCTACTGCGGAACCTGTGACAACCAGAACTCGGCCTTGGAAACGTCGGCCAGCGAGTCGGGCAGACCAAACGAATCGAGTAGATTTGCCTGTCCTGTGGAAACTGTGCCTTGGGGTATCCAGGCAAAATTAACAACGTCTCGCAGGTCGCCACTCACTTTGTGCTGATTGGACCCGTCGGCGTTCATAACAAAGATCCGCTTTTCATTCCCGTCGCGGTAGGAAATGAAGGCGATCTCAGTGCCATCGGGCGACCAGAGGGGTGTATAGTTTCCACCCGACGTATCGGTCAGTTGCTGCGGATTGCTTCCGTCGGCACCCATGACCCAGATATCGTACTTGCCGCCACGATTGCTGGAGAAGACGATTTTGGTTCCATCGGGAGACCAATTTGGAGCCAGGTCGCCCTTGCTGTTGTTCGTCAGCCGGAGCAAGCTCGTGCCATCGGCACCCGCCACCCAGATCTCGGCGGTATCGGGCTTGAAGCGGTTGTTGGGTGTGTCCCAACTTGCCGAGATGAAGACGACGCGGCTGCCATCGGGCGACCATGAAGGCGCCCTTTCGTGCTTGGGCTCGTTGTTCGTCAGGAAGAGTTGTCCCGAACCATCGGCATTCACAACCCAGATGTTTGCATAGATCGTGAGCGCGCCAACGTAGGCAATCCGTGACCCATCCGGAGAGTAGTGCGGGTCCCAATCGGCCCAGAGGCTTTTGGTGACGTTGTTCGTGCCACTCCCGTTCGGATTGGCCGTAAAGATTTCGGAATACTGGCCACCCTGGATGTTGTTGCGTCGCGTCTGGTACGCGATTTGGGTATTCGTAGGCGACCAGCGGGGTTCATCGTCAGAGAGTGAATTGGAGGTAACGTTGACTTGGTTCGAGCCGTCAGCATCCATGGTATATATCTCTTGATTGCCATCGCGGAAACTGGCAAAGATGATCTTGCTGCCATCCGCCGACCAGTTCGGGCCCCAATCGCCGACAGAATTGTTGGTCAACATGGTCAACTCGCTGGCATCGGTCTTTACCGTATAAATCTCCCAATCGGACGAGCCCTGACGCGCATCGAAAACGAGCTTGTCGGCCGGGGCCGGCGGGTTCGGCTTGGTGATGACCGGCAGGTAGGCCAGGTAGACCGAGGGCTGCACAACAACTTGTGCCTGACCGCTCGGTTTTTCGCCCGTGTTGAGCGTCGCCGTGACGGTGTTGACGTACGGAGTGAGCGAGTTGGTACCCGCCTGCGTGCGATAGCTCATGGTAAAGGTCGAGCCGGCTGCGACTTGAAATGGGCCATTCCAGGTGACCAGGCCGGTCGCGCCGGCCGGATTGGCCATCCAGTTCGGAAAGAGTATCTGTTGGAACGTAAACCCGGTGGGCAAAAGGTCCTGAATCGTGTTGACCGTTCCCGTGGTGTTGCCAGTGTTGCTGATGTACACCGTGTAGGTGACCGGAGATTGCTCAACGACCTGCGTTGGCGTGACCTGCTTTGTGACCAACACGTTGGGCGCGATGACCGTTACGTCCGCGGAAGCGGTAGCGGTGGCTTCTCCGCCCTGCTCCAGCCCCTGCACCTGATTCGAGTACGGCTGCTCACTGGCGGTGGCGTTGGCCAATACCGAATAAACAAACTTCAGCGATCCGGTCGCCGGCACGGTGTATGGCCCGGTCCACACGATCGTTCCCGTGTCGCCGGTCGGCGCGTCCCAAACATCGGTGGGACCCACCATGGTCAGGAAGCGAAAGCTGGCTGGGAGTGTATCGGACACCGTTGCCAGGGTGACAGCAGATGGTGTACCGTTCGAGAAGGTTGCGGTGTACTTTACGATTTCTCCCTTCACAACCGAGGAAATATTCACCGTTTTGCTGACCGAAAGCGAAGGAGTTGCCGCCGCCATGGTACCGGCCAAAACGAGAAGAGATACCAGAAGCACCATGCAAGCAATCAAAACCGCACGCAAATTGGGTCCGAAAGTACTCTTTATCAACCTCATTGTTTGTCCTGCCTCCTTCGTATTCGTATGTCCCACAGGCGGGTCTGGCCGATTTACGCAAAACCTGCTCTTCCCGGCGGAACAGCGCCACAAACGACGGCGCGTGGCGCGAGGACTCTGCGGGTCGTATTATACCATAAGTTTGTTTTGGCGCGAAATCTAGAGACAAGGCTCCATGACTATGACTAACACGCTCGCCGTCAAGAAACACAGGGGGAAGCAATCCGAAGCCGTCATTGGGCTGCTGCTGTTGCTGGCCCTTTCGCTGCGCGTTTTCTACGCCCGGCAAATCAGCCTCTTCATTGACGAGTTCACCACCATCTGGGCCGCCCAAAGAATCCTGGACACCGGCCTCCCTGTCTTTCCATCCGGCAATTTCTATAGCCACGGCATGGTGTTCACCTACATCGAAGCGGTGTTCCGAATGCTCGGCGGGACGGACACTTTTGTAGCCCGCCTGCCTGGCGTGATCATCGGCGTGACGACTGTGGCCGCCGTCTATTTCGTGGGAACGCGACTGTTCAATCGCCCCACGGCACTGCTCGCCGCCGCGTGGCTGGCCGCAGACCCTGACGCGATCATCTGGGGCGGACGAGCGCGCATGTATGCGTTGCTGCAACTGCTCGTCCTGCTGGCGACCTATTTCCTCTACCGTGGTGCCGGCGACGAAAGCCGCCTGCGCGACCGCATCGCCGCTATGATTCTGCTGACGGCGGCCCTCTTCACGCAACCGGAGGCTGCCTTGCTGCTTCCGGTGTTTGGCCTGATTGTGCTATGGCAGCGCGGCTTGCGCGGGTCCCTGCGGCCGGCCGTCTGGCTCCCCTTCGGGATTCCTGCCGCCGGTCTGGCGATTATCTACTTGCTCAACAAGCTGGGTCAGCCGGGACATCTGGAGGCCATCCAAGAATCGCGGCCCTACTTCCGCCTGCCGGGGCACATCATGCGGGGGGTTGAGATATTTGCACCCTCGTTCGTGGCCTCGTGGCGGCTACCGGCAACGCTGCTTTTCGCAGCCGGCCTCGTCTGGCTGGTGATTCGCGCGGTGCGCAGAGAACCGCTATCCGGCAGCTGGCAGCCACTGCTCGCCACCTACATCGTTTTCGTGCCAATCCTACTGGTCCTCGTTTTCCTGGTAGGTCCCACCTGGCAGAGGGAGCGCTACGCATTCATGCTGTGGCCGTTCTTCTATTTGGCAGCCGCGCAAGTTGCCTGGCATTTCGCCAGCCGCCGGTTCCGCAGCGACTGGCCCTGGTACGGCATCGTCGCTCTGCTGGCAGCGCTCACCCTGATAACCGGCTGGCGCTACGCATACGCCCAGGTGGAAGGCTACGACCTGGCCTTTACCTACGTACGTGACCACTGGCAGCCGGGAGACGCCATCGCTTCGCCGGTTCCGGCCGCATCCATGCTCTACCTTGGCCAGAGTGATTACTTTGCCATCCAGCGGGCTTATCAAGAGTACGTCATGCAACACGACGGGCGAGAGGTAGACCGCTGGACGGATGCCGCACCCCTCGTCACACCTGCTGGCTGGGAAGCGGCTCTGCGCGCGCACCCCCGTCTCTGGTTTGTCGTGGATGGCTGGCGGTTCGAGACGCGCTACGATCTGGATGTCGCACAACTCGTGCTGGCGCAAATGAAGGTGGCCTATTCAGGGCAAGGCACAGTAGCGTTCCTGGCGCAGGGCTACACGCCGCCGGCCACACCGGCGGTCACCCGCACAGCCAACGCCAACTTCGCCGGCGAGATTCGTCTGGCGCGCTACGAGCGTTTTGCCGCCAGACCGAAGCCCGGCAGCACGATGCGCCTCGATCTCCAATGGCAAGCCTTGAACGCAGCAGAGCGGAAGTACACGCTTTTCCTGCACCTGCTCGACAGGGATGGCCGGATGGTCGGTCAAAGCGACGAACGGATTCTGGGCGGACGGTATCGCCCCCTCTTTTGGCCCCACGACGCGTCCGTGCGCGATGTTCACACCCTGTCGCTCCCGCCCGACCTGCAGGCCGGCCGCTATCGCCTGGTTGCCGGCCTCTACGATGGCACGCCGGATCATGCCCTCCGCGTGGTCGATGACCAGGGCCGCGCGGTGGCCGACACGGTCACGCTCGACTATCTGCAGATCGGCCCCAGCACAGCGGCCCTCCCGCAAACACGGCTTACGGCCCGCTTCGGCGACCAGGTTGAACTGCTCGGCTATGACCTGCAACCGACAAACGGGCACTGGTCGCTGACCTTGTACTGGCGGGCCGCACAGCCGGTGGAAAACGATTATACCGTGTTCGTACACCTGGTCGGGCCGGACGGACAGATTTGGGCGCAGGACGACGCCGCCCCCGGAGGCGGCTTCTTCCCGACTTCGTTCTGGCAAAGCGGAGATACCGTGACAGACACGCACGAGTTGACCTTGCCGGAAGACGTGCCCGCCGGTATCTACCACTTGGTTGTCGGTCTCTACCAGCCCGGCAGCGGCGCACGCCTGCCGGTTCGAACGGGTTCCACCGGCCCCGCCGATCACCTTACCCTGTCCACTTTCTCTCTGCATAAAGACTGACTGGAAATGCGCCGTTCAGGGCAATCGTCATGAAAAATGAGGGATCAAAGGACATGTTGATGGCCAATCTGCAAGAGACCCAAACTTGGAGATTTTCTAAAGTTGTGGTAGAATAAGTGCTATTCGCCCAGTCGGCGGAAACGGCGTTGTCTTTGCCGTACCATACAATTTGGTGGGCTGTTTGATTCTCCCTTTCAGCCAACAAGAATCTAATTAGGAGGAGGATAGTAAAACATGGCCTATATCATCTGTGAACCATGCGTTGATGTCAAAGATGCTGCTTGTGTAGAAGTTTGCCCCGTAGATTGCATCTACGAAGGAGAGGACCAATACTACATCCATCCGGACGAGTGCATTGACTGCGGAGCTTGTGTGCCAGAGTGTCCTGTAGAGGCTATCTTTGAGGATGTGGAAGTTCCGGAGCAGTGGCAAAGCTACACGCCAAAAAATGCTGCTTTCTTTGAGTAACTAAAGCGTTCTTCTGTGCTCCTCTGTGTTAGGAGTCGAAATGGGTGTTGTGCCGTACTATTCTTGAATAGTTCTGCACAACACCCATTTTTCTTACCTCTACCACGAAGACACCAAGGCTCAAAGAAGAACAGGCTGAGCGTTCCAACGTTTGGGCGCTTCGTGCGTTGGTGGTTCCTTCGAACATGAAGGTGGGCGGTAACGCAGATTCCTCAGAAATGTAGTCCTTGAGTCCAATCGCCCTCTTCGGTCAACGAGCCCACGATGGTCATGTGTAGTTTCTCTTCCAGGAGCAGGGTCTGGGCAATGCGCTGGATGTCGTCGGGCGTGACTCGATCTATTTGCGACAGGACATCCTCTACCGTACGCACTTCGTCGTCCAGTGCGGACTGCACGCCGACCCAAGAGGCATTCGCATAACTATCCTCCAGACGCAGCAGTGTGCGCCCCTTGACGAACTCCTTTGCGCGACTCAAATCCTCTTGGCTTACCGGGTGCTGGCGCAACCGGTCCCACTCTCCCAAAATGGCGACGAGTGCATCAGCGATCCGTTGGGGATCAACGCCGGCATAGGTGCCGATGACGCCCGAATCAGAAAGAAACGAACTGTAGGAATAGACGCTGTAGGCAAGGCCCTGACGCTCACGCACCTCCAGAAACAAGCGCGAGCTCATCCCTTCACCGAGAACCGCGTTCAACATGCGCAGGGCAAACCGGTCGGGATGGTTGCGTGGTATGCCGGGGCAAGCGATGCACAAATGTGCTTGTTCGATGTCACGGTTTCGCACGATCGCTTGGGGGCCCGGTGTATGCGGCGGGACGGACAGGAATCCGGCGCGGTTACCGTTCTGCCGCGTCTTCATGCGTGGAGCGACAAAGCCGGCCACCGTTTCCAGGTCCACCGGTCCGGCAACCGATAAAACCATGTTTGCCGGCCGGTAAAAACGATCCCAAAGGGCCATGATTTGGGCATGGGAGAGGCCGGCTACAGTTTCACGCGTGCCGGCGATGTCGCGCCCCAGGGGGTGGCTGGGCCACATCAATTCATCGAGCAGCAAGAAAACAACATCTTCTGGCGTGTCGAGAGATTCGTTGATCTCCTCGATAATGACCCGCCGCTCCTTCTCGATCTCTTCTTCTTCAAAAAGAGAGTTGCACACCATATCGGTCAGGACATCCAGGGCGATTTCCAGATGGTCGCGTCCGACTTTGGCCCAGTATGTCGTCAACTCCCGTCCGGTATTGGCATTGAAGATACCACCGATGCCTTCGATGGCCAGAGAGAGATCCCTGGCGGAAGGCCGCTGTCTTGTCCCCTTGAACAGCATGTGTTCGATGAAATGAGCAATCCCCCCATCCTCGTCTGCTTCATAACGAGAGCCAACGCGAATGAACAAGCCTACCCCGACAGAATAGGAATCCATGGGCACAACGTGCAAGCGTAGTCCGTTGTCTAGTGTCATCGTCTCAATCGTGTTCATACGTTTGGCCTTTTTCTCCTGACAATGGCGTCTGCCATACGACAAACTTGTCCCATCTCGAGTACATCGTGTACGCGAACAATATCGGCTCCCCTGGCCACACAAAGCGTGACGGCGGCCGCTGTCCCCCAAACCCGTTCATCGGGCTGGACATGCAACGTGTAGCCGATAAAGGATTTGCGCGAGGGACCTACGAGTATCGGAAAACCGAGCACCTGCAATTCAGGGAGCCTGTCAAGCAGTTCCAGGTTCTGGGCGACAGTTTTCCCAAAACCAATGCCCGGATCGATGATGATATTCTCTTCCCTGATTCCAGCGTCTAGAGCAAGATGGATGGACGCGCGCAGTTCTTCAATGAC
>CAZFFM010000083.1:0-11969 GCA_964517425.1 uncultured Ardenticatenales bacterium | reverse complement strand
TTCGCCAGACTCCAGTTCCAACGTCGAAACATTCAACCTGGTTGTTCTTTGTGCCCTCGTGGTTTATTTGAGAGAATTGCCGCGCAAAAAAATGACGGCCACCGGCCGGCAAGATTTTCACGAGCATTCACTTGCGGAGTGAACGCCAAAGTTTGACGAATGGCACAGTCTATAGTATCATGATAAACATGAACGAGAATAAACCACTCAGCGGTATTGACCTGGCACGTCTTGAAACGAAGGTGATCGGAAAGACCTTCTATTGCCATGACCGTGTGGAGTCTACCAGCGACCTGGCTCGTGACCTGGCCAACCGTGGTACGCCCGAAGGCACTTTGGTGCTGGCGGAGGAGCAAATCGCGGGGCGTGGTCGCCAAGGCCGGCAATGGTACGCCCCCCACGGAAGTAGTTTACTCATGTCGCTCGTTTTCTACCCGAAGCTGGAGCCCCTTCAGGTGCAACGATTGACCATGGCCTGCTCCCTCGCCACTGCCGAAGCGATCACCGAAACGACCGGCCTGCCCGTCGGACTAAAGTGGCCAAACGACCTCCTCGTAGACGGGCGCAAGGTGGCCGGCATTCTGACCGAAACCGCTGTGACCGGCCAACATCTTGCTTTCGTTGTCGTAGGCATGGGAATAAACGTTAACTTTGACCGCGCTCTCCTGCAGGACGTGGCTCCGCAAGCTTCCACGCTGGCGTCGGAGGCCGGCCACAACCTTTCGCGACAAACCCTCCTGCGCACCATCTTACTGCAAATTGAAGCCTGGATGCCGACAATCTACCAGCCCGAAACGTTGCAAAAGGCGTGGAGCAGCCGGCTGCAAACCCTGGGGAGCGAGGTCACGGTGACCAACCAGGGCACCATTGTTCATGGCCTTGCCGAAGCCGTCGATGCAGACGGCGCACTTCTGGTGCGAGATGATCAAGGCCGTTTGCACCGTCTTCTCGCCGGAGATGTTACCTTGCCATCTTCCTCATGATCCATTCACGTTATAAGGAAAGGAGAGCCGAATGCGTTTTCGCTCCGAACTCATCACGGAAAAACACTGGTACTTCCTGCTAAGCATCTTGCTCTTTCTGAACGTCACCCTCTTTGGCTGTTTTATTCTGGTACTCACCAAGAAAGTTTGCATTGGCTGTTAGCAAGAGCTGAATGAATGCGCCGCCTGCTATCGAAAACGCGCTTGAGCGCGTTCACGCGGTGCGCCAAGGGGAACGTGACAGGGAACGTGCTTATGGACTTTTACAAAGCGTGCAACCGACCGCGCTGTCGCGCGGGCCAGTGTGGGGGTAGCTTTGCAAGTCGTTGTGCCGGTTTGCGGTGGTTCTGGGGACGCGCCGCGCCGGTGGTTTCTCTACCACCCAAGTTGTTGGCGGCCCTCCGGCGAAATCTGCTCTGGCGACCAAGGGGGATCCCACACAAGTTGTACATCCACGGCAGTCACCGGCTCAAGAGCCCGAACGGCTTGCTCCACGCCCTGCACAATCGTCCCGGCCAGCGGACAGGCCGGTGTCGACAAGGTCATCATCACGGTGACGTGGCCGTCCTGCACGACAATGTCCCGTATCAACCCCAGATCAACGACGTTCAAGCCCAGTTCGGGGTCGAACACAAAGCGCAGCGCACTGCGCACGCCGTTAGCAGAGAGTTTGGTCATGTCATCCTCCTGATTCCTGGTCGCCGCCTTGGGCCACGATGGTCATGCCCAGGTTATAGGCCGCCAGCCATGCAGCCAGGGCGACCATTGCGCTCCCAACCTGCACGACGACCGCCACCCGTGTCACCGAGCCGACGGTAGTACCCACAACTCCCACGTTCCATAAGCCCAACACCACAAGACCAAGCCGCTCGCTCAACAGATCGTTCGGCAAGGGGACTTTCTCCAACCCCAGTCGGCCGCCAAAACGCACATGCCACACCAACAAAGGGACGATCTTGTGCGCCATGCCGATCACCACCAAACCGACCCAGCCAGCAATTGCCAGGTAGCCGTAGGCGATGGCCCACCGTTCGGCAGGCAAGCGCAAAAGCAAGCCCACGCCGGTGGCCGCCGCAGCCAGCAGATAGACGAGCGAAGCCAGCATGTAGCGCAGGCTAATGTCCATGCGCCGGCGCATGCGCCGGCGGATGATGCGCACCATGTCCCCAACGTACAGGGCCACACCGGCCAGAACCGGCAAGGCCGCCAACGCCTTGATCAAAAGAGTCGTATCCATCAGCACGGCCATGGCCAGGGTGAGCAACCCAAAGTTCAATAAAACCAGCACCAACCACGCCGGGCGCTCGCTGTAGCCGTGGGCCAGCCCAAACATGGGCACCAACTGATACGATACCCCGACGACCAATACCGTCAGCCAGCCGATCACGCCCAGATGCACGTGAACGACGAGGAGCCGGCCCAGCGCCGGCCCCAGGAATCCAAATCGAAAGTCGAGCGCCATGGCCAAGCCTAGAATGATCGTCAGGGCTAGGTAGCCTAACGCGAAGGCCACGTACACGCCTTTCATGTTCCAGGCCGTGACCCGTCGCAGCGTACCGGCCATGGCCACGAGAAAAACCACCAGCGCCGCAACCACCAGCGTACCCCCGGCAATCAGCCAGGGCACACGGAACGTCCAGAACCCGACGGCCAGTCCCGCAGTGCCTATCGCCAATCCGCCCAGCACAAACGGCCCGCTCGCCTCGCCCCACAAGGCCGCTTGCTGAATCACCGGCAGCATTTGGTATAGCACCCCCACAGCCAGGATTGTCACCCAGCCGAGCAGAGCCAAGTGGACGAACGCCAACAAATGCGGTGCCTGCCACGAGCCAAGCAGGAGGGGAGTTTCCAGGGCCAGGCCGCTGCTCGCAATCAACAGGGCGGCCATTCCTACCCCCATCATCCGCAGCGCAAGAGGGGGCGTCGTGGGATGTGTGCCGGCCAGCCCCTGTGCAGCAATCACTTTTGCAACGCCTCCACTTTTCGGGCGACCTCGGCCAGCCCTTCTTCGCCCAGAAATTGACGGGCCATCGGATAGAGGATGTTGTCCTCTTTGCTGATGTGGCTTCGCAAGAGTTGAACGATACCCAAGGCCGTCTGGGACAAATTCGCACGGTCCGGCGACGGCTCGGCTAATTCGGCCACCAGGCGATCATTGAGGGTCCACAGCTCACGGTGTTCGGCCAGCATGACATCCACCGGCCCGCCGGGACTGGGCAGGAACGGAGCCAGCGCCGGAAATAGCACCTCCTCCTCTTTCTCGTTGTGTCCGCGAATCTCGCCGTTAATGAACGATAGTGCCTGACTCATCGCTTCCTTCGTTTCGGGTGACAAGCCTTCCGCAGCCACCTGCTGCGCATCCTTTTCCAGGCGGTCGAGGGCCGCCAACCCCTCCTGATGTTCGTGCATCAGTTGCTCAATTGGATCGGTCATAGCTATTCCTTTCTACAGTCATCAGATGTTGCGATTTTGGGTTACTGCTCAGGCCGGCTTCGGCATCTCTATCCCTATCTCTTTTCTTTCTCTATCTCTTCGCCATTCATCGTTTCGCCGTCAACCCCCGCTCTTCCTGATCACGATCTTTGCTTCGCCACCCGGTAAGTCTTCGGTGTGGACGGAAAAACCACGTTCATCCAGGATCGGGTAGAGGTGCATGGGGCGATGCGGCATCGTCGCCACCAGGATATCGTCCGGACCCATCTCGGCGAGTGCGTTCATAATGCGCACCAACGGTTGGGGTGGCTCCATGCCGCGATTATCCATCTCGATGACCCGTCCCGCGCGCGGTGGCGATTTGGCAGCCGGCTCCGCAGCCGGTGAACGGCCGGCATCCCGCCGGATAAAATATATCTCCCAGTCCTCTGTCCCAACCTGCCGTCCCCAGCCATCGAAGTCGAGTTTTCCCAACACCTCGTAAAGAGGCACCGGATCGAACGTGTTGTGCAATAGCAAGATGTCACCCTGTTCAATCTGACGAACGGCCTCCATGATCTTGTGGAATGGTTCTTCCCCCTTGCGCTGGTCCTCACGTACGTCCAGATGCAACGTGATGCGCGAAGAATCAAGCCAGTCAGGCTGTGTACTCTCTTCTCTACGGTCTTTCTCTGCCATCAGTCCTCCTCACAGGGTAACATCCCTGGCTACCATCGCCTTGCCAAAACGGACGATGCTCGATTTCGCCGGCTCCATGCCCACCTCTTCGATTTTGCGCACCGCTTCCGCCAAGCGGGAAGGGTCATCGCCCAACTCGATGCGCACGACAAATTCACGGCCATACCCCAGGCCCAGCTTCCGTTGCCAAGCGACGATTGCCCCCCAGCCGGTCTCCTCGGCAAGACGCTCCATCGTGCGCCGAATCGCCTTGCGGAACGCGCCGTAACGGGCCTTGCCCTTGTTGAAGGCGAAGACAGCCTGCCAGCCCCCTTCGTCACCGGGCAGGGCCAGCACGCGGTCGTACGTTCCGAAGGCCAGCGGGCCGTGCTGCTGGATGTGTACGCCGTGGGGCGGGGCATACACCCCCAGCACATTGCGCACAATGTGTTCCAGCACATCGTAGCCGCCGGAACCTTCGAACACGAAAATCGATTCCTCGATCTCCGGCGCGTCCGCGCTTGCATCCATCTTCATTGTGCTGAGGTAGCCCCGGCCGCTGGCCAGCCACGTCTCCAGATCTGCACGATGCAGGGAGAAAGCGACCTCACGCCAGGAGATCGGCCCCAAACCGGCGTGGCCAGCGTCACGCAAGCGGTCCGACATCTCGGCCCACCGCTGCCCCACCAGGTTATACAACTCGAAGAGCGTGGCGCGATAGGCTGCTGTCTCGATATCCGGTTTCCGTTGGTGCAAAACAGTGTAGGCAATCGTCGGCTTCGAAATTCCCAAGGTCTCGTACATGGTTTCCTCCACTCCTTGTATGCTTACGTCTCACTCATTGTTCCGGAACCGCTCCCACCACGATCAAATCGGGGGAAGATTGCGGGTCGAATGGTCGCCCGTCGAAGGCCCCGAGCACCTTTTCGACGGTTACGCCCAATTCTGCCAGCAAGGCGAGCAAGTCATCGCGAAAAACAGGCCGTTGCGGTGTGCTGCCCACGTTCACTTGCCACGAGCCGTCCCCCTGTTGCTCAAAGAGGGCGATATGAAAGGTCAGCCGGGCGCGGCCGTAGTCGGCGAAGCGCCAAACCAGCACCTCGCGGCCATCCAGCCGGCCGCTGTTCACGCCGAAAAAGCGTGGGCGCGTCTGCCAGCGAAGGTCGTAGTTCAACGTGTGCAGCACCAGCTTTCCACCCGGACGCAGGCAGCGGGTCAGCCCGAACAGGCCGGCGCGCAACGCGCGTTTGGTCAGCAGGTGGGGCAGCGAGTTTCCCACGCAGAGGGCCACATCCACCGGCGGGTCTATTTTGCGTGGCAATTGCCCAAGCGAGGAGACGACGAACCGTGTGCGGGCAGCGACCGTGCGCTCCTGCCTGGCGGCCTGTTGTCGAGCCACGTCAATCATGCGCGTGCTGATGTCGGCCCCGACCACATCATAGCCCCAGCCCGCAAAAGCCAAGGCGTGCCCTCCGGTGCCACAGGCCGCGTCCAGGACGGTGTGCGCATTACTTTCGGACAGAAGCCGACGCCAGAAGGGCCCCTCGAAGGCCAGGCGCGAGTCCCAGTCGTTCAGCACATCATAATAGCGAGCGAGACGGTCGTAGAAATCGCTTGTCTGCTGAATATTGGTCATGTTCTGTCCTCCAACAATATTGTTTTCCGCGCCGCTTCATTCAGCGCTTGCACGAGCAAATGGAGATCTACGTTATATGCGTCGGCCCCATCCTGCACCGACTCGAAACGGGCCATGGAACAACCATAGCAATCCATGCCAAACTGCAAGAACACAGACACTGTTTCCGGGTGCCGCTCCATCACCTCGTCAATCATCATCTTGGTATCGATCAACAGATTCTGCTCCCCGTACGTGCGCGTCCACAGTTCGCTCCGTTTATTTGTCGTCTCCTCTATGCTCAGATTAACCACAAAGGCACGAAGGCCCAAAGAAAAACTTTGTATCTTGGTTGTAGTATACCACGAAAACTTCTTCCTGTCTTTGATGCAGATCAAAGGGTGGGTGAATACGTTAAGGGCCAAAAGCACGAAGGAAAGACTTCTTGTAACCGTTCAGCGTCTCCTGAATCTACCACAGATCAACACAGAAAAAACAAGAAATTCGTGAAAATCTGTGTAATCCGTGGCAAGATGGAAAGTGAAGCAGGTGTTTCCGGTGTGGTCGCTGAAACCCTTGAGGGAGCAAATTCTTTACAAACGAGTCAAGATTTTGAACACAGATTCTCACGGATGAACACGGATAAAGCTTTTTTGATCTGTGCAAAGCTGTGTCCCATGAACTTGTCGGTTTGAGGCGAAGCTTCGTTAGACAGTTACAAGAAAAAACGGATCCCTCCGACAGCTTGCTAACAATGCTGCCCAACATTGGCGGCCACAGTCATGACGTCCAGCAAATCTATCTTGCCGTCGCTGACCAGATCGTAAGCGCCTTGATATTGGCCATCCCCCACGACGCTCCCCCACGTGGCCAGTATTTGATTGAGGTCGGCACTGTCAACATCGCAATCGCCGTCCAGGTCACCCACCAGCGGCGGAGCGCTCCCTTTCTCCACGTGTACCATCTGGATGTATTCGTCTCCGTCGGGGCTGCCGGACGGGCTGCGCGAGTCGATCCGGAAATCGGTATAAGACGAGAGTCCGTCGGCAAACCGGCCATCGGGGATCACAAAGACAGCCTTCTTCCACGTGTAATCGTTCCCCTTTTGCACCCAGGCGTTGCTGGAACCGACCGGGGTAGCCGCCTTCTCTCCCGAGTTGGAGTCGTAGAGGAGTTCCCAACGGTCATTGTTCCAATTAAAATAGGTAACGGTAATGGTCACAAGCTGGCTTGCCCCGAACAAGTAATCATTGTCAATATCAAAATACATGTACGGGTTGCCGGTTGCCTGATCCGTGCGCCGGCAATAGCGACCTTCCTTGGCAGAAGGAGTGGCATCGCTCACGGCAACAGTGCGGCCGCCGGGGGCGTTGTCTTTCTGGTAGAGCCAGAAGTTGAAATTGCCCGGCTCGCCCCAGGGCTGCTCTGTTTCGCGCAAAGCGACCCACACGTCCGGCGTATTCGTCAACACCCGGCCGGCGTAGAGGTTGGCATAATCGAACGCCTCACGATTGACGTTGAGGTCATAACCGGTGCTGTTATTAAACAGGTCGCGGGCAAAGTTGAAGTAGTCGGCATGTTTGTCCAGGCCGGCCAGTACGCCCCAGTAGACGTCGTTGCTGGTAGGAAGGTAATTGCTGTAGCTTTCGAAGCCGATGGGCACTCGATCCCAATAAAGCTCGGCCGAATGGTAGGTTCCGTTTCCCCCCGGATGGTCGGCCAGGAGACCGTTGTGCTTCAAGCCGATGCCGTGGTCGGCGGCATAGCGGCCCCACTCGTCTCCCTCCCAGCCAGAAATGAACTTCGGCGCGTTTTGGAGAAGTACCGGCTTGTCCGGACCGAAGGCATTGCGATACATCTGGGCAATTGTCTCCACCGTTTCCACCCACTTCATGCTGCGCTGCGTGTCATTGGTGAAGCCAAAATCGGCGTCCATGGCGTTCTTTACTGCCTGGACACATTCCTGGCGACTGGGGTACGCGGGCTGCGTCTCTTCCCAGATACCGGCACCGATCTGCACCCAGGCCAATCGCGAGTCGTTCCGGTAGCGGGCGCCGTAGGCCGCGATGAAGTCGCCGTACTTTTGCAGATAAACCGGATCCCAATAGCGGGGGATGTGGTAGGTACTGCCACCGGAATAGCATTCGATGGACCGCATACCGGCGTTGATCACCCACTGTGGCGTGGTGTATTCGCCGGGAATGCCGGCATAGGTCTGCAAGCCCAAAGCAGCAGGCTTTCCGTTGGCCGCTTCGTCCCGCAAGAAACCGTCGGTTCGATCCCAGCGGTAACTCCCCTCCGACGGCTCAAGCTGGACCCATTTGTAGCTGCGATGCCCACCCACGTTGTGGAAAACGAGGGGATCATCGCCCGGCGAATCGTAGAATACATACACGCCGGGGTGGTGGTCTGCGGTGCCGGTGAAAGCGGGAGCGACGGGGCTTAGGCCGGCGACCGTGTTGGCGGAAGATTGAATCGTGGCCCGGGCCACAGATGTGCCCAGAACTGCGACCGCGAGCAAGAAGAAACTGCAAGCAAGGATTATGGCAAAGTAGCGACGATTTTGCACGAACACCCTCCCGTAATCAAGATGGTACGCCAGAGGTACAGGGCTTCTCCTCTATCACTGTTTCGCACCACCCAGTATACATCAAACAACAGGCGGGGTCAATGGCAAAAAGGTCTCATTCACGCGCTTTACAACCACTCCTTCAGACCGACCACGCTCCCCACGATCAGGTCGGCGCCGGCGTTGCGCAACTCCGCTTCGTCCCCAAACCCGGAGAGCACGCCGGCGGCCTGCGCGCCGGCCCGTTTGGCCGCCAGGATATCGGTGTCCATGTCGCCAACCATCAGGCAATTGCGAGGGGGGAGTCCCAGCAAGTCGGCGGTGCGGATGATTGGGGCCGGATGGGGTTTGAGTCTCCACGTGTCCAACCGTGTCGTCACCACCTCCAGGACCGTCCGCAGGCCGGCCTGCTCGACGAATGCGTTTGCCTCACGTGGCGCGCGGGTGGTCACCGCAGCCAGACGATACTTGCCGGCCAGGGAGCGCACGGTGGACACGGCTCCCTCCACCAGACGGAACTGGTGACTGGTGCCGATGCCCTTCATTTTGCGCAACCGGTTGGTCAGGCCGAGCAGCGTCGCGTCCAGGCCCAGCCGGTCAAGCAGGGCGATCCCATAGTTCGTGGGCCCTTCGCTCCACATAACCAGCCTGCGGAAGAACCGTTTTGCGTCGTGGTCGGGTACAATGGGGAGCAAGAAACCGAAGCGTTCGGTGAGCATGTCCACCAACACATCGTCCGTGTCAATCAACGTTCCGTCCAGGTCGAACAGGACGGCTTGTACCATCGAAACATCAAGGCTCACGAGCTGTCTCTCCTTGCGCCGGATTCTCGTTCATCGTTTCGTGTTCATCGTCGGGGGGATGTTCCACATTCGCCGCTCCCTGTTTCTCGATTTCCTCTTCGCCGGGTGCCAGCAATTTCCCGTAGGCGTAGCCCGCCAACACACGCACGGTAGCCAGCGTCGGTGCAGCCAGGAAGATGCCCAGAATGCCGCCGATGCTGGCACCGGCAACGGCACCCACCAACACGACTACCGGGTGCAGGTCCACGCTCCCCCCGATGATACGGGGCACCAGCACATTGTTCTCGATCTGCTGAATCAGGGTGTACGTTCCCAGCACAATCAGTACAAACCAACCGTTGGAGATCGGCAGGTGTGAAGACCCTTGGAACAACGCGATCAAGATTGCCGGAATCATCGAGATGATTGGACCGAGATTGGGCACAATCTCCAAAATACCGGCAATCAGTCCCAAGACGGCGGCGTTAGATACGCCCAACACGAACATGCTCACACCCACAGTGACTCCGATCACGCTCCCCAAAAGCAATTGACCGCGCAGGAATGCGTTCCATACATCGCCGATGGTGTAGATCAGGTTCCACACTTCATCGCGATAAGGGGGGGGAAGTTGCGAGTCGATGTAATCCAAGATGCTCGGCGAGTCCTTCACCAGGTAGAACGAGACGACCAGAATGAGGATCAGCCACAACACCGTCGTGGCGAAGCCGGTGGCGACGCCGAAGAATACATTCACCGAGCGAGGGGCCACCTGGGACAAGGATGCCTGTAGATTGTCCAGGACGAGTTGGTACACCTGTGTGGGATCGACAACGTAGCCGGCCACACGGAGCGTGCCGTAGGAGGCGATGCTGTCGCGCAGCGATAACAGGATTTTGTTCAGGTCCAGTTGCGCTCGACTGATCGGCTGGATGAAACCTTCCGGCACGATAAGAATGGGGGCCAGGCTGATTAGAACCACCAGAACCAGGTACACCAGGGCAGTGACCAGCAGGCGGGGCAGGCGGAAACGGGCTACGATGCCGTCTACCAGCGGATTCATCATGTAGGCGAGCAATACAGCCAACGCCAGCGGGAGCACCAGATTCCAAAGCGTATAGATCGCCAGTGCCCCCACAATCAGCCAGATGGCTACGATCCATTGCTTGGTCGTTCGTCCCCACGACGGACTCACGGTCCGAGCCTCCCCCAAGCAAACTTGGCTCCCTCCATGAGCAGAAGTGGCACAAACCCAAGCGCGAGAATGATTCCCCAATCGGCTAACGTCACCGGCAGCGTCTGGAAAAAGGGCTGGAAAAAGGGGACGTAAATGATGACCAACTCGCTGATGACCATGATCACAAAGGATGCCACCAAGGCCATGTTCGAGAAGAGGCCCAGGCGAAACAAGGAAATGCGGTTGCTGCGCAGGTTAAAAGCATGCACGTTCTGGGCCACCACAGAAGTGGAGAAGGCCATCACGCGGGCTTCGCGCACGCTCTCACCCCACAAGTAGAACGAAATAGTGAAGGCCGCCAGGGTGACGGCTCCAATTACCACCCCCTGCAGCCCCATCACCAGGGGCATGGGATGGTTGATCACCTCTTCATCGGCCGGGCGCGGCGCGCGTTGCATGATTCCCGGCTCGGCCTCCTCCACGCCTAGGGCCAGAGCCGGCAGGCTGTCGGTGGCCAGGTTAATCCACAAAATCTGGATGGGTACCAGCGGAAGTGGCATACCGATCAGCGTAGCCACAAACATGGTCAACACCTCACCGATGTTGCAGGACAATAGGTAATGAATGAAGCGGCGAATGTTGTCGAAGATGACGCGTCCTTCTTCTACCGCGGCGACGATGGAGGCAAAATTATCGTCGGTCAGCACCATATCGGCCGCTTCTTTGGCCACGTCCGTGCCGGAGAGGCCCATCGCCACGCCGATCTGCGCTTCTTTCAGGGCCGGCGCGTCGTTCACGCCGTCGCCGGTCATGGCCACCACGTGGCCCCGCGACTTCCAGGCACGCACGATGCGCAGCTTGTGCGCCGGCGACACGCGCGCGTACACACGGATGTCCTCCACCGCCTCTTGCAATGATTCGTCCGGCAGACCGTCCAGTTCCCGGCCGGTAATCACGCGATGGTCCGGGCCCAAAATGTCCAACTCGCGGGCGATGGCTACGGCCGTCTCGCGGTGATCTCCGGTGATCATCACCACGCGGATGCCGGCCGCCTGGCAAGCCTGCACGGAGGAGAGCGCCTCCGGCCGCAGTGGGTCGCTCATCGCGAAGAGGCCGGCGAAGGTCAGACCTGTCTCCAGTTCATCCGGGCCCCTGTCGGCCAAACCGCTTTGCAATGCGGGCGGGATGTCACGATAGGCGACGGCCAGCACACGCATGGCCTGCTGCGACAGACGATCATTTTGCAAACGAAGAGCCTCCCGCCTCTCAGGCGAGAGGGGCGACACTTCGCCGTTGGCGTCTATCGCCGCCGTGCACAGGCCCAGGACGACATCCGGCGCACCCTTCACATAAGCGCGAGTCTCGCCGTTGGGGCCGGCCCAGACCACGCTCATACGCTTCCGCTCCGAATCGAAAGGCAACTCCGCAAGAAAGCGGCGGGACTGTTCCAATTCATTGCGCCAGACGTTCCCCTTGGCAGCAGCAACCATGAGCGCCGCTTCGGTCGGGCTGCCGGTGATTGCCCACCCCCCCGCGGTCTGCCCGTTTGACGGGGGCCGAATCTGCGCGTTGTTGCAGAGCGCGGCCACAGTCAACGCCCGCCGGACGCCTGGAGGCAATTCGGCCACAGCCGCCCCGTCCCGTTCGTAGCCGCCCTGCGGTGTGTGACCGGAACCGGTCACCGCGAAGGTCTCGCTCCCGACAACCAGCTTGCGGACCGTCATGGCGTTCTGGGTCAGCGTACCGGTCTTGT